>NZ_CP049703.1:625000-937500 GCF_003688615.2 Parageobacillus toebii NBRC 107807 | reverse complement strand
GATTGGCTTTTAATTCGGCGCCGACACCGAAGGTGTCAAGTCGCCTCCGCTTTTCTTATTGACGCTTGCGTTTTGTTTAGTTTTCAAGGAACTTCGCACACTTTTTATATTATACATACTGCATTACATGTTGTCAACTTATTTATTCATTTTTTAACAACGACGTTTTTTAATATAATACATATAAAAATAAAAGTCAATATGTTTTTTCAAAAAATAAAAAAGGCGCTGATGGAAAACAACGCCTTTTCGTCATCTCGCTTACAAATGAAACATATCTTCCTTACATAACGATATACTTTTCGATGATAACTAAAGCTGCCGCTCCCGGTATCCCGAGAAATCCACATATGAATGCTGTTATGAAATTAATGGGGACATGAAATTGAAACGCTCCGCCAATTGCATTAATAACAAATAATACTAGTGCTCCAACGATTAGTTTAATCGCCCCATATCCTAAAAATTTTAATGCTTTTAATCGCGCTCCTGCTAATAATAAAACAATAATCATAGATGATAGCAAAATAAGTACAAATTTCGGTTCCATTTTCCACGCTCCTTTTTATTGCTTGTACTACAAACTTATGATGAAAGACGGAAAAAAGAACAAAAAAAATAAAGGAAGCTATTTCACTCCCTTTAATGATACACGTCGATATTTTGCTTCACGGATTAAAAAAAAGTATTTGGCCTCTGTAACATTTAACGCCATTAGTACTTCTTCTGAAGGTTCTACACACTTTTCAATCAGCCGTTTCTGTTCATACCATTCGTCTCTCAGCGCTTGTAATTCTTCTACTAATTTTAAATCAAATTGCTTTTTTAGCCAGCCTTTCCGTCGCCATAACAAGTGACCCCCACCTCTTTCTCTTTCTATAACTCTCGACGTCCTTCCAAGGCTTTTGAAAGCGTCACTTCATCGGCATATTCCAAATCTCCGCCCACCGGTAAACCGTGGGCAATTCTCGTTACTTTTATTCCAGTTGGTTTTAGCAAACGCGATATATACATCGCGGTCGCTTCCCCTTCAATGTTCGGGTTTGTCGCCAAAATAACTTCTTGTACAGCTTCATCTTGCAATCTTTTTAATAACTCCGCAATTTTTATATCTTCTGGGCCGATGCCCTCCATTGGAGAAATGGCACCATGCAACACATGGTAAAGTCCATTGTATTCTTTCATTTTTTCCATAGCAATAACATCTTTTGGATCTTGCACAACACATATTGTTGTTCGATCTCGTCTTTCATCTTTGCAAATATAACAAGGATCTGTATCGGTAATGTGCCCACAAACCGTACAATATCTAATATTCCGTTTGACATCAACAAGCGATTTAGCAAATTCCAACACAGTATCTTCCTTCATCGTTAGAACAAAAAACGCAAGACGAATAGCTGTTTTTGGTCCGATTCCGGGCAGCTTCATAAAACTATCGATTAGTTTAGATATTGGTTCTGGATAATGCATTAAAACTCCTCCTAGAACAATCCCGGAATATTCAATCCTTTTGTAAATTGTCCCATCATTTCGGCTGCTAACTCATCTGCTTTTTTCAAAGCATCATTTGTTGCTGCCAACACTAAGTCTTGGAGCATTTCAATGTCTTCTGGATCCACCACTTCTTCTTTGATTTTTACTTCCAAAATTTGTTTATGACCGTTCGCTATAACGGTCACCATACCGCCTCCTGCAGTGCCTTCTACCGTTTTTTCTGCTAATTGTTCTTGTGCTTTCTGCATTTCTTTTTGCATTTTTTGCATTTGTTTCATCATTTTTTGCATATTTCCCATTCCGCCACGCATCATTGTTTTTTCCTCCTTAATATGGTTATTCCTTAATTTCAATTAATTCCTCACCAAACAGCCGCTTTGCTTCCGCGATTAGTGGATCTTCTCCCTGTTCTTGTTCGCGCTTCGCGCCTTTTTCGCGAATGAATTCTTCTCTTATTTTGCTCCATTCTTCTTCAGGAACTGCCACCATTTCAAAACGTTTTTTCGTTAGCTCAAATAAAATCGCCTCTAAATTATCTTTCACATAATTCGTATTGTCAGCGGCCATTTTACAATGGATTTCATATTTAAACTTCAACACAAAAGCGTTTGGGCTTGCAGCAACTGGCTCGCTTTCCTGCAATAAAGCTGCATGGGATACTTTATGTTGCTTCCTTAATGTATCCAGCATCTCAGCCCAATGGCTTTTGATAAGCGATAAATCTTGATGGGTCGCTTGCTTTAAGATTTCATAAATACGGCCAACCGGCGTTTTATATCCTCCTGTTTTTAGCGTCTTTGTTTGTTTTTTCGTTTGCGCAGGGGCGGTTGTTGCGACAGATGCATGATGTTCTTTTAAACGGCGCAGCTCCGCTTCCAAATATTCCAGCTTTTTTGCGAGCGATTGAATTTCTTCAGAGGACGGTGATGGATAGGAAGCTTGTTGATGGCAAAGCTTCACCAGCGCAACCTCTAAAAAAATGCGCGGATGATTCGTCCATTTCATTTCTTGCTGGCTTTTATTTAACACTTCAATCGTTTCGTAGATGTCAGATAACGGAACTGACTGAGCTAAATGTTGAAACGTATCGTCAACAACTGTGCCTTTTATCGCCCCTTCTACATGGGGAGCCGTTTTATAAAGCAAAAGATCCCGATAATATAAAATTAAATCTTCAATAAGGCGATTAGGATCTTTTCCTTGATCCATCATTTCCTCAAGCAGCTGCAATGATGTTGCCGTATCTTTCTCATATATAGCCCGAACAAGAGAAGCCAATGTCGCGGAAGATACGGATCCGGTCATGGCAAGGACATCTTCAAGCAGCAATTCTCCATCACTAAATGAAATAGCTTGATCAAGCAAACTTAACGCATCACGCATTCCGCCGTCGGCCGCGCGAGCAATCGCAAACAAAGCCTCATCTGAAGCTTTTATCCCTTGCTGTTCAATAACTTGCCGCAACCTTGCGACAATAGAATGCAATGGAATTCGCCGAAAATCAAAGCGCTGACAACGGGAAATAATCGTAAGCGGAATTTTATGAGGCTCTGTTGTTGCTAATATAAAAATAACATGCTTTGGAGGTTCCTCTAACGTCTTTAATAACGCATTAAAAGCGCCAATTGAAAGCATATGTACTTCATCGATAATATATACCTTATAGCGAACAGATGTCGGCGCAAATTTCACTTTATCACGAATATCCCGAATTTCATCCACCCGGTTGTTCGAAGCCGCATCAATTTCCAATACGTCTGGAATGGCGCCATTCGTAATCCCGATGCATGCAGGACATTCGTTGCATGGTTCTACCGTCGGTGCATGCTCACAATTTACCGCTTTTGCTAAAATTTTCGCAGCGCTCGTTTTTCCTGTACCACGCGGACCAGAAAACAAATATGCATGGGATATTTTATTTTGAAGCAGGGCACTTTGCAATGTTTTCGTCACGTGTTCTTGACCGACAACATCTGCAAACCGCTGCGGCCGAAAAACACGATATAAAGCTTGGTATGTCACGAAATGGCCCCCCTCTTTTTCTCATCTTATTTATTATATAATGTCTTCACCTTTTTTCAAAATAAGAAATAAAAAAACTCACTCGCAAGGAGTGAGTTCTATGTTCTCTTTATGTAGGCCGTGCACCTTCTGTCGATTAGCTGCCCCAAGCGTTGCTCAAGCAGTTAGCTCAGCCCAGGCACCCCCGCGGCACATGGGAGAATCCGCTTACTGCTGCTTCCTTCCGGACCTGACAGGGTTCACGGAATCCCATTGCGCGGGACCCAGACGTCAACACCACTTACTTGAGACAGACCTTACGGCAAACTAACCTCGAGAAGGGATTCAGCCTCGCTAGAGCGGATTGCGAGTACAGGGCACCGCTACCTCCCCGCTTAGCACGGCAATATAAGTATATCGGTTTTTGAAACAAAATGCAATGACTGACTTCGATCATTTAGCTGGAACTTTGCCCAATATTTTTCTTTTTTTCGCGGAGCTTTCGAAAAAAGCTGCTTAACATTTGCCCGCATTCTTCTCCTAATATCCCGCTTGTCACTTCCGCTTGATGATTAAATCTTCCTTCTTGCAACAAATTCATCAATGTTCCTGCGCAGCCTCCTTTTGGGTCACTTGCGCCGAACACGACCCGCTTAATGCGGGCAAGTACAATGGCACCAGCGCACATCGCGCAAGGTTCTAATGTGACATACAATGTCGCGTCTTCTAAGCGCCATGATCCTACTTCCTTACACGCTTTATCAATCGCTAAAATTTCGGCGTGGGCAATGGCACGCTGTTCCGTCTCCCGCAAATTATGAGCGCGAGCAATAATATGGCCGTCTTGAACAATGATCGCACCAATTGGAACTTCTCCTATTTGTTCTGCTTTTTTCGCTTCTTCTATAGCTAAACGCATATAGTATTCATCGTTTACCATTGCTAAACTCCTCGTAAAAACGGTCATTTCTGCTCTTTTTTCATCATAAAATAAGAAGAACGAAGACGCAACTAGGAGGTAAAGTATGCAAATTCACGTTGTACAAAGCGGGCAAACGTTAAGCGGAATTGCTCAAGCGTATAATACGACTCCTGAAGAAATTATTCGCGCAAACGAGCTCCCAAATCCAAACGATCTTGTTGTAGGTCAAGCGATTGTTATTCCGATTGTTGGAAGCTTTTATTGGGTTCAGCGCGGCGATAGTTTATGGTCCATCTCCCGGAAATTTTCCATTCCTGCGCAGCGTCTTGCGGAAATTAACCGCATTTCCTTAAATAGCCCGCTGCAAGTTGGACAACGTTTATACATTCCGCCAAAAGCAAAACGGAGAGCCGAGTTTAACGGATACATTGAGCCGCGAGGAACGACTGTCAGCCCAGCGCTGGAGGCAAGTGCTCGTCAAGCAGCCCCATATTTAACATACTTAGCTCCGTTTCAGTTCCAAATTCAGCGAAATGCAGCACTCAAAGAACCTCCATTGAATAATTTCCCATCTATCGCTCGCGCCAATCGCGTTACTTTAATCATGGTCGTTACCAATATCGAAAACGATCAATTTAGCGATGAACTAGGAGCGCTTATTTTAAACAACGAACAATTACAAAACCGTCTATTAGAAAACATTGTAACAACAGCAAAAAAATACGGATTTCGCGATATTCACTTTGATATGGAATATTTGCGTCCCGAAGACCGCGAAGCGTATAACGCGTTTTTGCGAAAAGCAAAACGGCGATTTGAACGTGAAGGGTGGCTTATGTCTACCGCGTTGGCGCCAAAAACAAGCGCGACACAAAAAGGCCGCTGGTATGAAGCGCATGATTACCGCGCCCACGGACAAATTGTTGATTTTGTCGTCATTATGACATATGAATGGGGATATAGCGGTGGACCGCCAATGGCGGTTTCTCCAATTGGCCCTGTTCGGCAGGTGATCGAATATGCCATTTCCGAAATGCCCGCTTCTAAAATTATGATGGGACAAAACTTATACGGATACGATTGGACGCTTCCATACGTACCGGGTGGACCATATGCACGGGCGATTAGTCCGCAACAAGCGATCCGTCTTGCTGCTCAATACAATGTCGCCATTGAATATGACACCAAAGCGCAAGCTCCTCATTTCCGCTATCGGGACGAAAACGGAAAAGAACACGAAGTTTGGTTTGAAGATGCCCGTTCGATTCAAGCAAAATTTGACTTAGTAAAAGAACTCGGCCTACGGGGAATCAGCTATTGGAAACTAGGATTAGATTTTCCGCAAAATTGGTTGCTGCTAACAGATAACTTTACTGTTGTAAAAAGGTAAATAATACTTTTTTCAATCGCACTTGGTTGTTTTTCCAAGTGCGATTTTATTTATCTATGTGTTAAAATAAATTTTATCTGTCTAAGGAGAAGGGGGAGCACAGATGGGAATGGTTCCATTTATCGCGGTAGAAGGTCCGATTGGGGTTGGGAAAACTTCATTGGCAAAAGCGATTTCCGAACACTTCCGCTATCATTTAGTGAAAGAAATCGTCGATGAAAATCCATTTCTCGGGAAATTTTATGAAAATATCGAAGAATGGAGCTTCCAAACGGAAATGTTTTTCCTTTGCCATCGTTATAAGCAATTAGAAGAAATTGATCGTAACTTTCTTCAACAAAAAAAACCAGTTGTTGCCGATTACCATATTATGAAAAATGTAATTTTCGCCAAAAGAACGTTACAAGAACATCATTATAAAAAATATATAAAAATTTATGATATTTTAACAGATGGTTTACCTCAACCTAATATGATCATTTACTTACATGCCAGCCTTGAAACGCTATTAACACGCATTCATCAACGCGGCCGCGACTTTGAGAAAAGAATGGATCCGGTCTACTTACAGCAGCTAGCCGCTGATTATGAAGAAGCGTTTGCTCTATTCGAACAAGCAAATCCACATATTCCAGTTCTTCGGTTCAACGGGGACTTGCTCGACTTCGTTCAACGGGAAGAAGATTTACATTACATATTCGAACGAGTAAAAACTGTCGTAAAAGGGGTTTCGCAACGATGAACTTACGTGAAAAATATCGTATTCCAGATAACGCGATCATTACGATTGCCGGAACAGTCGGTGTCGGTAAATCAACCATGACAAAAGCATTAGCCAAAGCGCTAAATTTTCGCACTTCATTTGAAAAAGTAGATACAAATCCATATTTAGACAAGTTTTATGATAATTTTGAACGTTGGAGTTTTCATTTACAAATTTATTTTCTTGCGGAGCGATTTAAAGAACAAAAGCGGATGTTTGAATATGGCGGCGGCTTTGTTCAAGATCGGTCTATTTACGAAGACGCGCATATTTTTGCAAAAATGCACTTTGAAAATGGAACAATGACGGCTGTGGATTACGAAACATATACAAGCTTATTTCAAGCCATGGTCATGACACCGTATTTCCCGCATCCTGATTTGCTTATTTATTTGGAAGGAAGTTTTGAGGAAGTGATAAAGCGCATTCGTGAGCGCGGGCGTCCAATGGAACAGAAAACACCTATATCATATTGGAAGGAAATGTATGAACGTTATGAGAAATGGATTAATGAATTTAACGCTTGCCCAGTTCTTCGCGTAAACATTAACGAATACGATATTGTCGAAGACGAGCAGTCCATCGAACCAATTATTAAAAAAGCTTCAACGATTATTCACGAGTATTATCGTATAAAAAAATAACCGCCACTATTAGGCGGTTATTTTTTGCTTTGGAAAAATAAAAATTCGTTACAAAATGTAACGAATCGTCTCGGATAACAATCTCCACTTATGCGCGTTGGTATTTTCAATTCCTTTATGGCGGAGGAGGAGGGATTCGAACCCCCGCGCGCCTTGCGGCGCCTCTCGGTTTTCAAGACCGACCCCTTCAGCCAGACTTGGGTACTCCTCCGTACTGACATCATTCAATATAACATCACTGAAGATAAAAGTCAACACCTTTTATGGCAGAGCGGGCGGGCAAATCCGCCCTGCTCTTATTTATCGAATAACTTCTAGATTTCCCATGTACGGACGCAGTACTTCTGGAATGACAACCGTTCCATCTTCCTGCTGATAGTTTTCTAAGATGGCGGCCACCGTGCGACCAATCGCCAACCCTGATCCATTGAGCGTATGCACATATTCCGGTTTCGCCTTTGGTTCGCGGCGGAAACGAATGTTAGCACGCCGTGCTTGGAATGCCTCAAAGTTGCTGCACGAAGAAATCTCACGATACGTTCCATAGCTTGGCAGCCATACTTCAATATCATATGTCTTCGCCGACGAGAACCCTAAATCACCGGTGCATAAACATACAACACGATAAGGAAGTCCAAGCAGTTGCAAAATTCTCTCTGCTTGATTTGTTAACTTTTCTAATTCGTCATATGAATCTTCCGGTTTCACAAATTTCACCAGCTCTACTTTATTGAATTGATGCTGGCGAATAAGCCCTCTTGTATCACGTCCAGCAGAACCAGCTTCGGCGCGGAAACATGCACTATAAGCAACATAGTAAATCGGCAAATCTTCCGCGGATAAAATTTCATCACGATGTAAATTTGTCACAGGCACCTCTGCTGTCGGAATTAAAAAGTAATCGTCTGTTTCGATACGGAATGCGTCTTCTTCAAATTTTGGCAATTGTCCTGTTCCCGTCATACTCGCCCGATTGACAAGGTACGGAGGCAATATCTCTTGATAGCCAAACTCCTCGATATGAACATCAAGCATAAAGTTAATTAACGCGCGCTCCAGGCGGGCGCCGAGTCCTTTATAAAAGACAAAGCGGCTTCCTGTTACTTTCGCGGCCCGTTCAAAATCAAGAATACCGAGCTGTTCGGCAATATCCCAGTGCGGTTTCGGTTCAAATGAAAACGAACGCGGTTCCCCCCATTTGCGGACTTCGACATTATCTTCTTCCGAGTTTCCAACGGGCACCGATTCATGCGGGATATTTGGAATAGACAATAATAACGCATTTAGTTCCTCTTCCACTTGGCGGATTTCATCATCCATGGCTTTAATGCGATCCCCTACATCCCGCATCTCGGCAATGAGATGATCAGCATCTTTTTTCTCGCGTTTCAATACGGCGATTTGTTGGGATACTTCATTTCGTTTATTTTTTAGTTCTTCTGCTTTTGCGATTAATTCGCGGCGCTTTTTGTCTAGCTCTTCAAAGCGATCGATATTTGTTAAATCTTCGCCGCGCTTTAGAAGCTTTTCTTTTACTTCTTCAAAATGATTGCGCAAATATTTGACATCAAGCATCAACGATACCTCCTTTTTTATTATTATTATAAAATAAAAACTCCCGTCCCCAAAAAGGGACGAGAGTAATCCCGCGTTGCCACCCTAATTGAAGACGAGGCTGTCTTCCGCTTGAATCGATAACGGCGAAAAGCCGAAAATGCTTACTAGCTTGCGCGTTCGGCATTTTACTCCAGGATGGATTCACAAGTGTTTCCCATCGGTTTGCACCACCCACCGACTCTCTGAAGAGAAACGACCTTGCTACTAGTTCCTTTCATCGCTTTAGCGCTATGCGATTTTCATATGCCTGTTTGTACCAATAATGTACTATAAGTTTTTTTGAAACGCAACTCTTTTTATGCTTTCGCTTCTTTCACCATATTGAGAAAATATTGTGTCATACGATAGTCATCGGTCAATTCAGGATGGAACGAGCATCCTAGAAACTGCCCTTGTCTTGCCGCAACAATACGTCCTTCATATTTCGCCAAAACTTCGACGTCCTCTCCTACTTCCACAATATGTGGAGCGCGGATAAATACACCGATAAAATCATCGGCAACGCCAGCAATCGAAAGCTCGGCTTCAAAACTTTCACGTTGACGGCCAAAAGAATTGCGTTCCACCGTAATATCCATCAATCCTAGATGCGGCTCATCATAACCGACGATTCGTTTCGCTAACAAAATGAGGCCAGCGCACGTGCCGAACATCGGTTTTCCCGCTGCAGCAAACTGTTTTAACGGCTCGATAAATCCGTATTTATCCATCAAACGGCGCATCGTCGTACTTTCGCCGCCAGGAAGAATAAGGCCGTCAATTTCCTCTAATTGCTCTATTTTTTTTACGACCACTGCCTCGGCGCCGCACGCTTCAATGGAACGAACATGTTCTTGTACGGCACCTTGTAAGCCAAGCACTCCAATTTTCATCATAACGTCTACTCCTTTACTTACCAACCACGCTCTTGCATACGTTGTTCTGGCAATAATGATGCGACATCAATGCCGCGCATTGCGCTACCTAATCCTTTGGATAAATGGGCGATTAGCTCGTAATCTTCATAATGTGCCGTTGCTTCAACGATCGCCCGCGCATATTTTTCTGGATTTTCCGATTTAAAAATACCTGAACCGACAAATACCCCATCTGCACCTAAATGCATCATCAATGCCGCGTCAGCCGGGGTCGCGATACCGCCTGCGGCAAAGTTGACGACAGGGAGGCGGCCTAACCGCTTAATTTCGCGCAATACTTCGACCGGAGCACCTAAATTCTTCGCTTCTGTCACAAGCTCGTCTTCACTCATGCTGACAACTTTGCGTATTTGCGCATTTACTTTGCGCATATGACGCACTGCCTCGACAATGTTTCCTGTTCCTGGTTCTCCTTTTGTGCGAAGCATCGATGCCCCTTCAGCAATGCGGCGCGCCGCTTCTCCTAAGTCGCGACAACCGCAAACAAACGGAACGGTAAATTGTCTTTTATCAATATGGAATTCTTCATCAGCTGGTGTTAATACTTCACTCTCATCAATATAATCAACACCTAACGCCTCAAGGACGCGTGCTTCGACGTAATGACCGATACGCGCTTTGGCCATAACAGGAATCGATACGGCCTTCATCACTTCTTCAATGACCGTCGGATCTGCCATGCGCGCGACACCGCCAGCGGCACGAATATCAGCAGGGACGCGTTCCAATGCCATCACCGCTACTGCACCGGCTGCCTCTGCGATTTTCGCCTGTTCCGCATTCACCACGTCCATGATGACGCCGCCTTTTTGCATTTCCGCCATTCCTCGTTTTACACGATCTGTACCTGTAATTGCCACTTGTCATTCCTCCTTATTTCACTATGCCGTTACACTGTGATGGTTAACGCTAAATACCACAGTATTACAATAGATGATTACATTTTTTTATTTTACCTCAATTTTTTAAAAAATCACAATAGAAAAAAGCTCCCTAAAAAGGAAGGAGCTTTTAAAACCAGCCTTTGACCGTTTTTACTACGCTTGTCCATACATCGCCAAACAGCCCGCCAATTCCTCTCACTGCAAGCACAAACCAGTTTGCTTTTTCGACGCTTTTCTTTGTAACAATATTTACTTTTACATTATTTTTCATTTCTGGACTTAAAAAGCTATACTCCTCTGTGCCTTTGTATTGCAATGTCATATATCCGACTTTTTCACCTTTTTTTATAGGTGCGACTAATTCACCTTTGTCTGTTAATTTCTTTTGATCAAAAACATATACAGGACGATAGTTTTTTTCCTCTCCGTTTTTCACGACAAGAAAAAACGGCTTATCGGTTACGATGGCAACCGACTTTTCTTTTCCTTTCACTACCGGTAGCGTCGATTTTCCTTTTAGTTGATATCCTTTCGGGTATAGCTTTTTGATAGAGTAATTGCTAAATCCATAGTGAAGCAGTTTTTCCGTTTGTTCAAATCGAGCTTCGATGGTCGATTTTCCGTTGCTTTTCGCATTCATCACTACTGTAATGAAACGAACGCCATCTCGTTCCGCTGTTCCGGTAAAACAGTATCCAGCAAATTCGGTATAACCTGTTTTTAATCCGTCTACTCCTTCATATTCGCGAACGAGTCCAGGCAGCATCCAGTTCCAGTTATCCATCTTAATTTGATCATCGGTTCCTTCGCGAAATATTTTCCGAGGAGTACTTGCTGTTTCCAATACTTCTGGATATTCTTTCAACAAATGATACGCTAGTGTGGCAACGGAACGGGCAGACATCACATTCTCTTCTCTCTCGTTCGTTCCTTCCGGATGAAACCCTTTTAAATCTTCATTGCTTAATCCCGTGGAGTTGACAAATTTATATCCCTTAAGTCCTAATTGTTTCGCCTTTTCATTCATCATTTTGACAAAGTTTTGTTCCGAACCACCGACAATTTCGGCAATAGCTACCGTGGCAGCGTTGGCGGAATAAATCGCCATCGCTTCGTAAAGCTCACGAACAGTGTATTTTTCGTCTTTTCGTAAAGGAACGTTGGATAAAGAGCGATCTTGCGAAAGACGATAAACGTAGTCGCTTGGTGTATATTGCTGATCCCATTTTACCCGTTTTTCTTTAATTGCTTCTAACAGTAAGTACTCGGTCATCATTTTGGTCATACTAGCAATACCGAGAACTGTATCAATATTTTTTTGATACAAAATTCTCCCTGTATTTGCATCAACAAGTATCGCCGCATCTGCTTCGATATTTAGCGGATCGCTTGCTGCTTTTGCCACACGAAATGGCAACAGGCTCAAAAATAGAGAAATAATAAGTAAACTGATCAACATTTTATGTTTGATGTTTTTCACTGTCACACCCTCCTCACACAAACGTTATTGTAACACACTCCAGTGCAAAAAAATAGACGGAGAAGCTTTTCTCCGCCTAAGTTAGGTCAATAGACATATATTAAGAAAGAGAATAGTTTGGTGCTTCTTTCGTAATTTGCACATCATGCGGATGGCTTTCTCGCAATCCGGCACTCGTCATGCGAATAAATTGCGTCTTTTCTCGTAGTTCTTCTAAATTTCTTGTTCCGCAATACCCCATTCCTGCACGTAAACCGCCGACAAGCTGATAAATCGTGTCAGCTAAAGGTCCTTTGTAAGGAACGCGCCCTTCAATTCCTTCAGGAACAAACTTTTTATTATCCTCTTGAAAATAACGGTCTTTGCTTCCTTTTTCCATCGCAGCAACAGATCCCATTCCGCGATACACTTTAAATCTTCTTCCTTGATAAATTTCCGTTTCTCCAGGGCTTTCTGATACTCCGGCTAAAAGGCTGCCCAACATGACCGCGTGTGCCCCTGCTGCCAATGCTTTTACAATATCGCCGGAATATTTAATTCCGCCATCGGCGATGATCGGGACGCCATATTTACGGGCTTCTGTCGCACAGTCGTATATTGCCGTAATTTGCGGTACACCGACTCCCGCGACAACGCGCGTCGTACAGATTGACCCAGGGCCAATTCCGACTTTAATGATGTTCGCTCCTGCCTCGATCAAGTCGCGTGTCGCCTCCGCTGTCGCGACATTTCCAGCGATAATATTTAAGTCTGGATATTGTTCGCGAATTTTACGCACCGTTTCAAGGACGCCTTTGGAATGGCCATGCGCCGTGTCCACGACAATGACGTCAACATTTGCTTCTACCAGCTTTTTCACGCGAATCATCGTATCAGCTGTAACACCAACAGCTGCCCCTACAAGAAGCCGTCCTTTCGCATCTTTTGCAGAATTTGGAAACTCGATTACTTTTTCAATATCTTTAATCGTAATAAGTCCTTTTAGTACTCCGTTTTCATCGACAAGCGGCAATTTTTCAACTTTGTACTTTTGTAAAATCTTTTCTGCTTCTTCTAGTGTCGTTCCGACCGGGGCTGTGATTAAATTTTCTTTTGTCATTACATCGGCGATTTTAATGGAATAGTCTTGGATGAAACGCAAATCACGATTTGTAATAATGCCAACGAGCTTTTGCTCTTCCTCATTATTGACAATCGGTACGCCAGAAATACGATATTTACTCATTAAATGTTCCGCATCGTATACTTGATGTTCAGGGGTTAAGAAAAATGGATCCGTAATAACTCCTCGCTCCGAACGTTTCACTTTGTCTACTTGCTCTGCTTGCTGCTCGATGGACATATTTTTATGGATAATCCCAAGCCCACCTTGTCTTGCCATGGCAATTGCCATTTCTGCTTCGGTTACCGTATCCATTCCTGCGCTAATAATCGGGATGTTCAACTGTAATGTTTCGCTTAACTTTGTAGTCACATCTACATCACGAGGCAATACATCTGATTTTGCAGGAATAAGGAGCACATCGTCAAACGTTAATCCTTCTTTAGCAAATTTCGATTCCCACATGTTTTCTCCCCCTTGTCCGGAAAATTATTATTAGTAGCTTATCAACTGGTTAAACTACTGTCAAGGAATAGAGAAAATGTTCAACTTTTCAGTTATTTTGTTAAAAAATTCATGGTAGGGGGATAGAAATGTTGGATGACAGAAACATTCCAAACAAATTTATCGTATTTCATTCGGCAGATATAGCTCAACAACTGCTTTATCAATGCTATGTAAAACAAGAAAGAGAAGATGCTATGCAAAAAAGCTACACGAACTGCTATCCATTTCTTTATTATTTAGAACACGGCCAAAACTTTTATTCAACCGCACGCCATGCGCCTTTATCGATTAAGCCTGTTCTTTTATTTTACGGAATGGTACAGCTTTTAAAAGCTTGCCTGCTTACTGTCGATGCAGATTATCCTGAGTCTACTTCCGTTTTAGCACACGGAGTCTCAACAAGAAAAAGAAAAAAACAAGGATATGAATTTTTAGATGACGAAGTAAAGGTACAAAAAAACGGCTTGTTCACTCATTTTTCTGAAAAAATGTTTCATGTGAAACAAACAACAGGAGAAAAATTTCGAATGGTTACGTTACTGCAAAGAATATGCGAACTACATGAATCACTTTTCATATTTAACGATAAAAAAATATTGTCTATAGAAGTTATACATAACTCTTCTCTCAATTCCATTGCGATTCCGATAGAAATTTTAGATCATTACCATATGACGTTAAATCGCTTTATTCATTACATAGAGCATGAATGGCATTTTTTAAAAGCTACTTTTGTGAAAGAAGAAGATCGTTTTATTCACATCGGCATCGAATCGCCACTACAGCCAATTGGATGTGAACCATTTATGTTTCATTTGAATGGAACATACCGTATTCCAATAAAGAGAGAAAAAATATTTATGCTTCCGGAAGTAATCGCTCATTATTTATTACTATATAACTTAAGTATGATTTCACGATATGAAACGGAATGGTGGAGTGAGTTATTACACTCTTATTCAAGTAACGCATATACATTGATTGTTCAATTTTTATCTTTGACTGCAGAAAAAGTACCGTTATTGCTTTATGAATATTTGATACAGCGGCTGTTTCCAGCATAATGAAAAAGCACCCTGCCTAGAATAAGGCAGGGTGCTCTATCAGTGAAATCTTGCCTAGCAACGACCTACTCTTGCAGGGGCGCTGGCCCCAACTACCATCGGCGCTGGAGAGCTTAACTTCCGTGTTCGGGATGGGAACGGGTGTTTCCTCTCCGCTATTGTCACTAGGCAAGTAATGGACAAGTTCCATTATAGTTCAATCATTGACATTGTCAAGGGAAATTTCATTCCCTCAAAACTAGATAACCGTCCGTTTGGAAGAAGCCGTCTTGCATAGGCGGCTTCCGCTTTTCCGTTGTCTAGCTCCGGTGCCTAGCTCTCTTGCGCCAAATAACCTTCTCCCTTGAGGTGCAAGCACCTCTACGGGCGAAGAACATTTGGCTTCGAGAGCTAAGCGCGGCACCTCCGCTTTTCGCTTGGTTAAGTCCTCGATCGATTAGTATCCGTCAGCTCCACGTGTCGCCACGCTTCCACCTCGGACCTATCGACCTCGTCATCTTCGAGGGATCTTACTCGCTTGACGCGATGGGAAATCTCATCTTGAGGGGGGCTTCACGCTTAGATGCTTTCAGCGCTTATCCCTTCCGCACATAGCTACCCAGCGGTGCCCCTGGCGGGACAACTGGTACACCAGCGGTGCGTCCATCCCGGTCCTCTCGTACTAAGGACAGCTCCTCTCAAATTTCCTGCGCCCGCGACGGATAGGGACCGAACTGTCTCACGACGTTCTGAACCCAGCTCGCGTACCGCTTTAATGGGCGAACAGCCCAACCCTTGGGACCGACTACAGCCCCAGGATGCGATGAGCCGACATCGAGGTGCCAAACCTCCCCGTCGATGTGGACTCTTGGGGGAGATCAGCCTGTTATCCCCGGGGTAGCTTTTATCCGTTGAGCGATGGCCCTTCCATACGGAACCACCGGATCACTAAGCCCGACTTTCGTCCCTGCTCGACCTGTCCGTCTCGCAGTCAAGCTCCCTTGTGCCTTTGCACTCTACGAATGATTTCCAACCATTCTGAGGGAACCTTTGGGCGCCTCCGTTACCTTTTGGGAGGCGACCGCCCCAGTCAAACTGCCCACCTGACACTGTCTCCCACCCCGATAAGGGGTGCGGGTTAGAATTTCAATACCGCCAGGGTGGTATCCCACCGGCGCCTCCACCGAAGCTGGCGCTCCGGCTTCTCAGGCTCCCACCTATCCTGTACAAGCGATACCAAAATTCCATATCAGGCTGCAGTAAAGCTCCACGGGGTCTTTCCGTCCTGTCGCGGGTAACCTGCATCTTCACAGGTAGTATGATTTCACCGGGTCTCTCGTTGAGACAGTGCCCAAGTCGTTACACCTTTCGTGCGGGTCGGAACTTACCCGACAAGGAATTTCGCTACCTTAGGACCGTTATAGTTACGGCCGCCGTTTACTGGGGCTTCGGTTCGCACCTTCAGCCTTGCGGCTTAAGCGCTCCCCTTAACCTTCCAGCACCGGGCAGGTGTCAGCCCCTATACTTCGCCTTTCGGCTTCGCAGAGACCTGTGTTTTTGGTAAACAGTCGCTTGGGCCTTTTCACTGCGGCTCTCTCGGGCTCATCACCCAAGAGAGCACCCCTTCTCCCGAAGTTACGGGGTCATTTTGCCGAGTTCCTTAACGAGAGTTCTCCCGCGCACCTTAGGATTCTCTCCTCGCCTACCTGTGTCGGTTTGCGGTACGGGCACCTCTCACCTCGCTAGAGGCTTTTCTTGGCAGTGTAGGATCGGGGACTTCGGGACCGATGGTCCCTTCGCCATCACGGCTCAGCCTTTGCGCCAGACGGATTTGCCTATCTGGCAGCCTAACCGCTTGGACAGGCTATTCCAGCAGCCTGCTCGCCCTACCTTCCTGCGTCCCCCCATTGCTCAAACGGTGAGGAGGTGGTACAGGAATCTCAACCTGTTGCCCATCACCTACGCCTTTCGGCCTCGGCTTAGGTCCCGACTAACCCTGAGCGGACGAACCTTCCTCAGGAAACCTTAGGCTTTCGGTGCAGAGGATTCTCACCTCTGTTTTCGCTACTCACACCGGCATTCTCACTTCTAAGCGCTCCACGAGTCCTTCCGGTCTCGCTTCGGCGCGCTTAGAACGCTCCCCTACCGATGACCAACGGTCATCCCACAGCTTCGGTGGCACGTTTAGCCCCGGTACATTTTCGGCGCAGAGTCACTCGACCAGTGAGCTATTACGCACTCTTTAAATGATGGCTGCTTCTAAGCCAACATCCTGGTTGTCTGGGCAACTCCACATCCTTTTCCACTTAACGTGCACTTTGGGACCTTAGCTGGTGGTCTGGGCTGTTTCCCTCTCGACCACGGATCTTATCACTCGTAGTCTGACTCCCAAGGATAAGTCGTTGGCATTCGGAGTTTGACTGAGTTCGGTAACCCGATGAGGGCCCCTAGCTCAATCAGTGCTCTACCTCCAAGACTCTTCCCTTGAGGCTAGCCCTAAAGCTATTTCGGGGAGAACCAGCTATCTCCAGGTTCGATTGGCATTTCACCCCTACCCACACCTCATCCCCGCACTTTTCAACGTACGTGGGTTCGGGCCTCCAGTAGGTGTTACCCTACCTTCACCCTGGACATGGGTAGATCACCTGGTTTCGGGTCTACGACGACGTACTTAACGCCCTATTCAGACTCGCTTTCGCTGCGGCTCCGTCTCTTCGACTTAACCTCGCACGTCATCGTAACTCGCCGGTTCATTCTACAAAAGGCACGCCATCACCCATAAACGGGCTCTGACTACTTGTAGGCACACGGTTTCAGGTTCTCTTTCACTCCCCTTCCGGGGTGCTTTTCACCTTTCCCTCACGGTACTGGTTCACTATCGGTCACTAGGGAGTATTTAGCCTTGGGAGATGGTCCTCCCTGCTTCCGACGGGATTCCCCGTGTCCCGCCGTACTCAGGATCCACTCGGGAGGGAACGAAGTTTCGACTACAGGGCTGTCACCTTCTCTGGCAGGCCTTTCCAGACCGCTTCGTCTACCCCGTTCCTTTGTAACTCCCATGTGAGTGGTCCTACAACCCCAAGAGGCAAGCCTCTTGGTTTGGGCTGTTCCCGTTTCGCTCGCCGCTACTCAGGGAATCGCGGTTGCTTTCTTCTCCTCCGGGTACTTAGATGTTTCAGTTCCCCGGGTGTGCCCTCCATACCCTATGGATTCAGGTATGGATACTGCCCCATTACGGGCAGTGGGTTTCCCCATTCGGACATCTCCGGATCAACGCTTGCTTACAGCTCCCCGAAGCGTTTCGGCGTTTGCCCCGTCCTTCATCGGCTCCTAGTGCCAAGGCATCCACCGTGCGCCCTTTCTAACTTAACCATGCGAAAACAGCTTCACGCTTGCCGCCTTCGCTTCTCGGCTTCTTCCACTGTCTAGCTTCGACGCCTAGCCCCTCACGGTCGCTTCGGTCCTGCCGTTGGCGGCAATAGCCTCCTCGCAGGCCCTCCAGCACCTATCGGGGCTAACCGCGGCGCCTCCGCTTTTCCTTCCGGTTATCTAGTTTTCAAGGAACGAAGCTACTACTTTGAGTTTGCTTCTCTGCAGCTTTGTGCCGAGGAACCTAACTTCCTCGACCCTGCTTGTAGACGCAGGCACAAGACTGTTTCTTAGGTTTATTTTCAACTCTGCATCGAGGAATCCAGCTTCTCTGAATCCACTCGTAGACACAGACACAAGGCTACTTCTTTGAATTTTCAACTTAAATGGTGGAGCCTATCGGGATCGAACCGATGACCTCCTGCGTGCAAAGCAGGCGCTCTCCCAGCTGAGCTAAGGCCCCACATAGAAAGGGATGGGCCTAAGTGGACTTGAACCACCGACCTCACGCTTATCAGGCGTGCGCTCTAACCAGCTGAGCTATAGGCCCGTCATATTTAAATGAGAGAAGGAACATGAAGCTCCTTCAAAACTAAACAAAACGACAAGCGTCATTATAACTTATTTTAGCGTCATTGTCAATAGGCAGTCGCCTTCGCGCTTCCGCTTTTCGTACTGTCTAGCTCCAGCGCCTAGCTCTCTTGTGCCAAATAACCTTCCCCCTCGAAGTGCAAGCACTTCAGCGGGTGAAGAACATTTGGCTTCGAGAGCTGATCGCGGCGCTTCCGCTTTTCGTATCATCCTTAGAAAGGAGGTGATCCAGCCGCACCTTCCGGTACGGCTACCTTGTTACGACTTCACCCCAATCACTTGCCCCACCTTCGGCGGCTGGCTCCCTTACGGGTTACCTCACCGACTTCGGGTGTTGCAAGCTCTCGTGGTGTGACGGGCGGTGTGTACAAGGCCCGGGAACGTATTCACCGCGGCATGCTGATCCGCGATTACTAGCGATTCCGGCTTCATGCAGGCGAGTTGCAGCCTGCAATCCGAACTGAGAGCGGCTTTTTGGGATTCGCTCCCCCTCGCGGGTTCGCAGCCCTTTGTACCGCCCATTGTAGCACGTGTGTAGCCCAGGTCATAAGGGGCATGATGATTTGACGTCATCCCCACCTTCCTCCGACTTTTAGCCGGCAGTCCCCCTAGAGTGCCCAACTGAATGCTGGCAACTAGGGGCGAGGGTTGCGCTCGTTGCGGGACTTAACCCAACATCTCACGACACGAGCTGACGACAACCATGCACCACCTGTCACCCTGTCCCCCCGAAGGGGGAACGCCCTGTCTCCAGGGTTGTCAGGGGATGTCAAGACCTGGTAAGGTTCTTCGCGTTGCTTCGAATTAAACCACATGCTCCACCGCTTGTGCGGGCCCCCGTCAATTCCTTTGAGTTTCAGCCTTGCGGCCGTACTCCCCAGGCGGAGTGCTTAACGCGTTAGCTACAGCACTAAAGGGTTTAACCCCTCTAACACTTAGCACTCATCGTTTACGGCGTGGACTACCAGGGTATCTAATCCTGTTTGCTCCCCACGCTTTCGCGCCTCAGCGTCAGTTACAGACCAGAGAGCCGCCTTCGCCACTGGTGTTCCTCCACATCTCTACGCATTTCACCGCTACACGTGGAATTCCGCTCTCCTCTTCTGCACTCAAGTCCCCCAGTTTCCAATGACCCTCCACGGTTGAGCCGTGGGCTTTCACATCAGACTTAAGGGACCGCCTGCGCGCGCTTTACGCCCAATAATTCCGGACAACGCTCGCCCCCTACGTATTACCGCGGCTGCTGGCACGTAGTTAGCCGGGGCTTTCTCGTTAGGTACCGTCACCGTACCGCCCTATTCGAACGGTACTTCTTCTTCCCTAACAACAGAGCTTTACGATCCGAAGACCTTCTTCGCTCACGCGGCGTCGCTCCGTCAGACTTTCGTCCATTGCGGAAGATTCCCTACTGCTGCCTCCCGTAGGAGTCTGGGCCGTGTCTCAGTCCCAGTGTGGCCGGTCACCCTCTCAGGCCGGCTACGCATCGTCGCCTTGGTGAGCCGTTACCTCACCAACTAGCTAATGCGCCGCGGGCCCATCCGTAAGTGGTAGCAAAAGCCACCTTTCAACCAAAGACCATGCGGTCTTCGGTGTTATCCGGTATTAGCCCCGGTTTCCCGGAGTTATCCCGGTCTTACGGGCAGGTTACCCACGTGTTACTCACCCGTCCGCCGCTAACCGAACAGAAGCAAGCTTCCGTTCGGTCCGCTCGACTTGCATGTATTAGGCACGCCGCCAGCGTTCGTCCTGAGCCAGGATCAAACTCTCCAAAAAGAAAGTTGATTGGCTTCTTTTCAGCTTCAGCGCCTAGCTCTCTTGTGCCAAATAACCTCCCCCTCGAAGTGCAGGCACTTCAGCGGGTGAAGAACATTTGGCTTCGAGAGCTGATCGCGGCGCTTCCGCTTTTCTTATTGACGCTTGCGTTTTGTCTAGTTTTCAAGGAACTTCAAACTCTAAATGATGACAGCTATTAAATAATAACTAAAAGCAAAATAAAAGTCAACATGTTTTTTATAAACATTTATAAATTTATTTGTTTTTTCTTCAAGACAGGCTTTATTCTATCACTATTATTGCTGTTGTTCAAGAGTATTTTTCTAGAAAAAATTTTTTGCTCCATCATCGTTAATCAATAACTTCTTCAATATGAATATCTCGATGTTCACTTAGAGAAAGAAATTCGTCTTTATCTACGATTTTGACAATTGGTCTTGTTGGCGCTTCCCGCTGCATAAAAACGATTTCCGCCATTTCACCGTTCGATAATTTGACAACTGTTCCTATATGAAAATTTATCAAACTGTCTAGTAGTATTTGTATCGCTTCCATACTCAATTTACCAAAGTGCTCGACTTGAATTTTTTCAAGTGCTTTAAAAGGCGATTGTTTTCGTTGATAAAGACGTTCGGACGTCATCGCGTGATAAACGTCAGCTACGGCCACTATTTTACTATAAGGGTGAATTTGCCGATCACGAATTCCAAACGGATAGCCCGTTCCATCATTGCGTTCATGATGCTGCAATACAGCTAGCTTTACTCCTTCTTTTAATGACGTTATTTTTTGAACCATTCGATAGCCAAACACGGTATGTTGCTTTACTTCTTCATATTCGCTAGTAGTAAGCGCAGATTTCTTCGCTAAAATTCTCTGATCAACCTTCGCCATGCCACAGTCAGACAATATACCCGCCAGCACAATTTGATAACAGTCCCCTTTACTATAATCTAATTGTTTTGCTAAAAATCCAGATAATAAACCAACACTGACAGCGTGATGGTATAAATAGTCTTCTTTTGTGGCATAACGATATAGCGTTAATAGCTCTTTTCGATGATGTACAAATTTATCGAATAAAGGGATAATAATATCTCTTATTTCCCCTATATCGATAGGAGAGCCTGACTGCCAAGATTGAAATGCTTTTTTATATTTTTGAACCGCTTTCAGATAAAGTGATATCGGCTGCTCATTGCTAGTGTTATCGCCATCATGCTGTCCAAGCAATTCAGCTGGTCTAAATGGATCGCCATTTGCCAGAACTGGTTCGACGCACACTTCCTCAATCGAAAATTTTTCCAGTACATTTAATAACGCTGGCGTCAATACAGTATTTTTGGGCATAATTGTCTTTTTTGTTTTACCTAGTACATCTTCAGCAAGAATACATCCTTCTTGCAATTGATGAAGTTTCGCCCGGATCATTGTGCTACACTCCTACTTTCGTCCTTTATTCCATAATCTTATACTAACATTGATGGTACGATAGTTGTAGTGGTTTACATAAAAAATGGCTCAAAAGGTAACACCTTTCGAGCCATTACAGTAATTAATGATTCTCTTCTTCGTCTACTTCATTTTCTTTCTCTTCTTTTGGAACTTTCGCTACGGTAGCAACATATTCATGTTCATCATCGTCGGATAAGCGAATTAATTTTACGCCTTGTGTATTTCTTCCCATTCGTGAAATGTCACTGACCGCAATACGAATAAGAATGCCGCCTGCAGTAATGAGCATTAAGTCTTCTTCACCAGTCACCGTCTTCACCGCAACAACCGAACCATTTTTCTCCGTAATGTTGCACGTTTTGAGTCCTTTTCCGCCACGGCTTTGTATACGATACTCCGAAGCCGGGGTACGCTTGCCATAGCCGTTTTTCGTAACGACTAATACATCGCAATCATCTTCTAAAATTTCCATGCCAACAACTTCATCGCCATCTTCGAGGGTAATCGCTTTAACTCCTGTTGCGCTTCGTCCCATTGTTCGTACATCGGTCTCTGGAAAACGAATGAGCATTCCGTTTTTTGTCCCGACAATAATATGTTTCGAACCGTCGGTTAACTTAACGGAAATCAACTCATCTTCTTCACGCAAATGGATGGCGATTAGACCATTGTTACGAATATGGGCAAACGAAGATAATGGCGAGCGTTTGGCGATTCCTTGTTTTGTTGTAAAGAACAAATATAAATTATCATCAAATTCATTGTTAATAGGGATAATGGTGTTAATCCACTCGTCTTTATCGAGTTCTAAAAGATTAATGATTGGAATTCCTCTAGCGGTTCGACCAAATTCAGGAATTTCGTATCCCTTCGCCCGGTATACTTTCCCTTTATTTGTAAAAAATAAAACAGTGTCATGGGTCGATGTAATCAAAAGATGTTCCACAAAGTCATCTTCACTCGTATGCATTCCTTGGACGCCTCGTCCGCCTCGTTTTTGGCTTTTATACGTTGAAACAGGAAGACGTTTAATATAGCCTTTATGCGTGAGCGTAATGACGATGTTTTCGCGCGGAATTAAATCTTCATCGTCAAATTCTTCGATTCCTCCAATGACGATTTCTGTTCTCCGCTCATCGTTAAACCGCTCTTTAATTTCCGTTAATTCATCGCGAATAATTTGTAAAACTTTCTCTTCATCGGCTAAAATTGCTTTTAATTCGGCAATTAAGCGAATAAGTTCTTGATATTCTTGTTCGATTTTTTCTCTTTCCAATCCTGTCAATCGTTGCAAGCGCATGTCTAAAATCGCCTGTGCCTGTCTTTCGCTGAGCGAAAATTGCTGCATAAGTCCTTCTCTAGCGATTTCTGTCGTTTGCGAGCTGCGGATTAAGTTAATCACTTCATCGAGATGATCAAGAGCAATACGCAATCCTTCTAAAATATGGGCACGCGCCTCCGCTTTTTTCAATTCATATGCCGTGCGGCGGCGAATGACGGTTTTTTGATGATCTAAATAATGCTGCAAGCATTCTTTTAAGTTTAATACTTTCGGCTGGCCGTCAACAAGCGCGAGCATGTTAATACCAAAGCTCGTTTGCAGTGCCGTATGTTTGTATAAATTGTTTAATATTACTTTCGAGTTCGCGTCTCTTCGCACTTCGATGACAATTCGCATTCCGCTGCGGTCCGATTCATCGCGCAAATCAGTAATGCCGTCAATTTTCTTTTCACGGACAAGCTCGGCAATGCGTTCAATTAATTTTGCCTTGTTGACTTGATAAGGGAGCTCGCGGACAATGATCATTTCTTTCCCGTTTGATTGTTGTTCAATCTCGACTTTGGCGCGCAATGTAATCGAACCTCGGCCTGTTTCATACGCTTTGCGGATGCCGCTGCGTCCAATGATTTGCCCTGCTGTTGGAAAATCCGGTCCTGGAATATATTCCATTAAATCCGCTACAGTCATATCAGGATTTTTACTTAACGCCAAAATCGCGTCGACCACCTCGCCGAGCTGATGCGGCGGGATGTTCGTAGCCATCCCGACAGCGATCCCTGACGAACCGTTTACTAGTAAATTTGGGAAGCGCGACGGCAATACGACAGGCTCTTTTTCCGAACCATCATAGTTATCTTGATAATCAATTGTATCTTTGTTAATGTCACGCAGCATTTCCATCGCGATTTTGGACATGCGCGCTTCCGTATAACGCATCGCTGCAGCCGCGTCACCGTCAATGGAACCAAAGTTTCCATGACCATCTACAAGCACATAACGATAGTTAAAATCTTGTGCCATGCGAACCATCGTATCATACACCGCTGCGTCACCGTGAGGGTGATATTTACCGATGACTTCACCGACGATGCGGGCGGATTTTTTATAAGGCTTGTCCGCGGTCATTCCGAGTTCATGCATTGCATATAAAATACGGCGGTGCACCGGTTTTAACCCATCGCGTACATCAGGTAATGCGCGCGATACGATGACGCTCATCGCATAGTCGAGAAACGAAGAGCGCATCTCTTGGCTAATATTGACTTCGCGGATGCGCGGATTTTGATTTTCTGACATTCATAAAAACCTCCCTTATAAAAAATTTTCGGCGGGGAGGGTGATTGCTCAACACTCTCCGATTAAATGTCTAAGTTTTTCACATATCGCGCATTTTCTTCAATAAACTGCCTTCTCGGTTCTACTTTGTCTCCCATTAAAATCTCGAATGTTTCGTCTGCTTCAATCGCATCTTGCAAACTAACTTGAAGAAGCGTTCTTGTCTCTGGATTCATCGTTGTTTCCCATAATTGTTCCGGATTCATTTCTCCAAGACCTTTATAACGTTGAATCGTCGGTTTCGGATTTTCCGGCAATTCCGCAAGAATTTTTTCAAGCTGCCGATCATTATACGCGTATTTTACCTGCTTGCCTTGTTCAATCTTATAAAGCGGAGGCTGGGCGATGTATACATATCCCCGCTCGATAAATTCGCGCATATAACGATAAAAGAAAGTAAGCAATAATGTGCGGATATGTGCCCCATCGACATCAGCATCTGTCATAATAATGATTTTATGGTAACGCGCTTTCGTAATATCAAAATCTTCACCAATTCCCGTACCTAACGCAGTGATGATGGCGCGAACTTCATTGTTCGATAAAATTTTGTCAAGCCGCGCTTTTTCGACATTGATAATTTTCCCGCGCAACGGCAAAATCGCTTGAAAATGGCGGTCTCTCCCTTGCTTTGCCGAACCGCCGGCAGAGTCTCCTTCGACCACATACAATTCACTGATAGAAGGATCTTTCGAGGAGCAATCCGCTAGTTTTCCAGGCAAGTTAGAAATTTCAAGGGCGCTTTTTCGTCTTGTAAGCTCACGCGCTTTTTTCGCCGCTAACCGTGCCCGCGCCGCCATCATGCCTTTTTCCACAATTTTTCTTGCTATCGTTGGATTTTCTAATAAAAATGTTTCAAATTGTTCTGAGAAAATTGCATCGGTAACCGCCCGTGCATCGCTGTTTCCAAGTTTTGTTTTTGTTTGTCCTTCAAACTGCGGGGACGGATGTTTAATCGAAACGATCGCTGTCAATCCTTCGCGAACATCTTCTCCGGTTAAATTAGGGTCATTATCTTTCAAAATTTGATGTTTGCGTGCATAGTCGTTAATAATGCGCGTCAATGCTGTTTTAAAACCGGATTCGTGCGTTCCGCCTTCATGTGTGTGAATGTTGTTAACAAAAGAATAAATATTGCTACTATAACTATCGTTATATTGGAGAGCAATTTCCACATAAATACCATCGCGCTCACCAATGATATAAATCGGTTCCTCATGAAGCACTTCACGCGTCCGATTTAAATGTTTAACGTAAGATTTAATACCGCCTTCGTAATGATATTCGTTTTTCCGATTTTCTACTCGCTTATCTTCAAGCGTAATTTTAAGGCCTCGATTTAAGAAAGCTAGCTCGCGAAGACGGGTTGCCAACGTTTCATAATCAAATTCTGTCGTTTCCGTAAAAATTTCCGGATCAGGCTTAAAACGAACGGTGGTACCTGTCCGATCCGTTTCTCCAATCACTTCTAAATCCGTACAAGGTACGCCTCGTTGATATTTTTGATAATGAATTTTCCCGTCCCTGTGTACATATACTTCCAGTTCTTCGGATAGAGCGTTAACGACAGAAGCACCGACGCCATGAAGTCCGCCCGACACTTTATAACCGCCGCCGCCAAACTTTCCTCCTGCATGAAGCACGGTCATAATGACTTCGACAGCAGGGCGCCCCATTTTCTCTTGAATATCAACAGGAATACCACGGCCGTTGTCCGTAATCGCAATGATATTATCTTTTTCGATCGTAACGTTAATTTCTGTACAGTAACCAGCTAAAGCTTCATCGATGCTATTATCTACAATCTCCCATACGAGATGGTGCAGTCCTTTTGGACCCGTGGAACCAATATACATCCCCGGCCGTTTACGGACTGCTTCCAGCCCTTCTAATACTTGAATTTGGCTCGCATCATACGTATGTTCGATTTTTTGTTCCATTGTCATGCGAATCACCTACGCTTTCTTTCCAAACGTTCAAAAGATTAATCACAAAGAGGGGCGGTAATGTGACCGGAATGGACTTTGTAAATTGCTGCTTCCTTGACGATGTCATGTTCGATTCCGTCAATGCTTGTTGTCGTCACAAACGTTTGCACTTTTTTCCGAATTGTATCAAGAAGGTGGGTTTGCCGAAAGTCATCGAGTTCAGATAGCACATCATCAAGTAAAAGAATGGGGTAATCGCCAATTTCGGAAAAAATCAATTCGATTTCTGCCAACTTGATGGATAACGCTGTTGTGCGCTGTTGCCCTTGAGAGCCAAATATTTGAACATCTTTTCCGTTCACGCTAAATGCAATATCATCACGATGCGGACCAGCAAGCGTCATTCCTCGCTGGATTTCTCTTTCTTTTATTGTAGCAAACTTTTCACTATATGCTTCTATTATTCTCGACAATTCTACCTTTTCTGATACATCAACAGAAGGTCGATATTGAATTTGTAATGTTTCTAATCCGCGGCTAATTTCGCGATGAATTGGCGCCGCCCATTTTTGCAGCAAAAGCAAAAATTCATACCGCTTTAGCGTGATTTTAGCCGCCAGCGGAATGAGCTGTTCTGTTAAGATATCTAGTACTGTTTCATCTTGCTGCTCGCGCGTTTGCAACATTTTTAAATAATGGTTTCGCTGCTGCAAAAGCTTTTGGTATTGGCTCAAATCGTGTATATAAACAGGGGATACTTGCCCAATTTCCATATCGACAAAACGCCGTCTCACTTGCGGGCTTCCTTTTACTAAATTTAAATCTTCCGGGGCAAACATCACGATATTCAAATGACCAACATATTGACTTAATCGCTGCTGTTCAATATGGTTGCATTTCGCTTTTTTTCCTTTTTTTGAAATAATAAGTTCAAGCGATAGCGCCCCATTTTTTTTCATTGCCTTTCCTTCTATTTTAGCATAGTCTTCGTCCCAGCGAATGAGATCTTTGTCGTTTGTTGTCCTGTGCGACTTCGCCATCGCCAATACATAGATGGCCTCCATCATGTTTGTTTTCCCTTGAGCATTCTCCCCTAAAATAATATTTACGTTATTGGCAAACTCTATCGTTTCACTCTCATAATTACGATAATTTTTTAGCGATAAATGTGTTAAAAACAACGGCCCTTCACCTACTCTGCCCTTGTTACAATAAACGTTCCAAGTCCTTCGACTTCGACTATATCCCCATTTTTTAATTTCCGTCCACGCCGATTTTCTCTTTCTCCGTTGACAAGCACCTCATTGGTTTGCAGAAACCATTTCACAGCACCGCCTGTCCCAACGGCTTGAATGAGTTTTAGCAATTGACCAAGCGTAATCGTTTCTGTCGTAATCGTTACTCTTTTTTCCATTCATCATCGCTCGCTTTCTAAAAACTGCCCATCTCTTTATTTTAACGAAAAAATAAAATATTAGCAAAGAAAGCTGCTAGAACTTAGCAGCTTTCATAAACGTTAATACGTTCTTACTGGTAAAATAAGCTGAAGCATAGAGTCGCTATGGAGAGGACGAAGTAAAAATGGACGCATTGCACCAGTAAAGCTAATTTGAATGTCGGTGCCATCAAGCGCTTTTAGTGCATCCATCATATATTTTGCGCTAAAGGAAATCTTTAATTCCTCTCCTTCGATCGATTCACTTTGAATTTCTTCCGTTACTTTTCCGATTTCCGGAGAAATAGAAGAAATTTCAATAATGCCGTCATTTAGCGTTGTCAGTTTCACAACATTGTTTCTTCCTTCTCTTGCTAATAAAGATGCGCGGTCAATGGCTTGTAAAAACTCTTTTGCGTTAACGATAATATCGGTTTTGCTATCTGTTGGAATAAGCCGGGTAGTTTCTGGATAATTTCCATCAAGCAATCGAGAGAAAAACAATAAATGTTTTGTTTTAAATAAAATTTGATTCGCCGTGATGACAATATCAACCGGGTCGTTGCTATCATCTAAGATTTTGCTCAATTCATTTAAACTTTTTCCCGGAATGACAACGTTATACGATTGCTGGTTTTCCGTTTCTATTTTTGCTTTTCGTAATGCAAGACGATGGCTGTCTGTTGCAGTACAGATTAATTCCCCATTTTCGATTCTCCAGTTTACACCTGTCAAGATCGGTCTTGTCTCTGAAGTAGAAACAGCAAATACGGTTTGACGAATGATTGTTTTTAACAAGTCAGTAGGAATTTTAAAAACATTTTCTTCCTCAATTTGCGGAAGTCTTGGATACTCTTCCGCGTCAAGACCGTTTAAACTGAACTCCGCTTTTCCGGAACGGATCACCGTTAAAAAATTAGGCTGTACTTCAATTTCAATCGTATTTTCCGGTAGTTTTTTTACGATTTCTGAAAAAAAGCGAGCTTGCAGCACAATACTTCCGGTTTCTACTACTTCGACAAGCACTTTGTCTTCTTCTTCTGTAGGAATAAAAGATTCAATCGAAATGTCGGAATCGCTTCCTGTTAAT
Source organism: Parageobacillus toebii NBRC 107807 (assembly GCF_003688615.2). Taxonomy (GTDB): domain Bacteria; phylum Bacillota; class Bacilli; order Bacillales; family Anoxybacillaceae; genus Parageobacillus_B; species Parageobacillus_B toebii. Next base: position 908,475 of record NZ_CP049703.1, on the reverse strand, counting down.
GTTACTCCTTGTGAAGTTGCCGCAATTTTAATTCCAGTCAAAATCGGAATCGTCGTACGGGGGGACACAGCTTTCATAACATCTTGAACACTTTGAACTAGCGCTTCTCGATCAATTTTGATTTTCATCACGTAAGGCCTCCTACAATGATTAGGGAAATAAATTATTTTTTTATAATAAAAATAAAGAATAAAATCGTAATACTAGTAATAATGCTTGTTGAAATGTGGATAAGTAAAAAAAGTAAAGGAAACACAGTCTGTCCACATGTGGATAGACTGTGTGTAACCATTCACTAGTTATTCACAATTGCTTTAGTTTCTCTTCAATCTCTTTTATATGTTTTTGCAATTGAGCATCTGTTTGGAGAAGCTTAGAAATTTTTTCATGGGCATGAATGACCGTCGTATGGTCACGGCCTCCAAATTCATCACCAATTTTCGGCAATGAACAATCGGTAAGTTCTCGCGAAAGGTACATAGCGATTTGGCGCGGAAAAGCGACAGATTTCGTTCTTTTCTTAGCTTTAAAATCTTCTAGTTTAATATTGAAATGCTGGCCGATAACGCGTTGAATATCTTGAATGGTAATGACTTTTGGTTTTGTACTCGGAATAATATCCTTTAACGCCTCTGCCGCTAAATCAGCAGTAATTTCTTTATTGATCAGCGATGAGTAAGCTACAACGCGTATGAGGGCTCCTTCCAGCTCACGAATGTTAGAGTCAATTTGATTAGCGATATACAGCATCACTTCATTCGGAATATCAAATCCTTCCGCCTTTGCTTTCTTTCTGAGGATAGCGATCCTCGTTTCTAAGTCAGGAGGAGTGATATCCGTAATAAGCCCCCATTCAAACCGTGAGCGAAGGCGGTCTTCCAATGTCGGAATCTCTTTTGGCGGCCGATCGCTGGAGATAACGATTTGTTTACTTTCTTCATGCAATGTATTAAACGTATGGAAAAATTCCTCTTGAGTTTGTTCTTTTCCCGCTAAAAACTGAATATCATCAATTAATAGGACATCAACGTTCCGATATTTGTTGCGAAAATCATCGGGGCGATTGTCACGAATCGCGTTGATAAATTCATTTGTAAATTTTTCTGATGATAAATACACTACTTTCGCGGACGGATTATGTTCAATGACGTAATGGCCGATCGCGTGCATTAAATGCGTTTTGCCTAAGCCAACCCCGCCGTAAATAAATAGCGGATTATATGCTTTCGCCGGCGCTTCTGCCACCGCTAAAGAAGCTGCATGGGCAAAACGATTGCCGGAACCGATGACAAACGTGTCGAACGTATATTTTGGATTCAGCATGCTTTGCGGAAAATCCGTTGATTCCTCGTATGACTTTCGATGCTTTTTCGAAGATCGCTGAAATTCAAAATCATCTTCGGATTGATTAGGGGGAGTAATGAACTTGATCAACAGTTCTTCTCCAGTGATGTCGTAAATGGTTTCAGCAATCAAGCGAGAGTAGCGGGAATCAAGCCAGTCTCTTGCAAATTCGTTTGGGGCTATGATGACAAGCGTGTCACCTCGTAAAGAGTGGGCTTTTGTTGATTTTAACCAAGTTTCAAAGCTTGGCTTGCTAATTTTCTTTTCGATTTCCCCGAGCACACGATTCCATAAATCATGGATGTTTTCCACCCGTTGCCCCCTCCTTTGAATCGTTTAAAAAAAGAATCTGTGGAAATAACATAATAATAAGGAAAAAAGATGGTATTTCGACAAAATCCACTACATGTGGATAACTTTATAAACAAGTTGTGAAAAAACATATCCACAACATATCCACAAAATGTGGATAATTTTTTTTATTCACACAATTATCCATAATGAAAACACAATAATAATAGCAAATAAACTAGCATGTTGCAATGGATTTTTAAAATTATCCACAAAAGAAAGACGTTGTGAAAAAATAATTATCCACATAGGTGAAAGATGTGAAAAAATTGTCGATAAATTATGTGGATATGTAAAATGGTGTCTAAAAAATTATCCACAACTTCGTGAACGAAGGAAAAATCCTGGAGCGGTTGACATTTTGCTAGATTGTTCAATATAATTAGAAAGACTGCCCGTAACAGTTATTCCTCAGGGAGGTGTCATAGATGAAACGGACATACCAACCAAATAAACGGAAGCGCAGCAAAGTTCATGGGTTCCGTGCGCGCATGAGTACGAGAAATGGCAGAAAAGTGCTTGCGCGTCGTCGTCGTAAAGGAAGAAAAGTATTATCCGCATAGGCCACTGAAACTTCAGTGGTCTTTTTTCTCAAGAGGATAGTGATTATAGAGATTGAAAAAGATGGAGTGTTTCCGCACGATGAAGAAAAAGTATCGCATAAAGAAAAACAAAGAATTTCAAGAAGTGTTCCAGCGCGGTACATCGATGGCGAATCGACAGTTTGTTATTTATATGCTTGACCGTCCTGAACAACCGTATTTCCGGATCGGTTTATCAGTGAGTAAAAAGCTTGGGAAGGCGGTTGTAAGAAATCGAATTAAACGTTACATTCGACAAGTTTTTTTGGAGATGAAAGACGATATTATGCCTCAAAAAGATTATGTGATTATTGCTAGGCTCCCAGTTGCAGAAATGACATATTTTGAGGTGAAGAAAAGCTTGCTGCATGTATTGCGCAAGGCGGGCGCGCTGAAAAGAGATATAAAATAAGGCATCTATTTTACTCCCGATGCTACGGTTTCTCGCTGAAAAAAGAGCGCCCATTTTGTTTGAAATGATGCTAAAATACATATTTAGGGTAATGTGAATTTGTCGGTTAGGAGGAAAAAGATGGTGAAGAGGCGAATTTGGTTAACGGTTGGGTTAATGGCATTGCTTGCACTCATATCGGGCTGTACGCAAATTAACGAACCAATTACGCCGGAGAGCAAAGGTTTTTGGAATGAGTATATCGTTTACCCGCTCTCTTGGCTAATTAAATATGTCGCTAATGCTTTAGGCGGAAACTTTGGATTGTCGATTGTTATTGTAACCATCTTCATTCGTTTGCTTATTTTACCGTTAATGATCCAGCAAACAAAAAATGCGAAAGCGATGCAAGCGCTGCAACCGGAAATACAAAAGCTTCGGGAAAAATATAGCTCTAAGGATATGCAAACACAACAAAAGCTCCAGCAAGAAATGATGTTGTTGTTTCAAAAACACGGTGTAAACCCGATGGCAGGTTGTTTCCCAATTCTTATTCAAATGCCGATTTTAATTGGATTTTATCATGCCATTATGCGTACGAGAGAAATTGCGGAACATAACTTTTTATGGTTTGATCTCGGCGAAAAAGACCCATATTTTATTTTACCGATTGTCGCAGGGATTACGACATTTATCCAACAAAAAATAATGATGGCTGGCGCTGGACAACAAAATCCGCAAATGGCGATGATGCTTTGGATGATGCCGATTATGATCGTGATTTTCGCGATTAATTTCCCAGCTGCTTTATCGCTTTATTGGGTAGTCGGGAATATTTTCTCTATTGTGCAAACGTATTTCATTAAAGGGCCGAATGTGGACTCTGCTCATTCAGGAGGAAAGAAAAAGTGAAAGAAGTAACCGCGACCGCCGCGACCGTAGATGAAGCTGTGCAGTTAGCGCTGCAACAGCTCGGTGTTTCGAGGGATCGTGCAGAAATTACGGTGTTGGATAAAGGAAGAAAAGGGCTGTTTGGGATTTTTGGAAGCAGACCTGCAGTGGTAAAAGCAAAACTTATGATAGATCCAGTAGAAGAAGCAGAGTTATTTTTAAAAAATGTTGTAAAACAGATGGGAGTAACAGCAGCAAAAATAGAGAAGCAACAAGATGGCAAGCGGATAACATTCATGATCACAGGAGAACAAGTAGGTTTATTGATCGGAAAACATGGACAAACATTAAATTCATTGCAATTATTGACTCAGCTTGTCGCAAACCGCTATGCAAAAGAATATGTTTCCATTATCGTCGATGCGGAAAATTATCGGGAACGAAGAGAAAAAACGCTGATTCAGCTGGCGCAGAAGTTAGCGGAAAAAGCGATAAAAACTGGAAAAGAAGTAAAGTTGGAGCCGCTTCCAGCGCATGAACGAAAAATTATTCATAATGCGTTAGCGAACTATAAAAAAGTAACTACTTATTCGGTTGGAGAAGAACCACATCGTTATGTTGTAGTATCTCCAATCATGTAAATCCACATTGATGAAAAGGGGCTATCTCTGAAACAAGCGAGGCAGCCTCTTTTTCTTCTTTTTTTGTTTACATTTTTTAGGTTTAAGGATGAGCACTTCATGTTGTTATTCACATGTGGATAAGTTAAAATTGAAATGATTAACGAAAAAATTGTGGATAGATCGTTATTGACAACGGTAGTTGTCTAACATATAGATAGATTGGCTTTTTGTCAGCAAAAAGAGGTGAGGAATTGATGGAATTTGATACGATTGCTGCGATCTCCACGCCGATGGGAGAAGGAGCAATCGCGATTGTCAGACTGAGCGGCGACGAAGCGATTGCGATCGCTGACCGCATTTTTCAAACTCCAAGCGGAAAGCGTCTTAAAGACGTTCCGTCACATACGATTCATTACGGTCATATTGTGGATCCAAAAAGCGGCCAGACGGTCGAAGAGGTAATGGTATCGGTGATGCGAGCGCCAAAGACGTTTACAAGGGAAGATGTTGTTGAAATTAATTGCCACGGTGGTTTAGTATCGGTTAATCGTGTGCTGCAGCTCGTATTAACTAATGGGGCGCGGCTTGCTGAGCCAGGAGAATTTACAAAACGCGCATTTTTAAACGGACGGATTGACTTATCTCAAGCGGAAGCGGTCATTGATTTGATTCGGGCGAAAACGGACCGAGCGATGAACGTGGCGCTGCAGCAAATGGAAGGACGCTTATCGAAATTAATTCGAAAACTGCGGCAGACGATTTTAGAAACACTTGCCCATGTGGAAGTGAATATTGATTATCCAGAATATGATGATGTGGAAGAGATGACGCCGCATCTGTTAATGGAGAAGGCGCAATACGTGCGGGAGCAAATTGAAAAATTGCTGCAAACCGCGCAACAAGGCAAAATTCTGCGCGAAGGTTTGGCAACGGTCATTATAGGAAGGCCGAATGTCGGGAAATCATCGTTATTAAATGCGCTTGTGCACGAAAATAAGGCGATTGTAACGGATATTCCTGGAACGACGCGCGACGTGATCGAAGAGTACGTGAATGTCCGCGGCGTCCCACTTCGGTTAATCGATACGGCGGGAATTCGCGAAACGGAGGATGTCGTCGAGCGAATTGGTGTAGAACGTTCGCGACAAATGTTGAAGGAAGCTGATTTAATTTTGCTTGTGCTAAATTATCATGAGCCGTTGACGGAAGAAGATGAAAAGCTTTTTGAAATGGTAAAAGGGATGGATTTCATCGTTATCGTTAATAAAACAGATTTACCAAAAAATATCGATATGGATCGGGTCAAACAATTAGCGGACGGCCGCCCGATTATTACGACATCTCTATTGCAAGAAAAAGGGATTGAAGATTTAGAAACAGCCATTTCTGAAATGTTTTTCAGCGGCTCTGTCGAAGCAGGTGATCTTACGTATGTTTCGAATTCGCGTCATATCGCCTTGCTTCATCAAGCCAAAAAGGCGATAGAGGATGCGATTTCTGGAATTGAATCGGGAATGCCGGTCGATCTTGTACAAATCGATTTAACAAAAGCATGGGAGCTTCTTGGAGAAATTATTGGGGATACGGTGCACGAAAGCTTAATTGATCAACTGTTTTCACAATTTTGTTTAGGAAAATAACGAAGGAGGTACGTAAGCTGTATGGATTATCATGGAGGTTCATATGACGTCATTGTCGTTGGCGCCGGCCATGCTGGATGCGAAGCGGCGTTAGCGGCAGCGCGCATTGGTGCGAAAACGTTAGTGATTACATTAAACCTTGATATGATCGCATTTATGCCATGCAATCCATCGATCGGCGGTCCAGCAAAAGGAATTGTTGTTCGTGAAATTGATGCGTTAGGCGGGGAAATGGCAAAAAATATTGATAAAACGTACATCCAAATGCGGATGCTCAACACTGGAAAAGGTCCAGCGGTGCGGGCATTGCGAGCGCAAGCAGACAAAGTGTTATATCAACGCGAAATGAAAAAAACGCTTGAAAATCAAGAAAATCTTACATTATTGCAAGGAAAAGTGGAACGTTTGATCGTGGAAGACGGTGTGTGCAAAGGGGTTGTTACCCAGACGGGAGCACATTATTATGCAAAAACGGTTGTTATTACGACAGGGACATTTTTGCGCGGAGAAATTATTATTGGAGACATTAAGTATTCCAGCGGACCGAACAATCAACAGCCATCGATTAAGTTGTCCGAGCATTTAGAAGAGCTTGGTTTTGAGCTTGTCCGCTTTAAAACAGGAACACCGCCGCGCGTCAACAGCCGCACGATTGATTATAGCAAAACGGAAATTCAGCCAGGTGACGATGTTCCGCGGGCATTTTCGTATGAAACGACGGAATATATTACCGACCAATTGCCATGCTGGCTTACGTATACAACGCCAGAGACACATCGGATTATCGACGAAAACTTACATTTATCGCCAATGTATTCCGGAATGATCAAAGGAACGGGTCCGCGTTATTGCCCATCGATTGAAGATAAAATCGTGCGTTTCCATGATAAACCGCGCCACCAAATCTTTTTAGAACCAGAAGGACGCGAAACGGAAGAAGTATATGTGCAAGGATTGTCGACAAGCTTGCCGGAGCATATTCAACGGCAGCTGCTTACGACGATTCCTGGTCTTGAAAAGGCGCAATTAATGCGGGCGGGCTATGCGATTGAATATGACGCAATCGTTCCAACTCAATTGTGGCCAACGTTGGAAACAAAACTAGTGAAAAACTTGTATACAGCTGGACAAATTAACGGAACGTCCGGATATGAGGAAGCGGCGGGACAAGGAATTATCGCTGGCATTAACGCAGCGCATCGGGCGTTTGGAAAAGAAGAAATTATTTTAAGTCGTTCGGATGCTTATATTGGCGTGTTGATTGACGATCTTGTCACAAAGGGAACGAATGAACCATATCGATTGTTGACATCCCGTGCGGAATATCGCTTGCTTCTTCGCCATGACAATGCTGATTTGCGTCTGACCGAACTTGGGTATAAAATCGGCCTTATTTCTGAGGAACGTTATCAAAAATTTTTGGCGAAAAAAGAAGCGATCGAAAGAGAGAAAAAACGGCTAAAGTCCTATATCATCAAACCAACTAAAGAAGTACAAGATGTGATTCGCCAAGCAGGAGGAAGCGAGCTAAAAGACGGTATTCGCGCCGCGGACTTGTTGCGTCGTCCGGAAATGACATATGAACATATTAAACAGCTTGCTCCGGCGGAAGAAGAAATTTCACCGGAAGTGGCGGAACAAGTAGAAATTCAAATTAAATACGAAGGATATATTCAAAAATCGTTGCAACAAGTCGAACGACTCAAAAAAATGGAGAATAAAAAGATTCCAGAAGATATCGATTATGATGCCATTCACGGCTTAGCAACAGAAGCGCGGCAAAAACTAAAACAAGTCCGACCATTGTCGATTGCACAAGCTTCGCGCATCTCAGGGGTAAATCCTGCCGATATTTCGATATTATTAGTGTATTTAGAACAAGGAAGAATCGCACGAGTGTCGAATGAATAAAAATTAGGGAAAGGATTGGCGTATGGATACAGCACAGTTTCATACCATGCTTGAGGAGAAAGGGATTTCTCTCTCTTCTCAAGCATTGGCACAATTTGAGCGGTATTATGAGTTGTTAATGGAATGGAATGAAAAGATGAATTTAACTGCCATCACGGACAAGCCCAGCGTGTATTTAAAACATTTTTTTGATTCTCTTTCTCCGGCTTTTTACTATGATTTTTCCCAATCATTATCCATTTGCGATGTAGGCGCAGGTGCAGGATTTCCAAGCGTTCCGTTAAAAATTTGTTTTCCGCATCTGAAATTGTCGATTGTCGATTCATTGCAAAAGCGCATCACCTTTCTCGAGCATTTAGCAGCCGAGTTAGGATTAACCGATGTCGCCTTTTATCACGATCGGGCCGAAACGTTTGGAAGAAAAAAAGAATTCCGCGAATCATTTGATATTGTCACTGCAAGGGCAGTGGCGCGAATGTCCGTATTAAGCGAGTTGTGTCTTCCGCTTGTCAAAGTGAATGGCACCTTTATTGCCATGAAAGCCGCCTCGGCACAGGAAGAATTGGAACAAGGGAAAAAAGCGATTGATGTGCTTGGCGGGGAAATTTCCGCGATCGAGCGGTTTATGCTGCCGATAGAACAAAGTGAACGAACGATTATTTTTATTCAAAAAGTGAGAAATACGCCAAACAAATATCCTCGCAAACCGGGAATGCCAAATAAGCAACCAATTCAATGAATTTTTTACAATCTAGGGGAGAGTTTTTAAAGGTGGTGTAAGGGGAATGAAGCATCCTTTCTCTCGCTTCTTTAGCTTTGGAGAAAAGGAACAGGAAGAGACGATGGAAAAACAAGAAAAAGAAGAAGTAAGAAAAATTCCGGTTTCTAAAATTGTTCCAAACCGCTTTCAGCCACGGACGATTTTTGACGAAGAAAAAATTGAAGAACTTGCATTAACGATCCATACGCATGGCATTATCCAGCCGATTGTTGTCCGCGAGTGCGAGGATGGAAAGTTTGAAATTATTGCAGGAGAACGAAGATGGCGCGCCGTTCAAAAGCTCGGTTGGTCGGAAATTCCAGCGATTATTAAAAATCTAAATGACAAAGAAACCGCTTCAGTAGCGTTAATTGAGAATTTGCAGCGTGAAGAGTTGACGCCGATTGAGGAAGCGATGGCGTATGCGAAGCTATTAGAGCTACATAATTTGACACAAGAGGCGTTAGCGCAACGGCTTGGAAAAGGACAATCGACGATCGCAAATAAACTGCGTCTGCTGAAGCTGCCGCAAGAAGTGCAGGAAGCTTTGTTGCATCGAACCATTACGGAACGTCATGCACGCGCATTAATCGTCTTAAAAGATAAAGAAAAGCAATTAAAATTGTTGCAAGAAATCATTGATAAGCAATTAAACGTGAAACAAACGGAAGATCGTGTATTGAAAATGCTAGAAGCGGCGAATCCGAAACCGAAACCAAAACGAAAAGCATTTAGTAAAGATATGCGCATCGCCGTCAACACCATCCGGCAGTCGCTCACCATGGTGGCAAACAGCGGCGTTGCTGTTGATTCAGAAGAAGAAGAATTTGAAGACTATTATCAAATTACGATTCGCATTCCGAAAAAGTAATGAACCGAAGAATGTTTTGCCTCATCAAGTTATCTTTGATGGGGTTTTTTTCTTTCTATAAATAGAAAACAAGTCCATTTTATTTGTTTCATGTTAAAATAAACAATATGAGTAAGAATTAGAGGTAGGTGGCATCGTGGGCAAAGTAATTGCAATCGCAAATCAAAAAGGCGGAGTCGGAAAGACGACGACAGCGGTTAATTTAGCAGCTTGTTTAGCGCATATTGGAAAAAAAGTATTACTTGTGGATATCGACCCGCAAGGAAATGCGACGAGCGGAATCGGAATTGAAAAAGGAGACGTCGATGAGTGTATTTATAACGTTATTATTGGGGATTTAAAAGCGAAAGATGTGATAAGACCAACCAATATTGAAAACTTACATATTATCCCGGCAACCATTCAATTAGCAGGGGCGGAAATTGAGCTCGTATCGGTTATTTCACGTGAAATTCGTTTAAAAAATGCGCTCGATCCGTTGCGGGAAGCATATGACTTTATTATTATCGACTGCCCTCCTTCATTGGGATTATTAACGCTAAACGCGTTAACGGCAGCCAATTCCGTTCTTATTCCTGTTCAATGTGAATATTATGCGCTTGAAGGACTTAGTCAGCTTTTAAATACGATTCGGCTTGTACAAAAACATTTAAATCATGATTTACGGCTTGAAGGCGTTTTGTTAACGATGCTGGATGCCCGTACGAATTTAGGTATTCAAGTTATTCAAGAAGTAAAAAAATATTTCCGCGAAAAAGTATATAACACGATCATCCCGCGAAACGTCCGGTTAAGTGAAGCGCCGAGCCATGGAAAACCAATTATTTTGTACGATGTCAAATCACGGGGCGCGGAAGTATATTTAGAATTGGCGAAGGAGGTGTTAGAGCGTGGCTAAAGGTCTTGGCAAAGGAATTGATGCGTTGTTTTCCAATTTGACGTTAAAGGAAGAAGAAACAATAAAAGAAGTGGATATCCGCGAACTTCACCCAAACCCTTATCAGCCGAGGAAAGTGTTTCATCAGGAAGCGATTGAAGAATTAAAGCAGTCGATTTTGCAGCACGGGATTTTGCAGCCATTGATCGTGCGGAAAAGTATAAAAGGGTTTGAAATTGTCGTTGGGGAACGGCGTTATCGCGCCGCAAAAGAAGCGAATTTAAAAACCGTTCCGGTTGTCGTGCGTGAATTGACAGATGAGCAAATGATGGAACTGGCTCTGTTGGAAAATTTGCAGCGTGAAGATTTAAATCCGATTGAAGAGGCAATGGCTTATAAAATGTTAATGGAAAAGCTGCAGCTTACACAAGAAGAGATTGCCAGCCGCGTAGGAAAAAGCCGCCCTCATATCGCCAACCATCTTCGTTTATTGACGTTGCCAAAGGACGTACAAAAGATGCTTGTAGATGGAACGCTTTCGATGGGGCATGGCCGTGCGCTGTTAGGGCTGAAGCACAAAAATAAGATGAAATTCGTTGTTGACCGTATTATTCGCGAGCAGTTAAACGTCCGCCAACTAGAAAAGCTCATTCAAGAAATGAATAAAAATGTTTCACGTGAAACACCAAAGCGAAAACCGGTGGAAAAAAGCGTTTTTCTGAAGGAAAGTGAATCTTTATTAAGGGAAAAATTTGGAACGAATGTAACGATTAAACAAACTCGAAAAAAAAGGAAAAATTGAGATTGAATTTTTCTCTTCTGAAGATTTAGAAAGAATACTAGAATTGTTAGATGTGCGATTGGATGAATAAGTAGGCCATCATCTTTGGTGGTTTATTTTTTTATGGTAATGAACGGGAGGAAACGCATCGTGGTACTATTAGGGACGATTGTAAATGGAATTTGTATTGTGGTCGGGTCATTGCTAGGGAAATTATTCCAACATATCCCGGAACGATTAAAAGCAACGGTGATGGGAGGAATCGGGCTTGCCGTAGCGTTGCTAGGAATTCAAATGGGGATGAAAAGCGAACAATTTCTCATTGTCATTTTTAGTCTTGTTTTTGGCGGAGTGTTAGGAGAAATATGGGATTGGGACCAAAAACTAAATCAGCTCGGTGAATGGGTCGAGAAAAAAGTAGGAGGGGACCAAGAAGGAAATATCGCAAAAGGATTTGTCAGCGCCACATTATTATTTGTCATTGGAGCAATGGCGATTGTTGGCGCGCTTGATAGTGGATTGCGCGGCGACCATCGCGTCTTGTATACAAAATCGATTTTAGATGGCTTCACGAGTATTATTTTAACAACAACACTCGGTATTGGCGTTATTTTTTCGGCGATTCCTGTCATGATGTATGAAGGAGGAATCGCGCTGCTTGCGACGCAAATTGAGCGATGGGTGCCAAAAGAAATTGTCGATTCGTTCATTACTGAATCGACGGCAACAGGAGGAATTTTAATTATGGCGATTGGTTTAAATATGCTTGGTATTACGAACATACGTGTAGCGAATTTGCTGCCTAGCATTATAGTAACTGCTTTCGCGGTTTCCGTTCTTCATTTTTTTTAAAAACAAAGAACCCCCTTCTTGTTCATCACAACAAAGAGGGGATTTTTTATGATTAGAATGGCTGTTGGGAGTCTTTGACGATGGTTGTATTCGTCCAAAATTCCTTTCGGCTTAATTTTCGATCCGCCTCATAAATGCCGTTGGCGATCGTTTTTGCCATGTTCATCACAAGATGAAGACGAGTATTTTGCAAAACGAAAAATTCCATAAATCCGCTAACGTTCACTACTCCGGTAATATGAAGATCACCGACAGGTGGAAGCTGTTTATTCACCCCGGCGCCTGGCCGTACCGGCCCTTTTGCGATCGTAATGGCGCCAACGCTTTTGAGCCGTCCTAAGCAAGCGTCAATTGCAATCATGAATACGTCGTCATGAATTGAACGAATCGCGGTGATTTTTTCTTCTAGGTTTACGGCATGGATCGGCTCTTCCAATGTCCCATATACATGGAAGTGAGAAAGGTGCTTTTCTTTTAGCATCGTACCAACAAGCGGCCCGAGCGAATCGCCGGTAGAGCGATCCGTACCGATACAAACAATAGCGGCAGGCTGCGATAAAGGGGAAGGAAGCAGTGAAATAAGCCGCAGCGCTATTAATGTAGAAGCTCCTTGTTCATCATGAAAAATACGCTCTCTATCATCTTTGGATGAGAAAAAAATAGATGGTATACTCATCATACCCACTCCTAATTGTCATCAAAGTATTAACAGTATACGGAAAAAACGAAAATTATATACATTATGTTTATTGCTACAAATTGATTTGTAATCTTGTTAAAATAGTTGATGCAAAGCGTAAAATGATGCAGAGGTGTGAACAACATTGGATACAGTGAAAAAGATTTTAGACCCTTTATTTGGATTTGCCGCAAATGAAGATTTTTGGGTGAAATTAGGGGCAGGAACGCTCAAAATCATTATTATTTTAGTATTATGCATGATTGTGACGAAGGTTTTAAAAGTTGCGATCCATAATATTTTTAAAATGCGGCAAAAAGCTCCAATCCGCATTTCGGAGCGGCGGGAAGCAACGTTGTTGCGGCTTCTTGATAATGTGATTACGTACGTACTATATTTTATTGCGCTGATTATGATTTTAGATACGTTTGGCGTGGAAGTAAAAGCAATTTTGGCAGGTGCTGGTATTGTTGGACTTGCTGTCGGTTTTGGCGCGCAAAGCTTAGTGAAAGATGTCATTACCGGATTTTTTATTATTTTTGAGGATCAGTTTGCGGTTGGGGATTATGTACGAATAGGTAATTTTGAAGGATATGTTGAGGCAATTGGCCTAAGGGTAACCAAAATTAGAAGTTGGACAGGGGAAGTTCATATTCTGCCAAATGGAAGTATTGCGCAAGTGACGAATTATTCTTTGAATAATAGCATTGCGGTAGTGGATGTCAACATCGCTTATGAAGAGGACATTGAAAAGGTAGAGGAAGCGATTCTCGAACTTCTGCCGCAATTGCCGGCAAAATATGAAGATATGGTTGCCCCGCCTGAGTTGTTAGGCGTTCAAAATTTAACGAATTCTGAAGTGGTCATGCGTATTACTTGTGAAACGAAACCAATGCGCCACGTTTCCGTAGCAAGAGCGATTCGCAAAGAAGTAAAAATGCATTTAGATGAAAAAGGAATTAAAATCCCATATCCACGCCTTGTTCTTCATGATCGCAATGAACAAGAAAAACAATCTGCTCAGCAAGCAAAGGGAAACGCCTAAGCAAAAGACGGGGGTGAGCCAATGGAAAATAAAGAGTTTGGATTATACGATATCGTGGAAATGAAAAAGCCGCATCCGTGCGGAACAAACCGCTGGAAAGTGATTCGTTTAGGCGCCGATATTCGCATCAAATGCGAAGGTTGCGCCCATAGCGTGCTGCTTCCGCGAAAAGAATTTGTACGAAAGATGAAAAAAGTGTTAGTCAAGCATGAGGAGTAACGACCTCATGCTCTTTCTATAACGAAAAGGAGAGGAGAGTTATGGAAGAGATACGCGTCACATCGTGCCCGTTAAATTGTTAGGATGTGTGCGGATTAAAAGTAATGATTCAAAACGGAAAAGCAACAAAAGTAGACGGAGATGAAACACATCCGACATGTATATATCGGTCAAACCGGGGATGGACGCGTTTTTGGCGATGGGAATTATAAAAGAAATGCTGCGCTTAGGTTTGGAAGACCGCGCGTTTATTGAACAGCATACCGCTGGGTTTGCCGATGTCGAGGCGGTACTGGAAAGTATAACGATGGAAAAAATTGAGCGTCTCACGGAAGTAGACCGCAACGTGATGACGCAATTAGCTGTTATTTACGGAGAGCGTCCAACTGCGACATATTTAGGGCTTGGCATGCAGCGATATGCCAATGGCGGCAATACGATTCGCTGGATTGACGCGCTTGTAGCGATAAGCGGCAATGTTGGCATTCCGGGGGGCGGGGCGAACTTCGGCAATCTACAAGTCGGACAATGTTTTGATATTGCCGCGCTTGCGCTTCCAGAGCGTATCGTTTATTAACCATTCATCCGCTTCGCTCCAACCATTCGCAACATTACCATCTTGTTGAATCCATTCAATCGATCAAAATTGAAGTATCAAAAGATGTGGCCAAGGAGAGAGGATTGGCGGAAGGAGATAAAGCAAGAGTGTTTAACGACCGAGGCGAATTAATTGGAACGGTAAAAATTCTTGCGAGATCAATATCGATGAGGGGCAATGGGTGAAGTTTGGCGGTGCTGTCAATGTATTAACATCGGACCGCGAATCTGATAACGGATGCGGAAGCACATTATACGACTGCTTAGTGAATATTGAAAAACTAAAGAAATGACTAGCTTACGAATGCGCTTGTCATTTTCTTTTGGACTCACTATAATGAGGAAAGATGTGAACGGAAAAGAGGAGTGGAAAAATTATGGGATTAACAGCAGGAATCGTCGGTTTGCCGAACGTCGGAAAGTCGACGCTATTTAATGCGATTACAAAAGCGGGAGCAGAATCTGCTAATTATCCTTTCTGTACAATTGAACCAAACGTTGGTATTGTTGAAGTGCCGGATGAGCGGTTGAAAGTGTTGACGGAAATGTTCAAACCGCAACGTACGGTACCGACCGTGTTTGAATTTACCGATATTGCCGGAATTGTCAAAGGGGCAAGTAAAGGAGAGGGGCTTGGGAATAAATTTTTATCGCACATTCGCCAAGTCGACGCCATTTGTCAAGTCGTTCGTTGTTTTACGGATGAAAATATCACCCATGTAGCGGGAAGAGTCGATCCGCTTGCGGATATTGAAACGATTAATTTAGAGCTAATTTTCGCCGACTTAGAAACGGTCGATAAACGCATAGACCGC
This sequence comes from Parageobacillus toebii NBRC 107807, assembly GCF_003688615.2. Taxonomy (GTDB): domain Bacteria; phylum Bacillota; class Bacilli; order Bacillales; family Anoxybacillaceae; genus Parageobacillus_B; species Parageobacillus_B toebii. Next base: position 893,247 of record NZ_CP049703.1, on the reverse strand, counting down.
GTCGGCAAAATAGCGAAACAAAAAGATAAAGACGCCGTTTTTGAATATGATATTCTGGTGCGCCTGAAAGAAACGTTCGAAGCAGGAAAACCAGCGCGTACGCTTTCATTTACAGAGGAAGAAATGAAAGTAGTCAAGCAGCTTCACCTATTAACGATCAAACCGATGTTATATGTTGCTAATGTCGGTGAAGAGGATGTCGCTAGTCCAGATGCCAACCCGTTCGTCAAACAAGTTCGCGAATTTGCGAAAAGCGACAATGCTGAAGTGATTGTTGTTTGCGCGAAAATTGAAGAAGAAATCGCTCAATTGGATGATGAGGAAAAAGAGTTGTTTTTACAAGAACTTGGCATTCAACAATCGGGTCTAGATCAATTAATTCGTGCATCATATAACTTGCTTGGATTGGCAACGTTCTTCACTGCAGGGGAACAAGAAGTGCGCGCATGGACGTTTCGCCGAGGGATGAAAGCGCCAGAGTGCGCGGGAATTATTCACTCCGATTTTGAACGGGGATTTATTCGTGCGGAAACGGTTTCTTACGAGGATTTAATCGCAGCTGGGTCGATGGCGGCGGCACGCGAGGCAGGAAAAATCCGGTTGGAAGGAAAAGATTATGAAGTACAAGATGGCGATATTATTTATTTCCGCTTCAATGTTTAATATTGCTTATCGTTTTCTAGCATGATATAATCAAAAAATGTGAGTAATCTTTTACTCCTTGCCCTTATCAAAAGGGCCGTTTAGACCAAAAGGAGGTGACTAGCGTGAGAAAGTACGAAATCATGTACATTATCCGCCCAAATTTAGACGATGAAGCGAGACAAGCAGTAGTGGATCGTTTCAATAATATTTTAAAAGAAAATGGTGCGGAAATTACAAATGTGACGGATTGGGGCAAACGCCGCTTAGCATATGAAATTAAAAAATACCGTGACGGTCATTACATGATTTTGAATGTCGTCTCTGAGCCAAAAGCGGTGCAAGAGTTTGACCGTTTAGCAAGAATCAGCGACGATATTATCCGTCATATTGTCGTAAAAGAAGAAAAATAATTTTTTTTAAACATTAAGAGGTGGTTCTGATGATTAATCGCGTAATTCTTGTAGGAAGGTTAACGAGAGATCCGGAATTACGCTATACTCCAAGTGGGGTGGCTGTTGCCACGTTTACGCTTGCTGTCAATCGTCCGTTTACAAACCAGCAAGGTGAACGTGAAGCGGATTTTATTAACTGCGTTGTTTGGCGTCGTCAAGCCGAAAATGTCGCGAATTTCTTAAAAAAGGGAAGTTTAGCCGGAGTAGACGGTCGTTTACAAACCCGCAGCTATGAAGGTCAAGATGGAAGACGTGTATATGTGACGGAAGTGGTTGCTGATAGCGTCCAATTTCTTGAGCCGAAAAGTAGCGCAGAACAGCGTGGAGTGGCAGCAGGCGGCTACTATGGGGAGCCATTCCCATTTGGACCAGATCAGAACCATCGCAATCCAAACGAAAAAGATTTTAGTCGCATAGATGAAGATCCTTTTGCAAACGATGGTCAAACGATCGATATTTCGGATGATGACCTACCGTTTTAATCAAAAAGCAAAAGGCGCCTTGATCGGATAAAGATAAAGGAGAAAGGAGGATATATGATGGCAGGACGTAAAGGCGGACGCGCAAAACGTCGGAAAGTATGCTATTTCACAGCGAACGGAATTACACATATCGACTATAAAGATGTAGACTTGTTAAAGAAATTCATTTCGGAGCGCGGCAAAATTTTACCTCGCCGTGTTACTGGCACAAGCGCGAAATATCAACGTAAATTGACGGTTGCTATTAAACGCGCTCGTCAAATGGCATTATTGCCATACGTAGCAGACGAATAAAATACGAAAGCAGTAAGGGGGAAATCCTTACTGCTTTTTCTATTTATTTCTCCGTCATTGTGATACGATGGACGTAAGGAGGGAGAATGGAAAATTGCGAAAAACGCACATCATTACGGAGGCGGCGATTCAGCTTGCTTTGTTTGCCGTTTTATTTTTAGTTTCCCTATATGTACCGCTGTTAGGGATGATTGCTATATTATTTTTATCGCTGCCGTTTATGATTTTTACGATGAGGCACGGTTATGCATATGCACTTCTTTTGCTTGTGGCTTCGCTTATTATTTCTACGCTGATTGGTTCGCTTCTTTCCTTGCCGGTTGCATTGATGTTTGGAACAGCAGGGATTGCGATTGGGGGAATGCTTGCCAAAAATAAAAGCCGTTATATGATTTTACTGACGAGCGCGCTTATATTTCTTATGAACATAGTCATCGATTATGTCATCTCCGTAAAATTTTTGCAGATGGATATCATTCAGGAAACGCTCTCAGCATTTCGCCAATCATTTCACACTGCGATGCAAATTATGAAAGGAATGGGGCAAACGCCGACAAAACAATTACAGGAACAATTTGAACAAGGATTGGAACTTATAAAATACGTAACCCCGACGTTGTTTGTCATCGCTGCTTTCTTGCTTGCCTACGTAACAATGGCCGTCTCTATCCCAATTTTAAAACGATTAAAGCTGCCAGTCGGCACGTGGCCTCCGTTTCGTGATTTTACATTACCAAAAAGCTTATTATGGTGCTATTTGCTCGTGCTTGTTATTTCATTCATTCCGTTAGAAAAAGGAACATTTGCCTATCTTGCCGTTTTAAACGTATATTATTTATTACAGCTGCTTTTTATTGTTCAAGGGTTTTCTTTCTTGTATTATGCTGCCAATAAAAAGAATGTACCGAAAGGAATCGTGATCGGTGGAACGATCCTATGCTTATTCCTGCCTTTTTTACTTTATCTTATCGCGATATTAGGTATAATTGATTTAGGATTTGATTTGCGAAAACGCATATGATAATTGAATAAGGCAGATTATTTTTCTATGTAGGAGCTGACTTTTGAATGTCTCATTTTTATGAAAGGAAAGCGTATCGCTATCCCTTATACGCTTTTATTGCATTATCGGTTGTTTTTGCAGCGTTTTTGTTTTATTTTCAATGGATATTAGGGATAGTTAGCTTTTTGCTCCTTGGTTTTGTACTTTATTACGTGATCCATTCACAACGGTCATTATATGCAGAGCTTGAGCAATATATTTCCAACTTGTCGTATCGAATTAAAAAAGTTGGCGAAGAAGCATTAATGGAAATGCCCATTGGAATCATGTTGATTAATGATGACTATGAGGTAGAATGGGCGAATCAATTTTTAGCTTCTTGCTTTAAAGAGCAGACGTTAATAGGCCGTTCGTTATATGATCTTTCTGATCCATTAGTCGTTTTATTGAAGCAGGAGCAAATAAATGAAGAAATCATTAACATTCATGGAAGGCAATTTAAAGTCATTATAAGACGCGAGGAAAGGCTTCTTTACTTTTTCGATGTGACGGAGCAGGTAGAATTACAAAAACAATATGAGGCAGAACGATTAGTATTAGCCATTATTTTCCTTGATAATTATGATGAAATTACACAAGGAATGGATGACCAGGCGAAAAGCCAGATGAATAGCCATGTGACGTCCATTTTGAACAAATGGGCGAATGATTATGGGCTATTTTTAAAACGGACGTCGTCCGAGCGGTTTATCGCTGTCTTGAATGAGCATATTCTCAAGCAATTGGAAAAAAGCAAGTTTTCCATTTTAGACGAAGTCCGTGAACAGACGATGAAATATAATGTCCAGTTAACGTTAAGTATTGGGATTGGCACTGGTGTATCATCGCTTCCGGAATTGGGATTGTTGGCACAATCCGGTTTAGATTTAGCGCTAGGCCGCGGCGGCGACCAGGTTGCCATTAAACAAGGCAACGGGAAAGTGAAGTTTTATGGTGGAAAGACCAATCCAATGGAGAAACGTACAAGGGTTCGTGCCCGTGTCATTTCTCATGCGCTTAGGGAATTGATTACAGAAAGCGACAAAGTGCTGATTATGGGGCATAAATACCCAGATATGGACGCACTTGGAGCTGCTATCGGAATTTTAAAGCTAGTACAATCCAATCAAAAAGAGGGATTTATCGTCATTGATACGGCACGAACGAATTCTGGGGCACAACGTTTAATTGAGGAATTGAAAAAGCATTCGGAGCTATGGTCAAGATTTATTAAGCCAGAACAAGGGCTTGAGTTGGTTACAGAGGATACGTTGGTTATTGTTGTTGATACGCACCGTCCTTCATTAGTCGTAGAAGAAAGATTATTATACCGTACAGATCATATTGTTGTTATTGACCATCATCGTCGCGGTGAAGAATTTATTAATGATCCGATTCTTGTTTATATGGAACCATATGCGTCTTCCACTTCTGAACTGGTGACTGAACTGTTAGAATATCAGCCAAAACGGATGAAGCTGTCGATGTTGGAGGCGACGGCGCTTCTTGCAGGAATTGTGGTTGATACGAAAAGTTTTACGCTTCGCACAGGTTCACGGACGTTTGATGCTGCTTCTTATTTACGTGCTCAAGGCGCTGACACTGTTTTAGTGCAAAAATTGCTAAAAGAAAGTATCACAAATTATGTAAAGCGGGCAAAAATTATTGAAAATGCGTCTATCGATTCGAGAGGAATCGCCATTGCAAAAGGGGATCCAACAGAAACATATGATCAAGTGTTAATTGCCCAAGCGGCTGATACGCTATTAACATTAAGCGGAGTCGTTGCTTCGTTTGTTATCTCAAAGCGAACGGACCAAACGATTGGCATTAGTGCTCGCTCCTTAGGAGATATCAATGTTCAAATCATTATGGAAAGCTTAGGAGGAGGCGGCCATTTAACCAATGCTGCTACACAGCTTTCCGATATAACGATAGAAGAAGCAGAACAGCGCCTGCGAGCAGCAATTGATGATTATCTAGAAGGAGGTAAGGAATCATGAAAGTCATCTTTCTTAAAGATGTAAAAGGAAAAGGAAAAAAAGGGGAAATTAAAAACGTCGCTGACGGATACGCAAACAATTTCCTTTTTAAACAAGGGCTTGCCATTGAAGCAACACCAGCAAACATAAAAGCGCTAGAGGCGCAAAAACGAAAAGAACAACGGCAAGCGGAAGAGGAGCTTGCAAAAGCAAAACAATTAAAAGAAAAGCTAGAACAAATAACGGTGGAATTGTCCGCGAAAGCTGGGGAAGGCGGTCGTTTATTTGGATCGATTACAAGCAAACAAATTGCTGAAGCTCTTCAATCCCAGCACCAAATTAAAATTGATAAGCGTAAAATCGAACTGGACGATGCCATTCGTTCATTAGGATATACGAATGTACCTGTAAAACTTCATCCGGAAGTCACAGCAACATTAAAAGTACATGTGACCGAACAAAAGTAAATTCGTTTCCCCATCAATATCGGTAACATGAGAATAAAATGTGATTTTATGAGGATGTTTTCCTCATATAATCACATTTTTCTTATGGCAGGAAAAACGGGGGAAAAAGGTGGTGAAATCACATGAACGATCTATTTTCAGAACGAATTCCTCCGCAAAGCATCGAGGCGGAACAGGCTGTGTTAGGTGCTATATTTCTTGATCCTTCCGCCTTAACATTAGCTTCGGAAATTTTAATTCCGGAAGATTTTTATCGTGCTTCCCATCAAAAAATTTTCCATGCGATGCTTCGCGTTGCGGATAAAGGAGAGCCTGTCGATTTAGTCACAGTGACGGCGGAGCTTGCCGATACGCAGCAATTGGAAGAAGTCGGCGGAGTGTCATACTTAAGCGAACTGGCCGATGCTGTACCAACGGCGGCAAACGTTGAATATTACGCGCGCATCGTGGAAGAAAAATCGGTGTTGCGCCGCTTGATTCGCACCGCCACGTCGATTGCGCAAGACGGTTACACAAGAGAAGATGAAGTAGATGTTTTGCTTGACGAAGCAGAACAGAAAATCATGGAGATTTCACAGCGCAAACATTCAGGCGCATTTAAAAATATTAAAGATGTCCTTGTGCAGACGTACGATAATATTGAAATGCTCCATAATCGAAAAGGCGAGGTGACGGGAATCCCGACTGGATTTACCGAGCTTGACCGCATGACATCGGGATTTCAGCGCAGCGATTTTATTATTGTTGCGGCCCGTCCTTCTGTAGGGAAAACGGCATTTGCTTTAAATATTGCGCAAAACGTAGCGACAAAGACGAATGAAAACGTCGCGATTTTTAGTTTGGAAATGAGCGCCCAGCAACTAGTGATGCGGATGTTGTGCGCGGAAGGAAATATCAACGCGCAAAATTTACGGACAGGGAGGTTAACGCCGGAAGACTGGGGCAAGCTAACGATGGCGATGGGAAGCTTGTCGAACGCCGGCATTTATATCGATGATACGCCTAGCGTCCGTGTCAGCGATATTCGCGCCAAATGCCGCCGCTTAAAGCAAGAAAGCGGTCTTGGCATGGTTGTCATCGACTACTTGCAGCTCATTCAAGGAAGTGGCAGAAATAGAGAAAACCGCCAACAAGAAGTTTCGGAAATCTCCCGTTCTTTAAAAGCGTTGGCTCGTGAATTAGAAGTGCCGGTGATCGCTTTATCCCAGCTTTCTCGAAGCGTCGAGCAGCGCCAAGATAAGCGGCCGATGATGTCCGATATCCGTGAATCCGGAAGCATCGAGCAAGATGCGGATATTGTCGCCTTTTTATACCGCGACGATTATTACAATAAAGATTCGGAGAATAAAAATATTATTGAGATCATTATTGCCAAACAGCGGAACGGCCCAGTCGGGACCGTACAGCTTGCATTTATTAAAGAATACAACAAGTTCGTTAATTTGGAACGCCGTTTTGATGATGCGCAAATTCCGCCAGGAGCATAATGAAGAACAGGTGCCGCTTTTTTTAGAGGCACCTTATATTTTTTCATTTTCACGAGAAGCCTCCCGATGCAGGCTCGAGTAGAAGGAGATCACCTTTATTCTACGCGGAAGCTTTTTCGATAGAGGTAGTAAGAAACTCCCACCTCTTTATGGAATGAAGGTAGGAGAGGTTAATACACGAATAATAAATGATTAATATATATAAATGTTCGTGTTTTATTGACTTTCCCTTGAAAAACTGCTACACTTACAATGTTTATATCGAGTTAAAGGTGGAGGTGCTCGCCATGTCGTCAGTCGTCGTTGTCGGGACGCAATGGGGCGATGAAGGAAAAGGGAAAATTACTGACTTTTTATCAGAAAATGCGGAAGTCATTGCAAGATACCAAGGCGGAAACAATGCTGGGCATACGATTGTCTTTAATGGAGAGAAGTATAAATTGCATTTAATTCCGTCCGGAATTTTTTATAAAGATAAAATTTGTGTCATCGGAAATGGAATGGTAGTTGACCCGAAAGCATTAGTGGCGGAGTTGAAATATTTGCACGATCGCGGCATTTCAACTGATAATTTACGCATTAGCAATCGTGCGCATGTTATTTTGCCATACCATTTAAAACTGGATGAACTCGAAGAAGAGCGGAAAGGCGCAAACAAAATCGGCACGACAAAAAAAGGGATCGGACCTGCGTATATGGATAAGGCGGCGCGCGTCGGCATCCGCATTGTCGATTTGTTAGATCGCGAAGTATTTGAAGAAAAATTGGCTCGTAATTTGCAAGAGAAAAATGTCCTTTTTGAAAAAGTATACGGCGTCGAAGGATTTAAGCTAGAAGATATTTTAGATGAATATTACGAATATGGACAACAAATTGCCAAATATGTTTGCGATACGTCTGTAGTGTTAAATAACGCTCTTGATGAAGGGCGCCGTGTTCTCTTTGAAGGCGCACAAGGCGTCATGCTTGATATTGACCAAGGAACCTATCCATTTGTTACTTCCTCAAATCCAGTCGCCGGTGGCGTGACGATCGGTGCTGGCGTCGGACCAACGAAAATTAAACATGTCGTCGGGGTTGCAAAAGCGTATACGACTCGTGTCGGCGACGGTCCATTCCCGACAGAATTACATGATGAAATTGGCGACCGCATCCGAGAAGTCGGCCGTGAATATGGAACAACGACAGGCCGTCCACGCCGTGTCGGTTGGTTTGATAGCGTTGTTGTTCGCCATGCTCGTCGGGTTAGCGGTATTACAGATTTATCGTTAAACTCGATTGACGTTCTTACTGGTATTGAAACGTTAAAAATATGTGTTGCTTATCGCTATAAAGGAAAAGTGATCGAAGAATTTCCGGCAAGCTTAAAAGTGCTAGCGGAATGTGAGCCAATTTATGAGGAACTTCCAGGATGGTCAGAAGATATTACCGGTGTAAAAAGTCTGGACGAACTGCCAGTCAACGCCCGCCATTATGTAGAACGCATTTCTCAATTAACGGGCATTCCGTTATCGATTTTCTCTGTCGGTCCAGATCGTTCGCAAACAAATGTTGTTCGCAGCGTATATGCGTGAAATATTTATAATATGTATAATAAAAGCGTAGATGCAGCAATGTATCTATGCTTTTCTTTTTGTTTCTTCTTTAAATGGCAAATGGTTATGAGTGATTTCATTTTGATAACATGATAAATTAATAATGGTAAATCTATTCTGATTCCATCGTAAAAGGAAGGATGTGAAGAGAATGATGGAAAAACGAATTCTCGTTGTTGATGATGAGAAGCCGATTGCGGATATTTTGCAATTTAATTTGCAAAAAGAAGGATATGAGGTAATTTGTGCTTACGATGGAGAAGAAGCGTTGCAAAAAGTCGAGGAAATAATGCCGGATCTTATTTTGCTTGATATTATGCTTCCGCAAAAAGACGGTATGGAAGTTTGTCGGGAAGTACGGAAAAAATACGATATGCCAATTATTATGTTAACTGCAAAAGATTCAGAGATTGATAAAGTACTTGGTTTAGAATTAGGGGCGGATGACTATGTAACAAAGCCGTTCAGTACGAGAGAGCTGTTAGCGCGGGTAAGAGCGAATTTACGCCGTCATACACAAATTGTTGCACAGGAAGAAACGAACGATACGAATGAAATTATTATCGGTTCTCTCGTCATTCGTCCTGATGCATACATCGTTTCGAAACGAGGAGAAACGATTGAATTAACGCATCGCGAGTTTGAATTGCTGCATTATTTGGCAAAACATATTGGACAAGTCATGACAAGGGAGCACCTGTTGCAAACCGTATGGGGATACGATTATTACGGTGATGTTCGTACTGTTGATGTCACGGTGCGCCGTCTCCGCGAAAAAATTGAAGATAATCCATCACACCCTTCATGGATTGTCACACGACGGGGAGTCGGATATTATTTGCGCAACCCAGAACAGGAGTAACGAAAACAAATGAAAAAAGTAGGCCCATTTCGTTCGATTCATTTCAAGTTTGCCGTTATATACGTTTTGCTTATTCTCATAGCGATGCAAATTATCGGTGTTTATTTTGTTAGAAAGCTAGAAACGGAGTTAGTGCAAAGTTTTAAAAATTCCCTGAATGAACGGGTGACGCTATTAGCGTATAATGTGGAACAAGCGATGAATAAAGAAAGGGATTCGAAAAGTCCGATGTTAGAAGAAGATATCCGCTCCCTTCTCAATGATTTTGTTTCCGATGACATTTCTGAAGTCCGTGTCATCGATCATAAAGGCAAAGTGTTAGCTACATCGAATCCATATATGCAAAATATCGTTGGAAAGCGGACAACGGAAATTTATGTGAAGCGATCGCTTGTGACTGGGGAAATCGTCGATCAAATGTTCATAGATCAGAAAGGACACCGTATGTATATTTCTTCTACTCCAATTAAATCGAGTGGAGAAATAAAGGGAGTTATTTACATCATTGCTTCGATGGAGAACGTATTCTCGCAAATGAAACAAATTAATACAATTTTAGCAACAGGAACCGGAATAGCTCTCTTTATTACTGCGGTACTCGGGGTTCTTTTGTCACGCACGATTACTCGTCCGATTTCAGATATGCGAAAACAAGCGTTAGCGATGACAAAGGGAGATTTCTCCCGCAAAGTAAAAATTTACGGTTATGATGAAATCGGACAATTAGCAATGACGTTTAATAATTTAACGAAAAAGCTGCAAGAAGCACAAGCGACAACAGAAGGGGAACGGCGCAAGCTTGAATCCGTATTAACACATATGACAGATGGAGTGATTGCCACAGACCGCCGCGGCAGAATTATACTCATTAATGATGCCGCCTTAAACATTTTGAATGTTTCACGTGAAACAGTACTGTCGAGTTCCATTATCGATGTACTTGGAATTGGTGACCAATATACGTTTGAAACACTGTTGGAGGAGCGGGATTCGCTCATTTTAGATTTTAGTACGGATGAAGAGCTATATATTTTGCGTGCATCGCTTTCTGTGATTCAAAAAGAATCAGGACTTATTAACGGATTAATTGTCGTATTGCATGATATTACGGAACAAGAAAAAATTGACCGCGAACGTAGAGAATTTGTTGCCAATGTTTCACATGAGCTTCGCACTCCGTTAACGACGATGAAAAGTTATTTGGAAGCATTAGCGGAAGGAGCTTGGCAAGATAAAGCAATCGCTCCTCGGTTTATCGAAGTAGTGCAAACAGAAACAGAACGAATGATTCGCTTAGTCAATGACTTATTACAGCTTTCTAAACTGGACAGTAAAGATTATAAGCTAAATAAATCATGGGTAAATTTTTCGGAGTACTTTCATAAAGTGATTGACCGTTTTGAATTGACAAAAAGCGAAAACATTACGTTTGTGCGAAAAATCCCAAAAGAAGCGATTTTTATTGAAATCGATAAAGATAAAATTACGCAAGTATTAGATAATATTATTTCCAACGCCATCAAATATTCTCCACAAGGCGGAAAAATTACGTTTCGCGTTAGAGAGCTTGCCGATGAAATTATTGTGAGTGTCAGCGATGAAGGAGTCGGTATTCCTAAGGCGGATCTCGCGAAAGTGTTCGAACGGTTTTATCGTGTCGATAAGGCAAGATCACGCAAACTCGGCGGTACAGGGTTAGGATTAGCAATTGCGAAAGAAGTGGTGATCGCTCATGGAGGAACCATTTGGGCGGAAAGTAAGGAGCATAAAGGAACAACGATTTTCTTTACTTTACCGTTGGAAAGAGATCAAAAGGATGACTGGGACGATGTATGAAGCAGCAAAAACAGTCGTGTTGACGTTTTTAGTATTAGTGAGTATTGTGCTGACGTTTGTATTATGGACATACCACCCAAAATACGATGTTTTGCAAAATGATGAGTACGTTCAGAACGTTTCCGTCAGCAACACCCAAGTAGATCCAGCGATGATTGTTCAACCTTCACAGCTGTTGTTTCATAAAAATAATGCTCATTATGGAATTGTACAAGAAGAAGAAGCAAATCAGATTTTAAAAGAAATCAAAAAATGGTCCATTGATGATTTTGAAAACATTTCCGATACGATTCCAAAAGGAAAATTTTTATCGTTTTTACACGAAAAAGAGAGACTAGAACTCGTTTATCCCGATAGCATCCCTATTGATGTTTATCGTTCCATTTTTCAAATTGAAGACAAAGGAATAAAACATATTAGTTTTGACCGTATAATCATTCCATTAGCGAACAAGGACGAGCTTTCTATTTATTTTATTTCTACGGAAAAACGCAGGGTATATAAAGCAATTGCAACGGACGTATCACTTTCTGAAATTAACAAACTAGCAATGGAATTAGATGAATACCCTCGTTATTTTCCTTATGTAATTAATGAAACAAAGCAAATTTTTTTGCCTGAAAAAGAGGTCACAATGAATCGTCTTCAATATTATACGGACGAGCTTGACTCTGATAAATTTAAAGAGGCGCTGTTTAGCGATCCTAGTTTTGTGAAAAAAGATTTAATTACATTTGGCGAGGAATATACCGATGGATCGCGATTAATGGATGTTGATTTTTTACAGCGAATGTTGTTATATGTAAACCCAGCAGCGCGGACATTGAACGGTAGCGAGAATCAAAAAAACGATCATTTAATTCAAAAGAGCATTGACTTTGTCAATGAGCATGGCGGCTGGACCGATATGTATCGCTTTGCTAGATGGAATGAGGACGAACGGACCGTCGTATTTCGCCTAATAGTCAACAACCACCCTGTATTTAACGAATATGGCATGTCTGAAATAGTACAAATATGGGGAAGCAGCGATCTTGTAAAATATCAGCGTCCTCTATTTCGTTTAGAAGTTGCCGACCGTGTGAATGTGCCAAGGACGTTATTATCCGGTCATGAAGTGATTAAAAAAATAGAAATGATGGAGGGATTTAAAAAAGAATTAGTAAAAGATATTGTGGTAGGATATGAGCTGATAAAAGATCCGGAACGAGAAAAAGTGATTATTTTAGAACCATCATGGTTTTGTTTATACGGTCAGACGTGGAAGAAGATACCTTTAGATGACCAAGAAAAAGAACAAGACAGCAAAAAGAGAGGAGGGAACGTAAGTGGATTGGAGTAAAACAAAAACGATTTTTATTATTACGTTCCTCATCCTCGATTGTTTTTTAGGATATCAATTTATGGAAAAGCGAAATAGCAGCCAATTAGATGTCATTTTGGAAACAACGATTGAAGAACAATTGGAGGCAAACGGCATCACTTATGTAGAGCTTCCAAAAGAAATAACGAAAGCCACTTATGTCAGCGGGAAAAGTAAAAAGTTTACCGATGAAGAAATAAAAAAATTGCCTGGTCAAAAGGTGACGGTAAACGATGGAACCGCTTTGAAAGGGACATTTATTCATCCGATATCGTTAAATTTCAAAGATCCATATCGATTGAAAGAATTTTTACAGCGGCATATTATCAATGGAAAAAAGTATACGTTTTGGACATTTGACGAAAAGTCAAATACCGTCGTTTGCTACCAAACGTATGATGGAAAAATAATTTACAATAATGAAAGCAGTAAACTATTGATACATTTAAATGAAAAAAGCGAAGCGGTATCGTATGAACAAACGATGTTAGATGATTTACAAAAATATGAGAGAAAACAAGATATCGTCCCAGCTATTAAGGCAATTGAAACGTTATACAAAAAAGGGTATTTACAACCCGGGGACCGCGTCACATCGGTTGAACTAGGATATTACGGCCTGGTTCAGTTTACCACTTCTCAAGTATTAACGCCGACGTGGCATATCGTCATTAATGGAAAAAAAGACTATTTTATTAATGCATTCGAAGGACAAATCATTAATGATGAAGGAAAAATTTTGGAGTGAGAAAAATGGCGATGCAGTTTAGCGTTTTAGCAAGCGGCAGTACAGGAAATGCATTTTATATAGAAACAGGACAACAGAGGCTGCTTGTCGATGCGGGATTAAGCGGAAAGCAATTAGAACAATTATTCGAGCAAATTGATCGCGATTTGCGTGACTTAACGGCGATTTTAGTGACACATGAGCATAGCGATCATATTAAAGGATTAGGCGTCATTGCCCGAAAGTATAAACTACCTATTTATGCGAATGAAAAAACATGGAAGGCAATGGAAGGGTTAATTGGCGATATTCCCACCGAGCAAAAGTTTATTTTTCCATTAGGCAAAGTGCGTTCTTTTGGCGATCTTGATGTAGAGTCGTTCGGTGTATCACACGATGCGGCAGAGCCGATGTTTTACGTATTTTATCATGAAGGAAAAAAACTTGCGTTAATTACGGATACAGGCTATGTTAGCGATCGGATGAAAGGGACGATCAAAAATGCCGATGTATTTATTTTTGAAAGCAATCATGATGTGGAAATGCTGCGAATGGGAAAGTATCCGTGGAACGTCAAGCGCCGCATTTTAAGCGATGTTGGTCATGTTTCTAATGAAGAGGCGGGGCTAGCGTTAGCCGATGTGATCGGAGACCGCACAAAACGAATTTATTTAGCGCATCTAAGTCAGGATAATAATATAAAGGAATTGGCTCGGATGACGGTGGCGCAAACGTTGGCAAACAGAGGATTGGCAATCGGAGATCAGTTTGATTTATATGATACTGACCCGAAAATAGCAACGAAACTTGTGTATGTATAATCGCCATTTCGTCAAAAATAGGTAAATATGTTTGTCATGAGTGTTGGTTCATCAGCACGTCTATGTGTTGATAAATGGATTTTCTATTCTTTAAAAGAGTATAATGGGAATAGATATGCTTTCTTTTTGAACAATGATCGTTGCTGAAAGGGTTGATGCGCATGGGATATTACGATGATCACTACGAATACCAAAAACAAAAGGGAAACCGTGGCCGCTGGTTTTTTTCCGCGTTAGTTGGCGCTGTTTTAGGAGGGTTATTAGTAGTAATTTCTGTCCCAGCTCTTTCAAAATGGAATGTGCTTCCTTATCAAGTTACACCGAGAGAGAGTGAACAGGTACAAAATGAAGAAACAGCAAAAGAACCTGCTATACGGCAACAAGTTTCTGTCGATGTGTCAAGCCAAGTAACAAAAGCGATTGATAAAGTATCCGATGCGGTTGTTGGCATTGTAAACATTCAAGAAGCGAACTTTTGGTCGCAGGGTGGAGAAGCGGGAACTGGTTCAGGCGTCATCTATAAAAAAGAAAATGGGAAAGCATTTATTGTGACGAACCATCATGTTGTCGAAAACGCCAGTGAATTAGAAGTAAGCTTAAAAGATGGAACAAGAGTGCCAGCGAAGCTGTTGGGAAGCGATGTGTTAATGGATTTAGCAGTATTGGAAATTGATGCGAAGCATGTCAAAAAAGTAGCTGAGTTTGGCAATTCAGATACAGTCAAACCGGGAGAACCAGTCATTGCGATCGGAAATCCGCTTGGGTTGCAATTCGCTGGCTCTGTTACGCAAGGAATTATATCAGGAACGAATCGAACCGTAGAAGTTGACTTAGACCAAGATGGTACTCCGGATTGGAATGCAGAAGTATTGCAAACGGATGCTGCCATTAACCCGGGCAATAGCGGTGGCGCCCTTGTCAATATTCAAGGGCAAGTTATTGGCATTAACTCCATGAAAATTGCCCAAGAAGCAGTGGAGGGAATTGGATTTGCCATCCCAATCAATACGGCGATTCCGGTAATTTCAGATTTAGAAAAATACGGACAAGTACGCCGCCCATATATGGGGGTAGAACTTCGCTCCTTAAGCGATATTTCTTCTTATCATTTGCAAGCAACCTTGCACTTGCCAAAAGATGTAACAGAAGGTGTGGCTGTCATTCAAGTAGTGCCAATGTCTCCAGCAGCGCAAGCGGGATTAAAGCAATTTGATGTGATCGTAGCATTAGATGATCACAAAATTCGTGATGTGTTAGATTTAAGAAAATATTTGTACACAAAAAAATCGATTGGCGATACAATGAAAGTAACATTTTATCGAGACGGCAAAAAACATACAGTGACGATAAAATTAGAGAAAGAATCGTTTTAACCATAAATAAAAAAAAAAGGAGCGCTATATTCGCTCCTTATTCTTTTTCCACATGTGGATAAAAGGAGATGAGAACATGTTTTTCTGCTGTGAAGAACATATCGATATAGCCATCGACATGTATGTGGATAAAATGGAACAAGCGCCGAATATTTCGTTTATTTCTGTGGATAAGTCAGAGAAATCATGCGATTTTTGTACGAATAAAGCCGCATATATAGTGGGGAACTAATGTTTTTTACACAATATGTGGATATATACTGTGTATATGTGGATAAATGTTGTGGATATTTTGTTTGTAAAGTGGGGATGAGTTGTGCATATTCACATTATTTCTGTTGGTAAGTTAAAAGAAAAATATTTGATGCAAGGGATTGACGAATATAAAAAACGATTATCCAGTTATGCGAAAGTTGATATCACTGAAGTTCCTGATGAAAAAGCGCCAGAACATTTAAGTGAACAAGAAATGGAGCAAATTAAACAGCGGGAAGGGGAACGCATTTTAGCGAAAATTCCCAATGACGCGTATGTGATTGCCTTAGCGATCGAAGGAAAGATGAAATCGTCCGAGCAATTTGCCGCCAGCATAGACAAACTTGCCACTTACGGAAAAAGCAAAATTGCCTTTATCATCGGCGGTTCGCTCGGCTTAAGCAAACAAGTGATGCAGCGCGCCGATGAAGCGTTATCGTTTTCCAAAATGACGTTCCCGCACCAGCTGATGCGTCTCATTCTCCTTGAACAAATTTACCGGGCGTTTCGGATTAATCGGGGAGAACCGTATCATAAATAAATTTATGAAAGGAAGGCGCCTTACGTCTTTATACTGTCAATAAAGATAGAAGCCGTGATCAAAAAAGTCACGGCTTTAAGTTTACCCTTAATATGCTCCTGCTTCTTTGTTATCCATTTTCGTGTAGAACATTAATGGGAAGACAATGATCTTGACCTACTATGTAGACGAAAAAGGGCAATCATTATTTTTCCATTGATACAGCACCGCCTGTTTGAAAGAAATACAAACCGAAGGAAGAAGTATATCATAAGCAATTTAAAATAATCTTATTTGATAGATAATTTAGCAGGTAAAAAGACTTAGTGATTTTGTCATTGCTTTATATTATTATTTATTGAAATTATTTATTGAATAACTGATAAGTGGAAGAGTAAATTAATTTTATGATATGCAATGTAATTAATATTGTGTAGTTTAATATTAGGTCATAGAACTACATAATAATTTATTGACAGGACAAGCTAAAAAGTGTTAGCATGAGTTTTAAATAACCAATAATGAATGATGGATATGTAATTGTCTGATTTGATATCCACGTATATGGTTATGAAATATAATACCCTTCATTGATTTTAAGCATTGAATCGATGCGATGACCCGAAAGGTGAGATTACGAGCGGTTGCTTGTCAATCGAAGGTGGATTTGAAAGGAGCTATTCAATGAAAGAGTTTCATACGTTCGGTTGGTATGCCGCCAGGATTTCTCCACATTTACCGAAAAAGGCGTTTCAACCTGTTCCGTCCCGCCTATTTGGAGGTTTCGCTTATTTGTCGTTAACCATCGGCTGCATCCTCGCTGTTTCTCTCTTGCATCTTCATCCGGTATGGAATCTCCTCCTAGCTGTTGTGTTAGGTTCCAGCTTTGCGGCATTGGGGTTTTTAGGACATGAAATTTTGCACGGCACGGTCGTACGAAAGCCGTGGCTGCGTGATATTCTTGGCGCAATCGCATTTTGGCCGCTATGCACAGGTCCGAAGCTGTGGCGAAAATGGCACAATGTGACTCATCATGTACACACACAAGATGAAGAAATGGATCCGGATGCATGGCCTAGTTTAGAAAGGTTAGCCAAAAGCCGTCTATTGCGCTGGGTATACAAAATTCCGTTTCCAATTCGTGCGTTTTTCGCTTTTAGTTCATTGTCTGTTATGTTTACGCTTCATTCCATCAAGATGTTAATCTATTTCTTCAAAGATTTTCAGCTGAAAAATCGCAGTGTGGTGCTGCTTCAGTTTTTCCTGCCATGGTCCACATGGATTGGGCTGTTGTTTTTCATTGGATTTGAGCGTTGGTTTTTTGCCTTTTTGCTGCCTTTGCTGATTGCTAATTTTATTGTAATGAGCTATATCTCTACGAACCATCATTTAAATCCGTTGGTGCCGGTGAATGATCCGCTTGCAAACAGCCTTACCGTAACGGTGCCAAAGTGGATAGATGTGCTTCACTTTAACTTCTCGTATCATACCGAACATCATCTGTTTCCAGCGATGAGCTCGAAATATTACCCGTTAGTGAAGGAGCACATTAAACGAATG
This sequence comes from Parageobacillus toebii NBRC 107807, assembly GCF_003688615.2. GTDB lineage: Bacteria > Bacillota > Bacilli > Bacillales > Anoxybacillaceae > Parageobacillus_B > Parageobacillus_B toebii. The sequence continues at coordinate 875,484 of NZ_CP049703.1, read as the reverse complement.
TGGCCGGATCGGTATCACGAATTGCCAATGGGAAAAGCGTTAGCCGCGCTTTGGAAAACACCGAGAGTATATTATCAGCAAAACGAGCTGATCGAGCCGCGGCAAGGACATGTTTACGGTTCGTTAGGCAACGGGTTGGATCCTGAAAATATTACTTATCGAAACATGGAGGCAATGCCGTTTTCCAGCTTGGAAGAGAAACCGATAATCATAAAAAAAGCAGTGGGAAAAGAGAAAAAGTAACAAAAAGGATTCTTCATCATGAGAGTGATGAAGAATCCTTTTTACTTGATGTTGTCTTGTTCATGACGCCTGTCATCCATCGTTTCGTTTGAACCATATTTGACACTCCTTTTTCTTATTTTTACAATCATTATGATAAAAAAGAAAATTGAAGCGATTATTGTGAAAATGTTGAAGAAGGAAGGAGATGTGTTGTATCCATTTACAAAGGGGTTATCGTTAATCGGATGATGAAGATTTTAGGGAGAAATATAGATGTGATGGAATGAGAAGGTATCATTATTGGTTTTGGAGATAAAGAGAAAATTGGTCATGTTCATGAGGGCGTTGTTTGTATGAAAGGGGAATCTGTTATGGATATTCAAGTAAGCGCCGCAGGAGCCATCGTAGCACTGGTTGTTGCCATTGTGTTGATTTTACGGAAAGTTTCCCCCGCCTACGGGATGATTGCTGGTGCTTTTGTCGGCGGAATCATTGGCGGGGGAAACGTGACAGATACGGTCACGGTGATGATGGATGGAGCAAAAGAAATGATTCCTGCGGTATTGCGCATTTTGGCGGCAGGAGTGTTAGCCGGGGTTTTAATGGAATCGGGGGCAGCGGCAGCGATCGCTGAAACGATCGTTCAAAAGCTTGGGGAAACGCGGGCTTTGCTTGCGCTTTCAGTGGCGACAGCGCTGCTGACTGCGATCGGCGTGTTTGTGGATGTCGCAGTCATTACCGTTGCGCCGATTGCGTTAGCGATCGCAAGCCGCGCCAACTTATCAAAAACGGCGATTTTGCTGGCGATGATTGGCGGCGGGAAGGCGGGGAACATTATGTCACCGAACCCGAACGCCATCGCTGCTGCGGATGCATTCCATATTCCGCTGACATCATTAATGGCAGCTGGAGCCGTTCCAGCAATATTCGGGCTCGCTGTTACGTATATCATCGCCAGAAAACTTGCGCAAAAAGGAACGCTTATTTATGATGTGCAGGAAAGAAAAAGCAGCGGACAAACTCCTTCGTTCTTTGCGGCTATTATTGCTCCGCTTGTCGCGATAGTATTGCTTGCATTGCGGCCGTTGTTTGATATTGCGATTGACCCAATGATCGCCCTTCCGGTTGGCGGTATCGTTGGTGCGTTGGCGATGAAAAAAGGGAAGAAGTTGAATGATTATGCCATATCCGGGTTATCCAAAATGTCTGACGTTGCCATCATGTTAGTCGGAACAGGGACATTAGCGGGCATTGTTGCCAATTCCTCGCTAAAAGATGTTATCATTAACGGTTTGGATCATTTCGGGTTACCAGCATACGTGCTAGCGCCGATTTCCGGGATTTTGATGTCTGGGGCGACTGCTTCCACGACGGCGGGAACAGCTGTTGCCAGCAGTGTATTTGGTGAAACGATGATGAGTCTAGGTATTTCCGCGTTAGCCGGGGCAGCGATGGTTCATGCTGGGGCGACCGTATTGGATCATTTGCCGCACGGAAGCTTCTTTCACGCGACAGCGGGCAGCGTCCATATGGAGGTCAAAGAACGGCTGAAACTAATTCCGTATGAGTCACTCATCGGCTTGACACTGGCTGTCGTATCGATGCTGATTTTCGGAGTCTTCCAATGATTTTCATAATCACAATGAGGAGGAAAGAGGATGAAAGTGATTATTGCGCCAGATTCGTTTAAAGAAAGCTTATCCGCGCTTGAGGTGGCGAACGCGATTGAAAAAGGGTTTCGCCATATATTTCCTGAAGCGGAATACGTGAAAATTCCGATGGCAGACGGCGGAGAAGGGACGGTTCAATCATTGGTCGATGCGACAGGCGGGCGAATTGTGAAAACGGAAGTGACAGGACCGCTTGGGGATCGTGTCCAAGCCTTTTTTGGCATGCTTGGGGATGGAAAAACAGCAGTCATTGAAATGGCGGCCGCCTCTGGATTGCACCTTGTTCCGAGTGAAAAGAGAAATCCGCTTGTGACGACAACGAGAGGGACAGGGGAATTGATTCTCGCTGCGCTAGACGAAGGAGCCGAGCATATTATTATCGGCATCGGTGGAAGCGCGACAAACGATGGCGGGGCTGGCATGATTCAGGCGCTTGGCGGGCGTCTTTTAGACCGGCATGGAAAGGAAATCGGACCTGGGGGCGGGAGCTTATCCGAGCTTGCCGACATTGATTTGTCAGGACTCGATCAACGGTTAAAATGTGTAAAAATTGAAGTTGCGTGCGATGTTGACAATCCGTTGACAGGTCCAAAAGGCGCCTCGGCGGTTTTCGGTCCACAAAAAGGAGCGACGCCCGAAATGGTCGCGACATTGGATAAAAATTTACATCACTATGCCGATGTCATTGAACGAGTGTTAGGAAAGCAAGTAAAAGATATTCCTGGCGCCGGAGCGGCTGGAGGGCTTGGAGCCGGATTGCTTGCCTTTCTCGAGGCGAAGCTGAAGCGCGGAGTGGAGATTGTGTTAGAAACGGTGAATTTTCATGAACGAATTCAAGGCGCATCGCTAGTGATTACGGGTGAAGGACGAATCGATAGGCAGACGATTTTCGGAAAAACGCCGATCGGCGTAGCAAAAGCGGCCAAGCGATACAATATTCCAGTCATTGCCATCGCCGGCTCTGTATCCGATGACAGCGATGTTGTGCGAAGCCATGGAATTGATGCGCTTTATAGCATTGTCCCGGGAATTATTCCATTAGAAAAAGCATTAGCAAATGCTCGGTATTATGTTACCCAAACCGCTCGGAACATTGCAGCGGTTTGCAAAATTGGAAGAAATATGAATTAAAAAAGGTTCTTTATCCCAGAACCTTTTTTAATTTTTACTATTAAAAGAAAATTTAAAATATTTTATAATAAGTATTATTATAGTAAATACAGGGGGATGAATATGGAACAATTTGTGAATTGGTTAAACAGCATTATTTGGAGCCAATATTTGGTCTATCTTTGTTTGGCAACCGGTCTTTTCTATTCGTTGCTCACTCGCTTTTTGCAAGTGAGGCATATGAAAGAAATGATTAAACAAATGTTTCAAGGCAAGAGCTCTGAAGCAGGAATTTCTTCTTTCCAGGCTTTATCGCTCGCGTTGTCCGGACGGGTCGGGACAGGAAACATAGCAGGTGTCGCGACTGCTATTGCATATGGAGGTCCTGGTGCCGTATTTTGGATGTGGCTCATTGCTTTCGTAGGGGCAGGTTCCGCTTTTGTGGAAGCAGCGCTCGCGCAGGTGTATAAAACGAAGCAGGACGGTCAGTTTCGCGGCGGACCAGCCTACTATATTGAAAAAGGGCTAAAAATGAAATGGTATGCGGTATTGTTTGCTATTGTTACGGTGTTGGCGACCGGGGTGCTGTTGCCGGGTGTGCAAGCCAACAGCATTGCCGCGGGAATGGAAAACGCGTTTGGCATCAGTCCGACGATTACAGGAATCGGAATTGCCGTTCTTTTAGGCGCCATTATTTTCGGGGGTGTGAAGCGGATTGCCCGTGCGGCCGAATTGATTGTTCCATTTATGGCGTTAGGATACATTATAGTGGCTTTATTTATCGTATTTGCGAATATTACCGAACTCCCTCATGTACTCAGCTTAATTTTCCGAAGCGCCTTTGGTATGGATGCGGCGTTTGGAGGAATTCTTGGTGCCGCAATTTCGTGGGGAGTCAAACGGGGAATTTATTCCAATGAAGCGGGACAAGGAACTGCACCGCATGCAGCCGCTGCCGCAGAGGTGTCGCACCCAGCAAAACAAGGCTTAGTTCAAGCATTTTCAGTCTATGTCGATACATGGTTTGTTTGTTCGGCAACTGCATTTATGATTTTAATTACCGGCATGTATAACGTGACACCGGAAGGAAAGGCGCCGATTGTGCAAACACTTGGCGATGTAGAGCCGGGACCTATTTTTACGCAGAAAGCAGTTGAAACGGTATTCCCAGGATTCGGTGCTCCATTTGTTGCGATTGCTCTATTCTTCTTTGCGTTTACGACCATTATGGCGTATTACTACATGGCAGAAACAAATTTAGCGTATATTACAAGGAGAATGAAAGCTAGCTGGCCGCAATATGCGTTAAAAGTGGCGATTTTAGGGGTAGTGTTTTACGGATGCGTCAAAACGGCAAAACTCGCTTGGGCACTTGGCGATATCGGTGTCGGAAGCATGGCATGGCTCAACATTATCGCGATTCTTTTATTAACGAAACCAGCATTAAAAGTTCTTAAAGATTTTGAAGAACAGAAAAAGGCTGGCAAAGACCCAGTCTTTGATCCGGTGAAACTAGGAATTACCGGCGCGGACTTTTGGGAAAAAGAATATCCAACTTCCCATGCTAAAGCGGTAAATGAAGATTGATTATATCGTAAAAAAGAAAGGGAGCTGTCTCATATTTAAGAGGCAGCTCCTTTTTGTACTAGAGGCCATGAAGCAATCATTTCGAGCGTTCCGTTTATGGAAAAACGCCCAAATTGATATGGAAGAATGAAATGATCCCCTTTTTTTAGATCGTATGAACCGCCTTCCGACACTAGCTTGCCTTCTCCATTAAGAACGCTAACGATGAGAAAATGTCTCGTTTGGTCCAAGTTGACAGTTCCATTAACCTCCCATTTTTGTACACCAAAGTAGTCGCTTTCGATAAATGTTGTAATCGTGGCATCGTCAACTTGGGTGATGTTCGGATGAACATTCGCGTCTCGATGTGGAACGGTAATGACGTCTAACGCTTTGTCTAAATGCAGTTCGCGTTTCTTCCCGTTGCTGTCGACGCGGTCATAGTCATAGACGCGGTATGTTGTGTCAGAGCTTTGTTGTGTTTCTAAGACAAGCGTCCCTTCGCAAAGGGCGTGAATTGTGCCGCTAGGGACATAGAAAAAGTCGCCAGGTTTAATCGGAATTCTGCGAAGCAACTTGTCCCATTGGCCGGTTTCCATCATTTCTTTCAGTTCTTCTTTCGTTTTCGCATGATGTCCGTAAACAAGTTCCGCATCTTTTTTGCAGTCAATAATATACCAACATTCTGTTTTTCCAAATTCGCCATTTTCATGTTTTTGTGCGTATGCGTCATCAGGATGCACTTGCACTGATAAATCAGCGTTGGCATCTAAAATTTTCGTCAACAAAGGAAAACGGTCTGATGGAAAGTGGCCGAATAAGTCGCGTCGCTCTTCCCATAATTGTCCAAGCGTCATTCCTTGAAACGGCCCGTTTTTGATCACGGTTTGTCCGTTTGGATGTGCGGAAACTGCCCAGCATTCCCCTGTGTGTGTTGACGGGATGGAATAGCCGAATTCATCCGCCAATTTCGTGCCGCCCCAAATTCGCTCTTGAAAAATAGGAGTGAGAAAAATTGGTTCGATTTGCACGGAAATCACCCCTTTTATATACAATGTGCCTGATATGATTATACAAAAAAGAAAGGCGCTTTGCACTGATCACGAAGAGCACAAATGTAAGTGCATTCTATTAGCATAATGATATAGTTTGCAGATGCAACAAAGGGCCGCCTTATCGGGCAGCCCTTTGTTATGATGGATCGTCCTCTATTTTGTTTAAAGGATATTTCGCCGGTCCTTCGACGACATCGCCGTGAATGGAGAATCGCGAGCCGTGGCAAGGACAATCCCATGTGCGGTCGCCGCTGTTCCATTCCAGTTCACATCCCATGTGGGTGCATGTCGTGTCAACGATGAACAATGTCCCGTTTTCGTCCTTATACGCACCGGCACGTTTCCCGTTCACGACAACAACTGCGCCTTCGCCGTTTGCCAAGTCTTCCGGATTGCGGACGACCACCTCCACTTTTCCTTCGATGAGGTGTTTGGCGACATCAAGGTTTTGCGTGAGAAAATGTTTGACGCTCGGATCGGCATAAAAGCGCGACGGCGTATATAAGTCATGGTAGCGGTTGTTGCGTCCCATAACTAAGTCGCTGAGCAATAGCCCCGCGATTGTCCCGTTGGTCATCCCCCATTTTCGGTATCCTGTCGCGACATAGATGTTCGGCGTGCCTGCGGTCATGTTTCCGATGTAAGGAACTTTATCAAGTGTCGTTAAATCTTGCGCCGACCAACGGTATGGGATGTCAGTGACGGTAAATAGCTGAGAGGCAAAGCTTTGCAGTGCCTCGTAATGTCGCATCGTCGGGACGCCCTGTCCTGTCTTGTGGTTTTCGCCTCCGATTAAAATCAAGTTTTCCCCGTTCATCGTTGTGTAGCGGATGGACCGCTTCGGGTTATCAGCGCTCAAATACATGCCGCCTGGGTATTGCTCCGCTATTTTGGCTGCCAATACGTAAGAGCGCTCTGCGTACATGCGTGAAAAATAAAAGCCGCCGTCATAAAACGGAAAATGGGAACAAATGATGACATGTTCACACGTAACCCGTTTTTTGTCGCGGGTGACGACGGCAAGCGCCGCTCCTTGCTCGATATCGGCGGCGGGCGTGTATTCGTAGATTTTTCCACCTGCCTCGACAACAGCGTCGACTAGTTTCATTAAGTATTTCAGCGGGTGAAATTGCGCTTGATTTTTCATCACTACCGCAGCTTTCACAGGGATCGGAAGAGGAATCGATTCAACAAACGCTCCGTCAATGCCAAGCTTTTCATACGCCTTCCATTCGTTTATTAATTTTGTTAACGATGAGGAGGAATTGGTGTATATATATGCATCTTGCTCAATAAAATCGCAGTCAATCGCTTCTTGTTCGATTGTACTTCGAATAAAACGCAATGCTTCCGTACATGCTTCGTAGTACAGTTTCGCCTTTTCCTGTCCAAGGTGGTTGATTAATTCATCATAAATGATATCATGCTGAGCAGTAATTTTCGCGGTCGTATGCCCTGTCGTTCCGTTCAGAAGACGATCCGCTTCTAATAAAGTGACGCGCACTCCCTGTTTAGCGAGCAAATAAGCGGTCGTGATACCAGAAATTCCTCCGCCGATAATGGCGACATCGGTGCGAATATCTTCTTCTAGTTTCGGAAACGATGGAAGCTTGACAGATGTCCGCCAATACGGCTCTAGTGATGAAGGAAGAGATAGCATATGTAACAAAAGCCCCCTTACTGTGTTTTAATTTATATTAGTTTTGCTCACTTTTAGAAAAACTATCCATCTATTTTCCAACATGCAATAAACGTGTTGGGCATCTTCTTTCTTCTTTTTTTGGCAACTACACGCAACGAAAACGAAAGATGATACAATAAGAATAAAGAAGGGAGTAAATATTTTTATAAAATAATAATTAAAGGAAGATCGGAAGTGAATAAATATTCAAGTTTTTATGATGGGAATTCAACTGTTTGGCATGATAGTTCCATTTTGGAACACTATGGACTGCATGAATTAAATTTTGAATCGGTGAAAAGCTACCGGGAAAAGTTTGCAGCTGTCAAGCCAAACCATCCATGGAATGGGTTGGAGACGAAAGAATTTTTATACAAGATCGGTGCATGGGGAAAATTGCGAGATAGCAGCAAAGAAGGAGTTACATTAGCAGGGTTATTGATGTTTAGTGAGGAACGCATTATTACAGAAGTTTTACCGCAATATTTTCTCGAATATCGGGAAAGTTTGAACGGTATAGTAACGAACGATTGGACAAAGCGATTCACCTCTCAAGATGGTACATGGTCTGGCAACTTATACGATTTTTATTTTAAAGTGATCTCACAGCTTAAAAATAATAATGATATGGATCGCTCCATGCAAATTGCGCTGCACGAGGCGCTTGTAAACGCGATTGTTCATGCGGATTATTTAGGAGAAGGAGGCATTATTGTAGAAAAAGAAAACGGTGTGTTTCGCTTTGCCAATCCAGGATTATTTCGCATTCCGATTGATTCTGCTCTTTCCGGTCATATGAGCAATCTTCGCAATCCGAATTTGTTTAAAATGTTTATTTTGATCGGTCTTTGCAAGCGGGCTGGTTTCGGGTTAAAGCATATTGTTACAACATGGAGCAACCCTCAATACAAGCAGCCTGAATTTATTCAACATTCGAATCCAGAACGAACTGTCGTGATATTATATCCGTATGAAACAGCTGCATCATATGAAACAGATATATATCAAGATATAGAACAGCATGATGATAGTGAAATGGATCTTACATTAACGGAAGAAGACCTGAACTCCATAAATAAGCAACAAAACTCCGTAAATAACGAAGATAGCTCTATAAATAGCGAAGAAAACTCCGTAAATAAACAAGACAACTCCGTTAATAATCCGTTGAACTCCATAAATAACGGTGTTGACTCCGTAAATAAAGAAGGGAACTCCATGAATAACGAACCTAACTCCATAAATAAACGTCTTAACTCCATAAATAATGAACTATCTTCATCTGATCCGTACAAAGAAAAGAGTAAAATTGATGAAAAACTATGGAACATTGCGGAGTTAGCGAGAAAGAAAAAACGATTGCCTCCAAGTGTGATGGAAAATATTATTTTGCAGCTTTGCGAGCAAAGACCGCTGATGTTAAAGGAACTAGCAGCACTATTGGAAAGAACGCCAGATGGACTAAGGAATAACTATTTAGGAAAACTGATAGAGGAAGGAAAAATTCGTTTAAAATATCCAGATCAGCCGAACCATCCGAAACAAGCGTATATGAAAGCGACCGAATAGGAAGGCGCCCGTTAGGCGGCCTTCCTTTTTTATGTCATATCGGAGCCTTTTGCGATGTGTGATAAATGGTGCGATAACAGATGTTGATTAGAAAATACGACTCAGGTCTTAGAGAAAAATAACGCCTCGGCTCATTATCGAGATATGAAACGGTTGGTAGGATGGAGACAGAAGGGAGGTTATCATAAAAACAATTACGTAAGAGGCACTGTATCTTCTGTTCCGTTTAGGATTCGTTGTGCCATTTCCATGCTTTCTTCCGAAGGAGGTTCAATTCCTTCCAAAGGATACTTCAATCCAAGCGCTTTCCATTTGTATACTCCTAATTTATGATATGGGAGAATTTCAATTTTTTCTACATTATTTAACGTGCGAATAAAAGCGGCGAGACTGCGCAAATCATTCGGGTCGTCTGTAATGGTTGGAACGAGAACATGCCGGATCCAAATAGGAACGTTTTTTTCGGATAAGAACCGAGCAAATTGTAAAATATGTTGATTTGTTTTTCCTGTCAGCTTCCGATGTTTTTTTTTCGTCAATATGTTTTAAATCAAGCAAAATTAAATCAGTATAGGAAAGCAATTCGTTTAATTTTTGCTGGAACGACGCTTCCGCTGTGTAGCATCCTCCTGACGAATCGATCGCTGTATGAATGCCGAGTTTTTTGCATGCTTTAAATAGCTCGATTAAAAAGTCGATTTGCAACAAAGGTTCCCCGCCGCTGACGGTAATTCCGCCGCCGGAAGCGTTGATAAACGGCAAATACGTTTTTACATCATCGATAATTTCTTCTACGGTCATTTCTTTTCCTTTTCCGATTTCCCATGTGTCGGCGTTATGACAATATTGACAGCGCAGCAAGCATCCTTGTGTGAAGATGACATAGCGAAGGCCTGGGCCGTCGACGGTGCCGCATGTCTCAATCGAATGAATAAACCCTTTCATCGGATGGTCTCCTTCCTAAGAGAAATATCCCCCCTCAAGAAGGAGGGGGAGATCGTTACATCGTTTCGTGGAATGTGCGGTTAATGACGTCAATTTGTTGTTCACGAGTTAATTTAATGAAGTTGACGGCATATCCAGAGACGCGAATCGTTAATTGCGGATATTTTTCTGGATGTTCCATTGCATCTAATAACGTTTCACGATTCAACACGTTAATGTTGAGATGGTGTCCGCCTTTTTCCATGTAACCATCTAAAATGGCGACAAGGTTGCGAACACGGGCATGTTCTTCTTTTCCTAAAGCTTTCGGCACGATTGAGAACGTATTAGAAATGCCATCTAATGCATGTTCAAATGGCAATTTCGCGACAGAGCTTAACGAAGCGAGCGCTCCCTTCGTGTCACGGCCGTGCAGCGGGTTCGCTCCCGGGGCAAACGGTTCGCCAGCGCGACGGCCATCTGGCGTATTTCCTGTCTTTTTCCCGTATACGACGTTCGATGTAATCGTTAAAATCGATAACGTATGTTTCGAATCGCGATACGTTTTATGTTTTTTCAATTTCGTCATAAAACGTTCGACTAAATCAACCGCAATTTGGTCGACGCGATCATCGTTATTTCCGTATTTCGGGAAATCTCCTTCGATTTCAAAATCAACGGCAATGCCGTTTTCATCTCGAATCGGTTTGACTTTTGCGTATTTGATCGCACTTAACGAATCAGCGACAACCGATAGTCCGGCGATACCAGTTGCCATCGTGCGTAAAATATGCGAATCATGAAGCGCCATTTCAATGCGTTCATAACAATATTTATCGTGCATGTAATGAATGACATTGAGTGTATTAATATAAAGTTCCGCAAGCCATTCAAGTACATGATCAAACTTACGCATGACTTCATCGTAATCTAAATATTCGGATGTAATTGGCGCAAACTCAGGACCAACTTGTATTTTTAATTTTTCATCAACGCCGCCATTAATCGCATATAACAATGCTTTCGCAAGGTTGGCGCGCGCTCCGAAAAATTGCATTTGCTTGCCAATTCTCATTGGCGATACGCAGCAAGCAATTCCGTAGTCATCGCCGAATTCCACGCGCATTAAGTCGTCGTTTTCATATTGAATCGAGCTTGTTTTTATCGACATTTTCGCGCAATATTCTTTGAACGCTTCCGGCAATTGTTTCGACCAAAGTACCGTTAAGTTTGGCTCTGGCGCAGGTCCTAAGTTATCCAACGTATGAAGGAAGCGGAACGAGTTTTTCGTGACTAACGGACGACCATCGATCGCCATTCCGCCGATCGATTCTGTTACCCATGTCGGGTCGCCGCTGAATAGTTCGTTATATTCCGGTGTTCTGGCGAATTTGACAAGGCGCAATTTCATCACAAAATGGTCGACAAGTTCTTGCGCTTCTTTTTCTGTTAGCGTACCTTCTTGTAGGTCGCGTTCGATATAAATGTCTAAGAAGGTGGACACGCGGCCTAAGCTCATCGCTGCGCCGTTTTGTTCTTTAATAGCGGCAAGATAAGCGAAATAGAGCCATTGGAATGCTTCGTGTGCGTTTTGCGCTGGTTCGGAAATGTCGTAACCGTAGCTTAATGCCATTTGTTTCAATTCGTTTAACGCACGAATTTGTTCAGCAATTTCCTCGCGAAGGCGGATAATGTCTTCCGTCATCGTTCTTGCGCCAGTGTTTTTCAAATCCTTTTGTTTTTCTTCAATCAGACGATCGACACCGTATAACGCCACGCGGCGATAGTCGCCAATAATGCGGCCGCGTCCGTACGCATCTGGAAGGCCGGTGATAATTCCCGCTTTGCGCGCTAATTTCATCTCTTCGGTGTAAACGTCAAATACACCTTGGTTATGGGTTTTTCGGTATTCGGTAAAAATTTTTTTCACTTCGTCGCTTACTTTGTAGCCGTATGCTTCGCATGATTGTTGCGCCATGCGGATGCCTCCGAACGGCATTAATGCGCGCTTAAACGGTTTATCTGTTTGAAAACCAACAATTTTTTCCAAGTCTTTGTTTAAATAACCCGGTCTGTGGGAAGTGATGGTGGAAACAATGGATGTATCCATATCGAGAACGCCGCCTTTTTCGCGTTCTTGTTTCGACAATTCCATCACTTGTTCCCATAGTTTCTTCGTCGCTTCTGTAGGCCCTTCTAGAAATGACTCATCCCCATAGTAAACGGTGACGTTGTTTAAAATAAAGTCACGGACGTCAATGGACTTTTTCCATTTTGACCCTTTAAAATTTCGCCACGGGTCTAATACAGCAGTAGCTTGTTTCATAACAGATCCCCTCCCAATCGCCTGTAACTATAACAGACCAAAAAAATATATATAACAGATTTCAACTATACAATACTATATTTATTGACGCCTAGAACAATCTATTATTGAATAGTTTGTGAAATATTGAACAATATTAAATGAATGATGGTGTTGGTGTGTAACAGAGAGAAAGGGAGAAAGGATCATCAATGAACATGAAGAAGGATGTAAAAAAATAAACATCTCCATCCCTATAAAAGGGATGGAGACGGTTGTTTAGCTAACTTGTTTTTTATCAGAAGGGTAGGCATGGCGCTTATGCATGCCTTTTGCATAATAGACGACAACGAGCAAGATGAGCCAGGCTGGTCCAATGATAAGTGCGATTCGTGTGTCAGGGAAATATGCCATTAAACCGACAACTCCGACTAAAAAGGCGAGAGCGACATAAGAGCTATAAGGATAAAGCGGCATTTTATACTTTAATTGTTTTTGCTTTTCTGGGCTTAAGCGTTTACGGAAGTGCAATTGCGAAAGCAAAATAATCGCCCATGTCCAAATCGCGCCAAATGTCGCGACACTTGTGACCCATTGGAATACTTTTTCGGAAACGTAGTTTAAATACACACCGACTAACATCGCTAACGCCGTGACGATGAGGGCGACGCCTGGAATTCCGCGCTTTGTCAGTTTAGCGAAGGAAGGCGGTGCTTCTTTTTGCTCAGCCAAGTTGAAGAGCATGCGGCTTGTGCTGAAAATTCCACTGTTACAGGAAGACAACGCAGCCGTTAAAACGACAAAGTTGATGATTCCCGCAGCGGCGTGAATGCCGATTTTTTCAAATGTTAAGACAAACGGGCTTCCTTTTTCGCCGATTTCGTTCCAAGGGTAAATGGACATGATGACAAATAATGCGCCCACGTAGAAAATTAAAATGCGCCAAAATACGCTATTGACCGCTTTGGTCAGCGATTTTTCCGGATTTTTCACTTCGCCGGCCGTAACGCCGAGCATTTCAATTCCTAAGTAGGCGAACATCACCATTTGCAAAGACATTAACACACCGGTAAAGCCGTTCGGGAGAAATCCGCCATGTTCCCAAAGGTTGCTGATGCCTGTGGCGACTCCGCCATTGCCGATTCCGAACAGAATCATGCCCAAGCCAACGATGATCATAAATACAATGGTGACAATTTTAATAAGCGCAAACCAAAATTCTAATTCCCCGTACGCCTTGACAGCGAGGAAATTGATTAATGTCATCATTATTAAAGCGGCTAGCGCCCATATCCATCTTGGCGTATCAGGGAACCAAAATTGCATATAAATGCCGGCAGCGGTGATTTCCGCGATGCAAGTAACTACCCATAAAAACCAATAGTTCCACCCGGTTAAATAACCAGCAAGCGGTCCTAAATAGTCATGCGCGTAGCGGCTGAATGAACCGGCAACCGGGTTTTCCACGGCCATTTCGCCGAGTGCGCGCATAATAAAGAACATAATCGCGCCGCTTACCGCATAAGCAAGCAAAATCGCCGGTCCCGCTAATTTGATGGAAGATGCAGAGCCAAGAAATAGCCCGACCCCAATCGCTGCCCCAAGAGACATAAGAGAAATATGTCTTTCCTCTAATCCACGATGTAATTTTTGTTCATTTTTTGGAGTTTGCATAATCGTTTCCTCCTATCGATCGGGACAATTTTGTAAAAAGCAAATAAAAAATAAATTATTTTAAAAAATTTTTTAAAGCGTTTACATTTAATATAGTATATGCTGGATAAATATTTGTAAATGTATTTATATATGAAATAAGTGGTATCTTTGTTATTTAAATAAAATTAATAATATTCTAATAAATATATCATTTGCTTTGTAATATGTATTATGGTTCATGATAGGCAATAAAAAAATGGGAATGTATGGATTTATTAAGAAGTTTTTCGGCTTGTTGTGTTTGCTCGCATTGTCAAAATTTTGTACAATGAGATTCGTTCTAGGTAGATTATTAGAAGAAACGAAGGTGATGGCAATGAACGAGCAAGAAGCAAAAGCGTTCATTGAACAGCTGCAAAAAGAAGGGGTGTTGACGGAAGAAACGCGTCTTATTTGGGAAATGATTTTACCGGAACGGTTAAAGCGGATGTATGATGTACTTCAAAAGCGGACGCGTTATATTACGGTATTGACTGAAGCAGTCGACGATCCGCATAACCAAGCGGCGGTGTTGCGGACAGCGGAAGCGTTTGGCGTGCAGGATGTGTATGTCGTCACTGGAAAAGCGCCGTTTCAGCCGAACCCGCTTGTGACGCGACATGCCGATAAATGGCTGACGCTGCAGCAAAAACCGGATATTGTAACGACGATTAAAGAGCTGCAAGCAAAAGGGTATCAAGTGTATGCCAGCTATCTCGGCGAAGGAACGCTTCGCCTTGGCGACATCGATGTGTCGCGGCCGACGGCGCTTCTATTTGGCAACGAGCATAGCGGTGTGTCGCAAGAGGCGATTCGTGCCGCTGATGCGACGTTTATGATTCCAATGTATGGGTTTGTCCAAAGTTTTAATATATCAGTGGCGGCAGCGCTTGCGTTATACGATGTAACCGAGAGAGCGCGCCAACAAGCAGGCGAGCGCTACTATTTACCATTTCAAGAAAAAAAGGAGCTATTTGAAAAATGGATGTGGCAAACGTTAAATCCGCGCATTCGCGAACGGCTGGCAAAGCAGCTGGGTCGTTCTGTTTAGCCTTCCCTAAATGCGAGGGAAGGATTCTTTTTTGTTTGCGGATGGAAACAGCATGGCGAAGACCAGCTTTTTGCTGTTGTGGTCCGTAAAAAACCTTGTCGCTTCGTCCACTTTTGGCTTCAAGTCGCTTCCTTTCGGGAGCATCAGCCCGTAAAACTCAGACTCGAAATGTTCTGGATCGGCGATGGTTTTGATTTTTTTATCCGGATTGTTTTTCACATACTCGCTTGCCACCGCGTTGTCCGTAACGACCGCCTCGACGCCGCCGTTTAATAAGTCCATAATCGCCACAACCGTGTTTTCGAATTTTTTAATGTTTTTATTTTCTTTTCCAAGCAATTTTTCTACTGCTGCTTGTCCCGTGGTGCCGTTTTGGACGCCGATCGTTTTTCCTTTTAAGTCAAGCGCATTTTTGATTGGACTATTTTCTTTCACCATAATCATATAGGTGGATTCAAAATAAGGAATGGAGAAATCGTATGTTTGTTTCCGCTTATCATTGATCGTGATGCCGGAGATCGCCATATCGATTTCTTTGCTTTGCAATGCGGCAAAGAGCGGATCCCAGCCGATATTTTTCAGTTCATAGTCGATGCCAGCTTCTTTCATAACCGCATCTAACAAGTCAACGTCAAAACCGACGATTTCCCCTTTATCCATGTACTCAAACGGTGCAAACGCAGCGTCTGTTCCGACGATAATTTTTTTCTTTGTTTCCTCTTTTCCCGAAGAGGAAGAAGAACTCGGTTCCGCAGATTTTCCACCACATGCAGCCAACGCTGTAAGCAACGCAAGCACTACAGCGATCGTATTAATAAACCTCCTCACTATTATATTCTATTAGTTGAATTTCAATTTATAATATTCTTGAAACAAATGAATATTCATTTTTATAAAATAATGTAGCAGAAGTGGGTTGGTTTATTTTTATATTATAAATTAATTGAATATTCGTTTTGTTTTTTGGAAAACCTTATAATATATTTATGTTCTAAACAATTGGAAAATTATAATTATTATTGTAAAAATAATATTCTTTCGTTATGATGATAGAGAAGGCAACAAAGGAAAGGGGAGAATGCCTTGGTATTGATTTCTGTCGCAGTGTATATGATTGGGATGCTTCTTATTGGGTATTGGGCTTATAAACGTACGTCCAACCTTTCCGATTATATGCTTGGGGGAAGGACGTTAGGCCCTGCGGTCACAGCGCTCAGTGCGGGGGCTTCCGATATGAGCGGTTGGCTGTTGATGGGGCTTCCAGGAGCAATGTATGCGCAAGGATTAAGTGCATCATGGATTGTTATTGGGCTTACGCTTGGAGCATATGCGAATTGGTTATATGTTGCGCCTCGTTTGCGTGTATATACGGAAGTAGCAAATGATTCGATTACGATTCCGGAATTTTTGGAAAATAGATTCGGCGATACATCGAAGCTGCTTCGGTTAATTTCCGGTCTTGTTATTATGATTTTCTTTACCTTTTATGTATCTTCTGGTCTTGTATCTGGAGCGGTGCTGTTTCAAAACTCATTTGGCACAAGTTATCATACAGGGCTATGGATTGTTGCTGGTGTCGTTGTTGCGTATACATTGTTTGGAGGATTTTTGGCTGTTAGTTGGACCGATTTTGTGCAAGGAACGATTATGTTTATTGCTCTTATTCTTGTCCCGGCCGTAACGCTTTTCCATACGGGCGGTGTCGGCGATACGTTTACTACCATTAAAAACATTGATCCTAATTTGCTCGATTTATGGAAAGGAACTAGCTTCCTCGGTATTATTTCGCTGTTTGCGTGGGGTCTCGGTTATTTCGGACAACCGCACATTATTGTCCGTTTTATGGCGATTTCATCGGTCAAGGAAATGAAAAATGCCCGCCGCATTGGAATGGGGTGGATGATTTTCTCCGTTGTCGGCGCGATGTTGACAGGGTTATTTGGAATCGCCTATTTTTCTGAGCACGGTCCGAAGCTTGGCGATCCGGAGACCGTCTTTGTCAAGCTCGGAGAAATTTTATTTCATCCGCTCATTACCGGATTTTTGCTTTCGGCGATTTTAGCGGCGATTATGAGCACGATTTCTTCGCAGCTTCTGGTGACGTCAAGTTCCTTAACGGAAGATTTATATAAAGTATTATTCCGCCGTTCGGCTTCGGATAAAGAATTAGTTTTCGTCGGCCGGCTTTCCGTGCTCATTGTAGCGTTAGTAGCGTCGGCGTTGGCGTATACGAAAAACGATACGATTTTAAACTTGGTCGGCTATGCGTGGGCAGGTTTTGGCGCTTCGTTCGGTCCCGTCATTTTATTAAGTCTGTTCTGGCGGCGCATGACGAAATGGGGTGCGCTTGCCGGCATGGTTGCAGGAGCAATGACCGTTATTCTCTGGACGCAATCAGCGTATTTAAAAAGCTTGCTTTATGAAATGATTCCAGGCTTCGCTGCGAGTTTGGCGGCGATTGTGATCGTCAGCTTGTTAACAAAGGCGCCGGAAGGTAAAATTGCTGAGCAGTTTGACCGTTTCAAAGCATCGTTATAAGAAAAAAACCCGGACGTGTTGTCGCATCCGGGGTTTTTTTCGTTAAATCGGCAGCAATTCCACTTCCGTTTTCGTTTTTAAGTTTTCTATCATGTCATGCCAGGCGTCTGATTTGTTTGGCAAAATCGCATAGTACGTCTGAAGAAAGCGGACGATGAGATCGGCCGGCAGCGTGTCTCCCTTATGGCTATAAGATAGGAAGCAAAAATCAAGGGCGGATACCGCTTCCCCATCATTTTTCCACGAAGGGTGGACGTACGGAAAGTTAAGCTTGCGGTAGCCGATATGGGACAACACTTCGCGGCGGACGTAAGGGTCCATCGGTTTAATGCCGCCGAACGAATGATCTTGCACGCGATAAGGGTCGTAAATTTCCGCAAACATGCCCAATAGCTCGTTGCCGTGCTTGGCGGCCATCCCTAGCAAATCTTTCTCGCGGTGTTCCATTAAAAAGCGGCCGATGCCAAGCCCTTCTTTACCGATGATTGTAAAGTCCGTCATCGCGACGTTCATGTCCGGGTAGTAGCGGTATTCGGTCGCACCGACGACATTATCGTCTAGTATGGCGACACAGACGCGCAAATTCTGGTCTTGGAGCGGTTCTTTCCACAGCTCAAACTCGAGCACTTCTTCTTTTGGAAATACTGTTTTTAGCAACTCATACATTTTTGCAAAAAGCGGGTCGTCAATGCTTGTAATTCGTACGTATTTCATCGATTCGTCCTCTCCCTTATTTCCAATCTGGATATAAATCCGTGCGGCGGTCGCGCCATGTCGTCACCGAACCTTTTTCGCGCACTTTATACAACAGCGACAAGTCAAGGTCGGCGGTGACCACCATGTCATCGTTGATTTCCCCTTCGACTAAAATGCCGCGCGGCGGGAACGGAATGTCGTTTGGCGTAATGACCGCGGCCTGGCCGAAGTTGGCGCGCATGAAGTCGACGGTTGGCAGCGAGCCGACCGTGCCTGTCGTGACGACATACACTTGGTTTTCGACGGCGCGCGCGTGGCAGCAATAACGAACGCGATGGAATCCATGGCGGTCGTCGGTGCATGATGGGCAGAAGATGACATCCGCCCCTTTGGCGCGAACGATGCGGACGACTTCTGGAAACTCAATATCATAGCACGTCAAAAGCGCGATCGTCCCTTTTTCTGTTTCGAACACATTGATGCTTTCTCCCGGAGCAATGCCCCATTCTTTTACTTCCGTCGGCGTAATATGCAGCTTTGCTTGTTGATGAATTTGTCCGTCTGGTGTAAATAAATGGGCGACATTATATAACTTTCCGTTTTTGCGAATAACATGTGTGCCGCCAATTAAGTACATGCCCGTTTGTTTCGCTAACGAAGTGAATAGCTCGTAATACGGTTCTGTATAATTTGGCAAGTCATCAATGGCTGCGGCTTTTCCTGAACCGGTCGGAATGGATAACAGCTGGGTGGTTATAAATTCGGGAAACAGGACAAATTCCGCTTCGAACTCTTGTGCGGTTTTTACGTAATGGGTTACTTGATCGGCAAATTGCTGGAACGAATCAATGGTATGGAGATGGTATTGAACAGCAGATACTCTCAATGGATTCACACATCCTTCTTTCGTAGTCGTTTTGCTTTCTATATTATCATGTTTATGACGCGATGCAAAGAAAATAGGCAGGAAGTGTCTCCTGCCTCATTATTGATGATAGCGGCGGTACGCGCCATGATTTGTTGGCCCGACATATTGGTTGAGCGGGAAAGAATGGCGAATTGCTTCCGTAATGAACTCCTTCGCCGTTGCGATCGCTTCTTTCACCGGCTTTCCTTTCGCAAGTTCTGCAGCGATCGCAGCGGAGAACGTGCAGCCTGCGCCGTGTGTATAAGTTGTTTCGATGCGATCGGATTCCAACAATTCGAACGTTTTTCCATCGTATAGGACGTCGATCGCTTTTTCATGAGGAATTTTGCGTCCGCCTTTTACGATTACATATTTTGCGCCAAACTCATGGATTCTTCCCGCCGCTTCCTTCATATCTTCCACCGTTTCAATGCGGCTTAGCCCGCTTAATTGTGCTGCTTCGAATAAGTTTGGTGTTACTACTGTCGCTTTTGGCACAAGCACTTCGCGATAGCATACTGTATTTTCCGGATGAAGCGGTTCGTCCGCTCCTTTACATACCATTACCGGGTCAATGACAACATTGGTCAATTGATGTTTTTCAATCGTTTTTGCGGCAAGTTCAATGATATCTGTTGTCGGAAGCATGCCGGTTTTCATCGCGTCAACTCCGACGCCAACAATAATGGTTTCGAGCTGCGCTTCGATAGTAGCGAGATCGATCGGAAACACTTGATGAAACCATTGTTTATGTGGATCCATCGCGACGATCGTCGTAATCGCGGTCATTCCGTATACGCCAAGTTCTTGAAACGTTTTTAAGTCCGCTTGAAGGCCAGCGCCGCCGCTGCTGTCAGAACCGGCGATGGTCAGTGCTTTAGGCATTGCCATGGTGCATTCCTCCCTCGTATGTATCATGATTCTTTAATAATAGCATAAAATCACTTCGATAAGATAGAAAAGTGGTTGTGGCAAAGGAATAAAAAACCGGCACTGCGCCAGGCGCGCAGTACCGGTATGATGGATTAATTTGCGGTTAGTTGTTTTCCTAACGCTTCTTCCACTGGGACATAGTTGTAGCCAAGGTCGCGGGCAACTGCTTCGTAAGTGATTTCGCCGTTTGCGACGTTGACGCCAAGTTTTAACGCCGGGTTGTCTGCGACGGCTTGATGAACACCTTTGTTAGCGATTTGCAGAGCGTATGGAATCGTTACATTCGTTAATGCGAGCGTGGATGTTCTTGGAACCGCTCCAGGCATGTTGGCAACCGCATAGTGAACGACACCGTGTTTGACGTATGTTGGGTTGTCGTGCGTCGTGACGTGGTCGCTTGTCTCGACGATACCGCCTTGGTCAATCGCGACATCGACAATGACGGAACCTGGTTTCATCGCTTTGACCATTTCTTCTGTAACAAGTTTTGGTGCTTTTGCTCCTGGGATTAAAACAGCGCCGATCACAAGATCCGACTCTGCGACCGCTTGAGCAATGTTCATTGGGTTGGACATTAATGTCGTAATTTGGTGGCCGAAAATGTCATCTAGCTCGCGAAGGCGGTCTGCGCTTAAATCGATGATCGTTACATCTGCGCCTAAACCGACTGCGACTTTTGCCGCATTCGTTCCGACAGTACCGCCGCCGATGATCGTCACTTTACCGCGGCTTACTCCTGGAACACCACCGAGAAGAATGCCTTTTCCGCCTTTTGGTTTTTCTAAAAATTGCGCGCCGATTTGCGCCGCCATGCGTCCTGCTACTTCGCTCATCGGCGTAAGAAGCGGAAGGGTGCGGCCGACTTGTACAGTTTCGTACGCGATCGCAATTACGCCTTTTTCTTTCAGTGCACGCGCCAATTCCGGTTCTGCAGCAAGATGCAAATACGTGAATAAAATTAGTCCTGGGCGGAAATAGTTATATTCGCTTGGCAGCGGCTCTTTTACTTTCATGATCATATCCGCTTTTGCCCATACGTCTTGTGCTTGATCGATAATTTGCGCTCCAGCGCTTGCATAATCTTCATTAGTGAAACCGCTTCCAATTCCTGCGTCTTTTTCCACTAACACCGTATGTCCAGCTTGAACGAATGACATAACGCCCGCCGGCGTGATCGCAACACGGTTTTCGTTATTTTTAATTTCTTTTGGTACCCCAATAATCATGAGTGAAATTCCTCCCTCGTATTTTGGCCTTAATTATAGTATAAATGGTTGTAATAATTTTTTCTTTGTTAAGAAGGAAAAAAGAAGCGCTATCATTTTGTGGATTTCCACAAATTAATTTAATGGAGCGCTTCATATTTGGCAAGTTTAATATCGATATATAGTTTTACTTTTTGATTGATATCATGTAAGTCAATTTCACCAATTTCGGCGATGCGTTTTAGTCGGTAAGCAAGGGTGTTTGGATGAATGTTTAACGCTTTCGCCGTTTCATTGACATTGCTGTCGTGGTCGAAAAAGATTTCGAATGTTTCGACTAAATCGCTATGGTGTTTTTGATCATACGATTGTAATTTGAGTAAAGCCGTGTTGGTAAACTCTCCTTGTCGTTTTTTCTCTAACAATAAATCAAAAAATTGATAAATGCCCAATTGTTGATATCCATAAATGGAGCTGATTTGCGCCGGAAACTTTTCTTTCATTTTCAGCACTGTTAAAGCTTCCTTGTAGCTTTTTTCGATGCATGTATACGTTTCGTATATACCGCCGAAGCCGCTTTGAATGCTGCTAATGTGAAATCGCTCCTTCATTTTCGTCGCGAATGATTGGATAAAGCAGTTAAACTCTTGCAGCGGTTGATTTACATTTTTCGGTGTTGCCAATAAAATGACATCACTCCGGTCTGTCGTATACAGAAGAAGTTGAATTTGTTGAGTTGTCTGTAACAGATAAGAAATTTGTTTTTCAATCTCTCTCGTAATTTCGTTGGCAAGCCGAAAAACGATGACAGAAAATAAAGGAGCGGTCGGGATTTGCATCATCTCGAAATTTTCTTTAATTTCTTCCTCTGTCGTCATATGTCCCGTCAACAGCTTCCAAAAAAATTCCTGAACCCGTTCTTCTTTTTTATTTTTGCGCATATACAGCTGCAATACTTTATTTTTCGCTGCTTTTGCTGCTTTTTTTAACAGCTCCATATCCTCTTTCGATAACGTGCGGTCTGTTTCCAATGCCCAAATAAATCCGATTACTTCGTCGTTTTTCCAAATCGAGACGGCGACACGACTGCCGAGACCGACTTCGGAAATGGCCGCGACACGGACAGGGTCACGACTGCTTAATAACGCCGGGATCGCCCCTTGCTTCCATAAACTATTAATCACTTTTTCGGGTACGCGCCGGCTGATAATCGTTGCGGTACGCGCCGGATCGGTATAGTCATCGTGAGCGCTATAGGCGATGAGCCGATGGTTTGCGTCTTCAATCGTAATCGGACATTGCAACAGATCGCTAATATGGTCCGCAAATTCTTCGAGGCTGTCGAAGTTCCCTTGAAATGGGTCATCGTGATGAGTCATATCCGTTTCCCTCGTTTCATAACGTGAATTTGTGGAAATGCACAAACAAAAAATTGTTTGTTTTTATTTTAGCACGAAACCAATTTTTGAGAGGAGTGTGCAGGGGCTTTATTATAAAGGAACCGATTATCGAAGTGTAGCAACAGATGGCATAAAAACTTCTGACATCGGCGGGAAATTGACTATCCGTGAAGTGGCGGACGAGATTTGCCGATGCTTAAGACAATGAGCATAGCCAAAATATGAATTTCCAATGAACTTATATCGTTATTCTTTGACAAATTTGGCATTTCCATTTACCCTAAATATGAAAAAGGATGGGATTGTGACTGCGACTGCAGGCAAGACCTAAGACGAACACGATGGTGGCGTTTTAGGTTTTTTTTGTTCATTTATCTCGTTTATTTAAAAAAGAAGAAAGGATGGACTACATGTTTAAAAAATGGTTTGGCAAAAAAGAAAAGCCGACTCATGAAGATGTGGTTGCGCCGTTGACAGGCACAATCAAGCCTCTAGAAGAAGTTCCTGATCCCGTTTTTTCGCAAAAAATGATGGGAGACGGTATCGCGATTGAACCAACGGAAGGAGAAGTCGTTGCGCCTGTCAATGGGGAAGTCGTGCAAGTATTCCCAACAAAACACGCGGTCGGTTTGCGTTCGGAAGCGGGCGTAGAGCTGTTAATTCATGTGGGATTGGAAACGGTTTCGATGAATGGCGAAGGATTTACAGCGCATGTAGCAGCCGGAGACCGTGTCAAAGCCGGCCAGCGTTTATTAACGGTAGACCTAGATCTTGTCAAACAAAAAGCGAAAAGCACGGTCACACCGATTATCGTGACAAACGGCGATGCCGTGGCAAGCTTGCAAAAAACATCCGAAACGAAGGCGACAAAAGGAGAAACAGTGATTTTTCATATCGAAACGAAAAATGCGTAACCACTGCCCATTGCGGCAGGCTCCGTATTTTTCGCAATGTTATCAAATGATTTTATTTGTCGAACTTTGACATCCAAAAATGGAGTTTGTAACGCCGCACCTGCCATAGGTGGCGGCGTTATTTTTTGCTAAAATAAGGGAGAACGATATCAAAAATAATGGGGGATCGGGATGAAATGGCAAACGACGCAACAATTAAAGCAATTGCTTTGTCATTTAGTTGAATATCCAAGCATTAGCGGGACAGAAGCGGAAGTGTTACTTGCACAATACATCACGGAACAGTTGTGCACACTTGATTATTTCCGGGGAAATAATAAATTTGTGCAATTGCATCCGACAGGTGATGGCCGTTATTTTGTAACCGCACTGGTGAAAAAAGCGGAACAAGTGCGCGATACCGTCATTCTCATCAGCCATTTTGATGTGGTCGATGTGCAAGATTACGGGGCATGGAAGGACGCCGCATTTTCTCCCGAAAAGCTGACGGAGCGGTTTTACGAACAGAAACAACAGCTTCCTTCTGATGTGCAAGCTGATATGGAAGAAGGGGAATGGTTATTTGGCCGCGGCGTGATGGATATGAAGTGCGGTCTTGCTCTTCATATGTCGCTGATCGAGCAAGCATGCCAAGGAAAGTTTGAAGGAAATTTACTGCTGCTTACGGTACCGGATGAGGAAGTGAGCTCGGTAGGAATGCGTGCGGCCGTGCCGATCCTTGTCGAAATGGCAGAAAAATACGGATTAACCTATCGGCTTGTGCTTAATTCCGAACCGATGTTTACTCGCTACCCAGGGGACAAAGCGAATTACATTTACACCGGCTCGATTGGAAAAGTGCTGCCGGGCTTTTATTGTTACGGAAAAGAAACGCATGTCGGAGAACCGTTCGCAGGGCTAAATGCCAATTTCATGGCGGCGCAAATCGCTAATGAATTAGAATTTAACACTGATTTTTGCGAAGTGTTTAGTGGGGAAGTCAGTCCGCCGCCGACAAACTTATTGCAGACCGATTGAAAAGAAGAATATTCTGTGCAAATACCGCATCGCGCGGTAACGTTATTTAATTTATTTTTGCAGAAAAGGTCGCTCGATGACGTGACGAACTCGTTAATCGCGATCGCAAAGCGGGCGGCAAAACGCATCGAAGAGCGTTATAACGATGAAGCGTCCCGCTTTGCGAAACTCGAAAAATGGGCGCCGAAACCGCTGTCTATCAACGTATTCACTTTTTCAGAGTTAAGAAAGAAAGCAGTGGAGATGGTTGGATTAGAAAGAATCGAACAGCTTGAAGCAAGCGTTTTATCAACGGAAGCAGCGAAAGACGAGCGGGAGAAAACGATCAAACTAGTCGACCGGCTTGCTATACTTTGTAAAGATTTCGCGCCGATGATCGTTCTGTTTTATGCTCCTCCGTATTACCCGGCTGTCACCGCCAGCAGCGATCCGCTCGTTCAGCGTCTTGTTGCGAAGCTGCAAAAATACGCGCAAGAAAAGCATGGCATTTCTCTTGTGCAGCAACATTACTTCGGCGGAATTTCCGACTTAAGCTATGTCGGCTTGCAGCAATCTTCATCTTCTTTACGAGCTCTTACCGATAACATGCCGGTGTGGAATCGCGGCTATCATTTGCCGTTTGATGCGCTGGCAAAATTTCAAGTTCCGGTGCTCAATGTCGGTCCGGTCGGACGCGGCGCCCATCAATGGACCGAGCGCCTCAACGTTCGTTTTGCGTTTGAAACAGTGAAGGAGTGGCTGGAATATACGATTAAAGAAGTATTTGCAAGATAATTTGGTATAACTAGAGGATAAGTCAATGGCTTATCCTCTTTTTCATTTATATTATCCGTTGTGCTTGGAATAGGAGGATGGGGAATATTCTTGCTCATACAGAACATCATATTAAAAAACATATAACTTATGTATTTCTATCAGCAAACAAAAAATCGATTATTGAATAAGCAGCCAAAACCCCCTATAATGATGTAAAAGGTGTCTTTACACTTGTAAAAATAGGAGGATTTACATGATTCAACAAACGATTTCGCAGCGAAAGCTGTTAGGAGTTGCCGGGCTTGGCTGGATGTTTGACGCGATGGATGTTGGCATGCTGTCGTTTATTATCGCGGCGTTGCAAAAAGATTGGAACTTAAGTGTCGAACAAATGGGATGGATCGGCAGCATCAACTCCATCGGTATGGCAGTTGGCGCGCTGTTATTCGGATTGTTGGCCGACCGCATCGGCAGAAAAAACGTGTTTATTATTACACTATTATTATTCTCGATCGGAAGCGGACTATCTGCCTTAACGACGACATTGACGGCGTTTTTAGTTTTACGGTTTCTCATAGGCATGGGGTTGGGCGGAGAACTGCCGGTTGCTTCGACGCTTGTATCGGAAAGCGTGCCAGCGCAAGAACGTGGAAAAGCTGTTGTGCTGCTGGAAAGCTTTTGGGCAGTCGGCTGGTTGTTATCCGCGTTAATTTCGTATTTTGTCATTCCAACATACGGTTGGCAAACAGCGCTATTGCTTGCGGCGATTCCGGCGTTATACGCCCTATATTTACGATGGGGATTGCCTGATTCGCCAAGGTTTACAAGTGCGCGCAAAGAAGAAACCGTATGGGACAACATCGTCAAGGTTTGGTCGTCTTCTTACCGGAAAGAAACGTTCATGCTTTGGGTGCTTTGGTTTTGCGTCGTATTTTCTTACTACGGTATGTTTTTATGGCTGCCAAGCGTAATGGTTATGAAAGGGTTTAGCTTAATTAAAAGCTTCGAGTATGTCTTGATTATGACGCTGGCGCAATTGCCTGGCTATTTTAGCGCCGCATGGCTTATTGAACGAGCGGGTCGGAAATTTGTGCTCATCACGTATTTGATTGGTACGGCCGTTAGTGCCTATTTCTTTGGCAACGCGGATTCGCTTGCACTGCTCATGACCTTTGGCATTTTACTATCGTTTTTTAACCTTGGCGCATGGGGAGCGTTATACGCCTATACTCCAGAGCTTTACCCGACTTCGATTCGCGGCACGGGAGCTGGGATGGCGGCGTCATTTGGACGCATCGGCGGCATTTTAGGACCGCTTTTCGTCGGCTATCTTGTCAATAGACATATTACGATTACAACGATTTTTCTGATTTTCTGTATTTCTATTTTCATTGGCGTTATTGCGGTATGGGTGTTAGGAAAAGAAACGAAGCAACAGGAATTGGCATAGCGGTTGACAAAAAGGGGGAGGAGCTTATACCTTAAGGGTAATTGCTCCTTCTTTTTTGTGGGGAGAAAAAGAGAGGCGGTGAGCGGACTTTGCGTCCCTTTGTATCGGTTGTCGTTCCCACCTATAATCGTCTGTATCCGCTTGCGGAATTATTAGAATCATTAAACAGACAGACATATCGTTATTTTGAAGTGATCGTTGTAAATGATGGTGGCGAGCGTGTTGATGATATTGTCGCGTTATATCCAGAGTTGCGCGTCCATCTCATCCATTGCCGCGACAATGTCGGACATGTCGAGGCGAGAAATATCGGCGTTAAAGCGGCAAAAGGGGAACTCATTATGCTTTGCGATGATGACGATATATTGCTTCCTTGTCATATAGAGCAAATGGTTGCGGAAATTGCCGATGTGGACTTCGTTTATTCAGATGTAGAAATTTTCCATTATCGAATCGAAAACGGACAGCGTATCCCGACAGACCGCTTCTTATTCGCTTATGAATATGACCGGGAAGCGATGCGGAGATTTTCTACATACGTTCCATCCGGGAGTTTATACCGAAAATCGATTCATGATCACCTCGGTTATTTTGATCCGAATGTTCACCATTATTGGGATTGGGACTTTTTTTTACGCGTGTCCGAGGCGTTTCGCATCAAGCGTGTCGCGGTCGCGAGCGTATTGTACGCTTTTTCCAATGATGGAGACAACTTGTCGCGACAGATGAGCGACAAACGACAAATGTACTTAAATCGGTTAAGCGAAAAGCACGGGCTTGGGAATTTGCCGATGAAAAACTTTTGGTTGCTGCTTGATGAGCCGGAAGTGAAAAAACGAAGAGCAAAAAGCAAGATTGTTTGGGATGGAACGCCGATAATATCAAGACTGTGTCGTTTAAAACATGTTTAAAAAATGGTGTTGGCCATTGACGAGCGTTTTTTGATTTTGCTATTATAATTAGCAAAATGGAATATGCTGTAGCGATGATGGATCGATAGTAGTTAGCCCTCTCTTCCATAGCGAGCCGGGGACGGTGGAAGCCTGGCGAAGATGGTTAATGAAACGGCAGTCCGGAGTTACTTTCCTGAAAAAGTGGATGCGCAGGTCGCATCAACTAGGGTGGAACCGCGGGAGTCACGCTCTCGTCCCTAGGCATAAGGCCTAGTGGCGAGAGCGTTTTTGTATGTCTAAAGAAAACAGTAAAGGAGGAAACAGTTATGTCAGTGACAATGGAGCAAATTGTTGCACATGCAAAACATCGCGGCTTTGTATTTCCAGGTTCAGAAATTTACGGCGGCTTAGCAAACACATGGGATTACGGCCCATTAGGAACGGAATTAAAAAACAACATTAAGTGGGCATGGTGGAAAAAGTTCGTTCAAGAATCACCTTATAACGTCGGTTTGGACGCGGCGATTTTAATGAATCCAAAAACGTGGGAAGCATCCGGCCATTTAGGCAACTTCAATGACCCAATGATTGACTGTAAACAATGCAAAGCTCGTCACCGCGCTGACAAGCTGATCGAAAATGCGTTGGAAGAAAAAGGAATCGAAATGATCGTTGATGGTCTTCCGTTCGAAAAAATGGAAGAGCTCATTAAAGAGCATAACATCGCCTGCCCAGAATGCGGCAGCCATGATTTTACGAACATTCGTCAATTTAATTTAATGTTTAAAACATATCAAGGAGTAACGGAATCAAGTGCAAACGAAATTTATCTCCGCCCGGAAACGGCGCAAGGCATTTTCGTGAACTTTAAAAACGTCCAGCGTACGATGCGAAAAAAACTGCCGTTCGGCATCGCGCAAATCGGCAAAAGCTTCCGCAATGAAATTACGCCAGGAAACTTTACGTTCCGTACCCGCGAATTCGAGCAAATGGAGTTAGAATTTTTCTGTAAACCTGGTGAGGAGCTAGAATGGTTTGATTATTGGAAACAGTTTTGCAAGCAATGGCTGTTGTCATTAGGCATGAAGCCGGAAAACATCCGTCTTCGCGACCATACGAAAGAAGAATTGTCGCACTACAGCAACGCCACAACCGATATTGAATACAAATTCCCGTTTGGCTGGGGCGAGCTATGGGGAATTGCGTCACGTACGGATTATGATTTAAGACAACATATGGAATATTCCGGCGAAGATTTCCGATATATTGACCAAGACACGAACGAACGTTATATCCCTTATTGCATTGAGCCATCTCTTGGGGCGGACCGCGTGACGCTTGCGTTCATGATTGACGCCTACGATGAAGAGGAGCTGGAAGACGGTACGACACGGACAGTGATGCGTCTGCATCCGGCGCTAGCTCCTTATAAAGCAGCTGTCTTCCCGCTGTCGAAAAAACTATCGGAAGGCGCGCGCCGCATTTATGAAGACCTATCGAAATATTTCATGGTGGACTATGACGAGTCTGGTTCGATCGGCAAACGTTATCGCCGTCAAGATGAAATTGGTACACCGTTCTGTATTACGTACGATTTCGATTCCGAACAAGACGGCATGGTGACGGTGCGCGACCGCGACACAATGGAGCAAGTGCGAATCCCGATTTCAGAGTTAAAAAGCTTTTTAGAAGAAAAAACTCAATTTTAATTTGGAAGGAGAGCGCCTTTATGGATAAGGCGCTCTCAGTTTATCGACAAGCTGAAGACGATTGGCAAACGCTTAAACATCATTGGTTTCATCTGCAACGAATTCGAATATGTGGCGCTGTTCATTTGGCTATTTCAGTTTCTCGCTGAACAATTTAATAATAAAATGAGTTGTGATACATTAATGATGAACAAATGAAAAGGAGTTATGGGGGTATGGCAATTTTAAAAAATGACTGGGCTCCATTGCTCGAAGAAGAGTTTCATAAGCCGTACTACATAAAGTTGCGTGAGTTTTTAAAAGAGGAATATCGCACGAAAACGATTTATCCGGATATGTATGATATTTTTAATGCACTTCATTATACACCGTATGCACAGGTGAAAGTGGTGCTTTTAGGACAAGATCCGTATCACGGACC
The DNA here is from genome assembly GCF_003688615.2 of Parageobacillus toebii NBRC 107807. Taxonomy (GTDB): domain Bacteria; phylum Bacillota; class Bacilli; order Bacillales; family Anoxybacillaceae; genus Parageobacillus_B; species Parageobacillus_B toebii. The sequence goes on along the minus strand of NZ_CP049703.1, from coordinate 845,794 downwards.
GGGACAGGCGCACGGGTTGAGTTTTTCTGTCAAACCAGGGGTTCCGCTGCCGCCGTCGCTAGTCAATATTTTTAAAGAGCTTCATGACGATTTAGGTTGCTACATTCCGAACAACGGTTATTTAGTAAAGTGGGCAAAGCAAGGAGTATTATTGTTAAACACTGTATTAACCGTACGGCGCGGGCAAGCGAATTCACATAAAGGAAAAGGATGGGAATTTTTTACGGACCGCGTGATTGAGCTTGTCAATGAAAAACAAGATCCCGTTGTCTTTCTTTTGTGGGGGCGGCATGCGCAAGCGAAAAAAGAACTGATTACCAATCCGCATCATTACATTATTGAAGCGCCACATCCAAGCCCGTTTTCCGCTGCGCGCGGCTTTTTTGGGCATCGCCCGTTTTCGCGGACAAATGCTTTTTTGCAAAAAGTGGGGCGTGAACCGATTGATTGGCAGATTGAAAATATTTAAAACGAGCGGGAAGAGATGACAGCGCTAGGAGTTCAGCGCGATTTTATGTAGATAGGAGTGAAGGAGTTGAATATACCGATCACAACTATTTTAATGAAAATGGAGGAACAGCTGCGGCAGGCGAAGACGGCTGCTAGTCCGCAACGTTTACGTGAGCATATTGCCGTTGTTCGCGCCCTTTGTGATTTAGTGTTGGAAGAAGGGAAAGAAAAGGAAATGCCAGTCGCTTCTTCCGTTGAGGTGCCTCCGCTTTCCATCTCACAAGGGAAAGGGGAGCGAATCGAAATCGGAGATGATGCAAACGGTCCATCGTTATTCGATTTTTAAGTAAGCAAAAGAATAGTCAATCTGCCCATATCGTTTTCTTTTGTGTGGAAATACGTTATCATAGTGATGAAAAATTGTTCATGAGGGGACGGAGATCAATGAAAATGTTTGTGCTCCTTGGAGCGATCAATGCATTTTTAGCGGTTGCGCTCGGGGCGTTCGGAGCGCATGGGTTAGAAGGAAAAATTCCGGACCGTTACTTAGAAATATGGAAAACGGGCGTGCAATATCAAATGTTCCACGCACTCGGCTTGTTTGTCGTTGGTCTATTGCTTGGTAAGTTTCCGAATATCAGCCTATTGACAACAGCTGGCTGGATTATGTTTATTGGCATTGTCCTTTTTTCCGGAAGCTTATATGTGTTAAGCGTGACGCAAATCAAACCGCTTGGGATGATCACCCCATTTGGTGGCGTTGCCTTTTTAATCGCGTGGGTGCTGATCGGTTATGCGGCAATGAAAATAAGTTGAAAGGAGCGGTTCCATGAAGCGCTCCTTATTTTTTGGAATATAAACAGTTCTTTGCGGGTGGCAAATGACCGAAAGTTTTTCTGACGTTCGTTTACAGGGATATGCCAAAAACAAAGAGCAATCCGAAGACCCAGTGATGCCAGGCCGCCCATTTCATTCCGATAATTTCATCCATCCGTTCGGCCCCATGGCGGAAACACCAGCGAAGCCGAATGGATGGCGGTAGAGCGAGCAAGGCCGCTCCCGCTGTCCATGGAACGATATGAAAAGCGATCAAACTAATCATGGACAAGTAGGCGAGAGTGAGTATAACGGAAAGAAGATGTACAGCGCCCGCGCGTCCAAGAACGATCGCCAAGGTGCGACGAAATATCGCCGCAAACATGTCGGCGCGGCGTGGGACGGCATAAAAAAATAAGGTTGCCGCTAGCAACCTTATTTTTTGCGGTTATCGCGGGGAATAGCTGCTCAATTGCGCTGTCGCCCCAGCAAACGGATATTCGTAGGCAATTTCCCCGTCAAACGTAATATAATCAAGGTAAATCATCGGCAATAAGTAGCGCATTTCCGTTTGCGGGTCTCTCAAGATTAAATGGTCGCGCCCCGCCGCTTCGATGGTTCCGCGGAATATTTTTGCGTTCCACTCGCGGTTGTTTTCAAACGTCATATATACGGTAACGAGTTTTCCTTTATTGAGGCGCAAAATGTTTTCAATGTAAGACTGTTCGATTGGCAGCATGCCAGGGATAGACGGCTGGCTTGCCATTGTCGGTGTTTGGGCCGCGAAAGAAGGCGCCTGCAAACCAAATTCAGAAGTTGGCGCCATCATTGGCTGTTGGTACGCTGTCATTGGTTGTTGGTAGTATGGATAAGCCATTGGATAGTAGGTTTGTGGGTACATATATCCATATGGATACTGCTGATAAGGTTGATAAAATTGATAAGGTTGATACGGTTGTTGACGCTCATCTTCTAGCGGGTTATACGCATTTTCATATGAATGATTGGACATAGGGGAACCTCCTCTATGAAAATTTAATATACTCTTGGGCAATCACTACGCGATGGCGCATAAAAACAATGCGACTTATAACGACCGACGTTCCATTGGTTGAACCACTGCGCTGGACATTCTCCCGCTGGTTTAAAAAACCAAAGCGCGTTTGTCGCAGGATGGTATCGCCAGCCGCGAATTACTTGACGGGCTAATTGAATGTCGATGTCTCTTGCTCTTTGGTAGAAATAGCCCTTTTGAACTGCTTCAAAGCCGCCCGGGCTTTGAAACACCATTTGACGGATGGTGCGTATCCCTCGAAAGTCAAGGCAATCGGCAATGCAGCGGTTCACTCCGACGTTTCCTACCATTAACATGCCAAGTCTTCCGTCACCTTCTGCTTCTGCTCGCATCAGTCTTGCCAGCAGTCTTACGTCTTCCTCTGTATGTGCCACAACAGCCATGTCGTCACCTCAATTGTCTTTTTTCTCGACAATAATAGGCTATTGCGGAAGCGAGAAATGGTGACAAATTTATAAACGAATTTCTGATTTTATATTTATGGGGAAGAAAAACGGTATATGACAGAAAAAACGGAGATTGTCCAAAAAAAATCGGGGATGCTTGATGCATCCCCGTCGAGGTTACACGTGTAAAAATACCGGTACTTTTTCTACTGTTAAACGATTTCCAACAAAGAACGATCCAAATTCCCCGTAGCGGGCACTGACCTCGTCAAAACGCATCTCATAAACAAGCTTTTTAAATTGCAATGCGTCATCAGAGAATAATGTAACGCCCCATTCAAAGTCATCTAAACCGACGGAGCCAGTGATAATTTGCGTCACTTTGCCGGCATATTTTCGACCTGTCAGACCATGGGCGCGCATTAAATTGCGGCGTTCTTCCATGGAAAGCATATACCAGTTGTCATTGCCTTGACGACGCTTGTCCATAGGATAGAAGCAAACATGTTTCGTTTTCGGCAAAATTGGATAGAGGCGGCGGCGCACTTCCGGAATTTGATAAGGATCCTCGTCGCCGGAGGCTAAGTAGTTGCTTAGCTCGACAACAGAAACATATGAATAGGCCGGCACCAAAAATTCAGCCAGTTTTGTTTTGTTTAGCGCCGTTTCGATTTCATTTAATTCTTCGATCGTCGGACGTAAAATCATAAACATAATATCTGCCTTTTGACCGACGATCGTATAAATCGCGTGACTGCCTTCTTTTTTATCTTCTGTTTCCTGCCATTTTTCGACTAAAGATAAAAACTCACGAATCGCTGCTTCACGCTCATCACTCGTTAACGTTTTCCAAGCGCTCCAATCGATCGAGCGGAAATCATGAAGACAATACCAACCATCGAGTGTTTGTGCAGCTTCACTCATTATATTCACTCCTTATATGTAATTTACAGTTCTACTATACCATAGTTTAGCCAAAAAAACGCGAATGTCGCATGTGGAAGCCAGTAAACTGAATTATTTTAATAAATCGACTATTCATTGCAAGTGCTTAAATTGGTTGCGTTTCTACATAATAAGAGTATCCTAGTATATGGGGATTTTTTATATTGAGGAGGATTATTCGTGAGTAGCGATTTATTTTCTGCCTTAAAAGAAAAAGTAGTAGGAAAACAACGGAAAATTGTGTTTCCGGAAGGTCTTGATGAGCGTATTTTAACTGCGGTAAGCCGTCTGGCCAATGAACAAGTTGTCACACCGATTGTGATCGGCAACGAGGAAGCGGTAAAACAAAAAGCAAGTGAGCTTGGATTGACCCTTCCGAATGTCGAAATCATCGACCCGCATCAATACGAGGGAATGGACGAGCTTGTCAAAGCATTTGTCGAACGCCGCAACGGAAAAGTGACAGAAGAAGCGGCGCGGGAAATGCTTCTCGATGAAAATTACTTTGGCACCATGCTTGTGTACATGGATAAAGCGCATGGGCTTGTAAGCGGTGCGGCACATTCGACTGCCGATACAGTAAGACCTGCATTGCAAATTATTAAAACGAAACCAGGCATCCGCAAAACGTCAGGCGTATTTATTATGGTGCGCGGTGACGAGAAGTACGTGTTTGCCGATTGCGCGATTAACATTGCGCCAGACAGCCAAGATTTAGCGGAAATTGCTGTAGAGAGCGCCAACACCGCAAAAATGTTCGATATCGAACCACGTGTGGCGATGTTAAGCTTTTCGACAAAAGGATCGGCGAAATCACCGGAAACGGAAAAAGTCGTCGAAGCGGTGCGGCTTGCGAAAGAAATGGCGCCAGACTTAGTGTTAGACGGCGAGTTTCAATTCGACGCGGCGTTCGTTCCATCTGTCGCGAAAAAGAAAGCGCCGGATTCGGTCATTCAAGGAGATGCGAATGTATTTATCTTCCCAAGCTTAGAAGCGGGAAATATCGGTTATAAAATCGCTCAGCGTCTCGGTAATTTTGAAGCAGTCGGTCCGATTTTGCAAGGGCTGAATAAGCCTGTTAACGACCTGTCTCGCGGCTGCAATGCGGAAGATGTGTACAAGCTTACGCTCATTACCGCGGCGCAATCGCTATAATCGAAAAAAGGGTGACAAGTGGTCACCCTTTTTTCATATTGTGATATAATTTTTGGCAGATTACTTCGTTAAGGAGAAAAGCAATGGTTCACGAATTGTTGCAACAGGCGAAATGGCGCATTATTGATCAGTCGAATTTCGGCCCGATGTTTGATGCGAAACAATCGTTTGCGATCGATGATACACTTTGCACATCGGTAGGAACGGGACAGTCTGATACGGTCGTTCGTACATGGGTTCATTACAATACGGTAGTATTGGGGATTCAAGATGCGAAGCTCCCCTATTTGCATGATGCGGTGTCATTTTTAAAGGCGCAAAAGTACAATGTCATTGTCCGTAATTCTGGGGGGCTTGCCGTCGTGCTGGATGAAGGGGTGCTCAATATATCCCTCATTTTTCCGGAAACGACGAAAGCAATTGATATCAACCAAGGATATGAAGCGATGTGGCAGCTTATACAGGCGATGTTTTCGGCTTACAATAAAACGATTGAAGCGAGGGAAATCGTCGGTTCGTATTGTCCGGGAAGCTATGATTTAAGCATTGCTGGAAAAAAATTTGCCGGTATTTCTCAGCGGCGCGTGCGCGGTGGAGTCGCGGTGCAAATTTATTTATGCATAAATGGAAGCGGATCAGCGCGGGCGGAGTTAATCCGGCAGTTTTATGAGCTTGGACTAAAAGGAGAAACGACGAAGTTCGTATACCCGACGATTGTTCCAAGCACGATGGCATCGCTTTCCGAATTGTTAAACGAGGATTTGACGATACCGTCGGTCATGCTTTTGTTGCTTCGCACGCTGCAATCGTTTGGCGGCGAGCTTTATTCGTCCGCTTTGACCGGGGAGGAGCTATCGCTATACGAATATTATTGGGATCGGATCGTCAAGCGGAATGAGAAAGCGTTGATGACACAATAATGGCTGCCTCGATGGAACCGGGCAGCCATTATTTATTCTGCGATTTTTTCCAGATTTCCGTTTTGGTCCATTCGGAATTTGAGCGTTTGCCGCTCTTCTTCCTCTTGCAAGACAAGTTTGCGGGCTCTATTAATAATTCTTACTAATGTTTCATAATCTTCTTGAATCGTGGAAGAGTTTTCTTCTAATTTGGCAATTTTCTTTTCTAATTCTTCATTTTTTGCGCGCATTTCTTCATTTTCTTTTCGTAAACGCTCGTTTTCTTTTGCTAATGCTTCGTGGTTGCGGTGAGTTGTTTTTAATGTTTGTAAAAAGGCAATCACGTGATCGATCGTCATCGACGCTGTTTCATTGGAAGGAGATACAACAGCTGGTAATTGGGCGATTTCTCCTATTTCCTCCAAAGAAGGAACCGGTGGATTGTACAACAATTTTTTCTTCCCGCCTTGCTGTTTTCCTAAAAGGCGCTGCCGTTCTTTTCGCTGCCGTTTGGCGAGCTGCAATGCTTGCTCATAGCGACGACGGACAACCGCGTTCCAGCGGAATCCGCAGGCGGCTGATGTTCGGTTTAGTTTGTCTCCAACTTCTTCAAACGCGTTAAGCTGTGTGCTTCCTTCCCGCACATGCCGCAACACCGTTTCCGCTAATAGCAAATCATCTTCTTCTGTCCATGCATCTTGACGTTGTTTCATTATTCTCAACTCCCTTTTTTTTCTTGTTTGCTAGTAGAAGCATGGACAAAAATAGTAAATTTTATACTATTTTTAGTTTCCGTGAATAAAAATTTGCAAGAGTTGCTGTCTATGCGAAAAAAGAACTTGCTAACTTTCGTTATACAAACATAAGGAAGTAAATGGAATCAAGACTTCAAGCAAACAAACTTGCATTGGCGAAAAAGAAGCGTTAGAATACACGTTAGTGTAATCCACAGGGCAAGCGAAGAGAAAGGGTGACAAGAGATGGCGAATGAATTTCGCGTCTGTGACGATTGTAAAGCACCAAATTTAAAAACGTTGATTCCCCGTTTGAAAAAGCTGGATCCAAACGCGACGATTAAAATTGGCTGCCAGTCGTATTGCGGTCCCGGCCGCAAAAAAACGTTTGCCTTTGTCAATAACCGTCCAGTCTCCGCGCTGACAGAAGATGAGCTTATTGAAAAAATTGCCGAAAGATTAAAGAAAAGCTAAAATCGCCTTCATTTTTTAAGAAGAAGGTGATTTTTTGTTTCTATTTTTAGGAAATACTGATAGTTGAAGGGGGAAAAATCAAGTATTTTTTTATCATTTGAAACGGCTTATAATAGATTCATGTTAGAAATGAAAGAGGGGATAACATGGTATATCCCGGCGGGCAACTGAGTGAGGAGAAAGTATTTAAAGATCCAGTTCATCGATATATACACGTTCGCGACAAAGTTATCTGGGATTTAATCGGAACGAAAGAATTTCAACGATTGCGCCGCATTAAACAGCTCGGTACGACGTATTTGACGTTCCACGGCGCCGAACATAGCCGCTTTAACCATTCGCTTGGAGTCTATGAAATTATTCGCCGCATTGTTGATGATGTGTTCGTCGGCCGCGAACATTGGGACCATAGCGAACGGCTCCTATGTTTATGTGCGGCCCTGCTGCACGATTTAGGCCACGGTCCGTTTTCCCATTCATTTGAAAAAGTATTTCATCTTGATCATGAAGATTTTACCCAGGCGATTATTTTAGGGGATACGGAAGTAAATGAAGTGCTTCGGCGCGTAGGAGAGGATTTTCCAAAAAAAGTGGCCGAAGTCATTGCGAAAACATATCCGAATAAACTGGTTGTCAGCTTAATTTCGGGTCAAATTGACGCCGATCGAATGGATTATTTGTTAAGAGATGCGTATTATACCGGCGTCAGTTATGGCAATTTTGATATGGAGCGGATTTTGCGCGTCATGCGCCCGCGCGAAGATCAAGTGGTCATTAAGCGAAGCGGCATGCATGCGGTGGAAGACTATATTATGAGCCGCTATCAAATGTATTGGCAAGTATATTTTCATCCAGTGACGCGCAGTGCCGAAGTCATTTTAACGAAAATTTTGCATCGGGCGAAAAAGTTGCATGAAGAAGGATACAATTTTCAAACGAAACCGGTTCATTTTTATTCTCTCTTTACTGGAAAGGTAGATTTACAAGATTATTTAAAGCTTGATGAAGCGGTCATATTATTTTATTTCCAGCAATGGCAAGACGAGCGTGACGCGATTTTAAGCGACCTATGCCGTCGTTTTGTGAATCGTCATTTATTCAAATATGTCGAATTTAATCCAACAAATGAACAGATGACAAAGCTGATCGAACTGACAAACTTATTTAAAAAAGCGGGCATTGATCCGGAATATTACTTAGTTGTCGATTCTTCTTCCGATTTGCCGTACGATTTTTATCGTCCGGGCGAAGAAGGGGAGCGGCTGCCGATTTACTTGTTAATGCCGAACGGAGAGCTCCGCGAACTGTCACGGGAATCAGTGCTTGTCGATGCGATTTCCGGAAAGCGGAGAACCGACCATAAGCTATATTTTCCAGCTGATTTCATTTATGATTTTTCAACGAAGCGGACAACCAAGAAAAAAATTATCGAAATTTTAGAGGGTTAGGAGATGACGGGGAGTGTTCACAGAGCATGCAAAAGTGATGAAGGCGTTGGCGGCAGCTGGGGAAATTGTTGGTCGCAAAAAGCTACAAAAAATGATTTATATCGCGAAAAAATTACAGTTTCCATTTTACGAGAAGTTTGACTTTCACTTCTATGGACCGTATTCCGAAGAATTGACATGCCGCGTTGAGGAGCTTTGCGATTTAGGATTTTTGCATGAAGTAAAAGAGAAAAAGGGCGGTTATTTCCAATATCGCTACACGTTGACGGAAGCAGGAAAGCAGTTTTTAAACCACTACGAGTTGGACATGCCTCATTTACAAGAATGTATGCAAGATATGAATGAACAAAATTCGCGGTTTTTGGAACTCGTATCGACAGTGCTGTATTTTGAGCATTTAACGAAAGATGAAGTGAAAGAAAAAGTATTTTTATTAAAAAGCAAGCAGCGTTATACGGAAGAAGAAATTGAGCAAGCGTATGCGTACATAGAGAAATTGCGCGCCAAAGTAAAAAACGAAGTCCACGCCTGAACGGGACTTCGTTTTTTTTGTTGCGTTAATGCGGCAGGAAGGCAAGCTGATAGAAGAAGAGGACGGCAAAGATATAAACGAGCGGATGTACTTCACGCCATTTGCCGCGCGTGATTTTTAACAGCGGGTAGGAAATAAAGCCGAGCGCGATTCCTGTTGCGATGCTGGAAGTAAGCGGCATGCTTAAAATAATGAGAAACGCTGGGAATGCCTCATCTAATTGATCCCACTGAATGTGAGCGATGCTGCCCATCATTAAGCTTCCGACGATAATAAGCGCCGGCGCGGTAATCGCCGAAATGCCGGATACGGCGCCAACAAGCGGCCCGAAAAAGGAGGATAATATAAATAATATGGCGACCGTTAACGCTGTAATACCTGTGCGCCCTCCGGCGGCAACTCCCGAAGAAGATTCGATATAAGCGGATGTTGGGCTAGTGCCGAACATTGCTCCGATCGTGGTTGCGATAGAGTCGGAAAGCAATGCTTCACGGGCGCGCGGCATCGTTTTTCCTTTCATCAGTCCGGCTTGCTGGGCTACGCCAATCATCGTTCCCGTCGTGTCAAAAATTGTCACAAGCAAAAAGGAAAATACAACGGCATACAATCCGTAATGGATGACATCGCTAATGGCGGTAAGCGGATTGGCGACAACAAGCCCTTCCGGAAGCGATGGCATAGAAACGAAGCCTTTTTCAAATTTCAATTGTCCGGTGAAATAAGCAATCACTCCGGTGATGACCATCCCGAAAAAGAGCGCGCCGTTGACGCCAAGCGACATAAGCACAAGCGTAGCCGCTAAACCGACTAACGTCAGAATGACCGATGGAGAGTGCAAATCCCCTAGCGCGACTAAGTTTTGTGGATGCCCTTGGATAATGCCGGTGAGGCGCATGCCGATAAATGCGATAAACAAGCCGATTCCAGCGGTAATGCCATGTTTTAAGTTTTCTGGAATCGCTTCGATCAGCTTGCTGCGAAATGGCGTCAGCGACAAAATGACGAAAATGATTCCGGCAACGAACACAGCCGAGAACGCCACTTCATAGGAAATATTGCCATGCGAACCAACAACGGAGTAGGCAAAATATGCGTTTAACCCCATTCCCGGCGCAATTGCGATCGGATAGTTCGCAAACAGCGCCATCCATAGCGTTCCGATGACGGTAGCGATAATCGTGGCGGTGAACACTTGGGAAAATGGAACGCCGGCATCCGATAATACAACAGGGTTCACGACGATGATATATACCATTGTTAAAAACGTCGTAAATCCTGCAATGATTTCTGTTTTTAAATTCGTGTTATGTTTCGTTAAATCAAACATCGTTTACCTCCAAAAAACGAACATTTTTAAATGCATATATAATAATATTCGTTTTTAAAAAAATTAGCAATAAAAAAAAGCAAGGAACATAATAAAAGTTCCTTGCCTATTATTCGTCGCTCAAACGTTTTCCGCCAATAGCGTAATGATTTTTTGACATTTCTTCAATAAAAACGACAATTTTGTCTTTTGAGGCGCCTGTTGTTTCGGCGACCGCTTCTGTTACTTTTTCGACAAGCGCCTTTTTCTGCTCTTCCGTACGTCCTTCGAGCATTTTGATCGTAACATAAGGCATGGCCCGTCCTCCTTTTGGTCATCTGTCGCGTTTATTATATCATGAAAAATGGAACTTTAGTCCACTTTTTCTGTCAAATCATGTATACTTAAGTAATAAATGAATGGAAAAAGGAGTTAAAAAAAGTGGAACAATTATTGCCTTATTCGCTTAATGAAATTCCATATGTGTTTATGACGCTTGCGATTGCTTTTTCAATTCACGAATTTGCCCATGCCTATGTCGCTTATAAGTTTGGAGACCCGACGGCAAAAAACGAAGGAAGATTAACGTTATCGCCGCTTGCTCATCTTGATCTGCTCGGTACATTGCTTATTTTTCTCGCCGGATTTGGCTGGGCAAAACCTGTTCCAGTGAATCGTTTTCACTTTAAACATCCTCGCCTTGCCGGGATTCTTGTATCAGTTGCAGGCCCCTTAAGCAATTTATTGCTTGCCGCCCTTGGTTTTCTTGTGTGGTATAGCATGATTTATTTCGGAATTATGCAGGCGATCCCAGATTGGTTTGCTGCGGGATTTGATTTATTTTTTCAAATTTTTATTGGCTTAAATACGGTATTGTTTGTATTTAACTTGCTTCCATTTCCCCCACTCGATGGTTATCGGATTATCGAGGATTTGGCCCCGCAAGGCATTCGCGCGAAAATGGCGCAGTGGGAAAGTTACGGAGCGCTTATTTTTCTTATTCTTGTGTTGACGCCGCTTGACCGCTATACGATACAGCCGATTTTTCATGTGGCGATTCCGTTTGTATTAGAAAACTTGCAATCATTTTTTTCTACATTATTCTTTTTTAAGTCGTGAAGGAGGCGTTTTTGGATGGAGAAGAAAAAGAAAACGATCGGGTTTAATATCATTAAAGATGATCCAACGGGCGGCCACGGCGGGTTTGGCGCAGGGGTATTAAGCTTGGAAAATGTTTCTCCGGTGATTATCGATGTCGAAGCGGGGGAAGCGTTCGTAGATATGGGAGCGATGCATGCCCGGAGCGCAGTGGAACGGGGAATTAAATTTTTGCCAAATCGCGATGAAGTGCCAAACGGAAAACCGTATTGGATCGTATGGGTAACGATTGAGCGAAAAGAAGATGGACCGTATTATGCCGGCGTAACGGCGTGCGAAATGACGGTCGACAGGGAGGCTCGCCGCGGCTATAAACTGCTTCCAGAGCATGTAAATCGTCTAGATAAGTCATTAAAGCGCCATATTATCGTGGATCATATGGATGAGAAATCAAAACGGGTGCTTGCGGACTTTTTAAAGAAACACGATATCGAAATGTGGAATCGTTCGAGTGAGGAATTGAAAAAAGGACTCGAAGGCGAAAAATAACAAGAGAAGATGCCCATGCTTTCATGAAATTCCATATATGTGACATTTTTGTGAATGTTATGTGACGAATACTTGTCGTCTAACAGGAAACAGGGTAAACTAGACCTAAATGTATAACACAATAAAACTAGGACAGGAAAACCCCTCAAGCGATTTCGCTTGAGGGGTTTTCCTTTAGAACCAAGGGAACAGTTTTTCAAACCAATTTTTCTGCTTTTCTTTTTTCTTTGATTTCTTTTGATGTAAATGGTCGGTGCAGTAGTCGTTCGGTTCTGAGCCAGAGATATAATAAGTAAGACGCTTTACCGGACATGACTTTGTCGCAAGTTTGCCGTTATCCGGATCGACATAGACCCCAACGACCCCTTTGGTTGGTTTAAACTTTTTCTTTGGTTTTCCTTGCAAACTTTTTTCCATAAATTGCACCCAAATTTGTTTTGCATATTGTTTCTCCGCAATTTTATCAATCGTTTCCCCGCGGTCGTAACCGGTCCATACCCCTGCAACTAGTTGTGGCGAAAATCCAATCATCCAGCTATCTGTTTCTGTTGTTCCCGATTTTCCTGCGTATGGGCGTGTGATCTCCTTTCGAATCGATTGCCCGGTGACTGTTGTATAATCATTTAATTTCGGATCAAACATGCCTGTCATCAGCTGAGTCGTTACATATGCGGCGTCCGGATCTAGCACTTGTTTGCTTGATGGTTTGTATTCGTAAATTGTTTCTCCATGATGATTGACGACTTTTTTAATAAAAACTGGCTCGACTTTTTTGCCGTTATTGGCAAATACGCTGTAAGCTTTCACCATATCGATCACTTTCACCGGCGATGTTCCGAGCGCGAGTGAAGGAACAGCTTTTAATTTGCTTGTAATGCCTAGTTTTTTCGCTGTCTCTACCAGTTTTTCCTCACCGATAAACAAATGCGTTTTTACAGCAAATACGTTGTCTGATAGCGCGATGGCTTGAGCGAGCGTAATCGAGTCGTTCGCATAGTAGTTATTGTAGTTATGTGGTGTATACGTTGCTTTTCCATTGTCAAAGGCAAAGGTGGTCAACTCGCTTCGCATTTGTGTAGACGGCGTAAATCCCTGTTGAATGGCTGCGTAGTATAGAAATGGTTTAAACGTAGAGCCCGGCTGCCGTTCCGCTTGCACGGCGCGGTTGAAAGGGCTTTTGTTGTAATCTCTGCCGCCGACGAGCGCTTTTACTTCTCCTGTGCGCGGATCCATCGCTACAAGTGCCGCTTGAATGTTCGAGTGAGGGTCAATGATGTCATGAATGTTTTGTTCCGCAATTTCCTGCATTTTCGTATTCAGCGATGTATACACGCGCAATCCGCCCATTTCAATCGTGCGTTCATCCAATCCTAATTGATTTCGCAGCACATATTTCACTACATCTTGAAAATAAGGGGCGATCTTTTTCGTTTCTATTTTGTGATGGGGAGAATAAACAAGCGGTTCTTTATACGCTTGTTCCGCTTCTTTTTTGCTGATGTATCCAGTTTCCGCCATTGACAAAAGCACCGTTTTTTGCCGCGCTTTTGCCCGCTTCTCATCAATAAGTGGCGAATAGTAATATGGACCTTTCGGAATTCCGGCTAACATTGCCGCTTCGCTTAAGGTAAGCTGTTTTGCCGGTTTTCCAAAATAATGATGAGCAGCCGCTTCAATTCCGTAAGCGCCATGGCCGTAGTAAATGGTGTTTAAGTATCCTTCTAAAATTTGTTTTTTGCTGTAATTCGCTTCGAGGCGAATCGTATATAATGCTTCTTGCAATTTCCGCGTCCATGTTTTCTCGTGATTCAAAAATAAATTTCGCGCATATTGCTGGGTGATGGTGCTTGCTCCTTGCACTTTCGCCATCGCCTTTATATCGGCAATAATGGCCCCGATAATGCGCTTTATATCAAAGCCGTGATGTTCATAAAATTTCCGATCTTCTACAGCAACCGTTGCTTGTACAATATAGGGGGATATATCATCAAGGTCTACCCAGTAACGCGTCTGCCCGTTATCGCTCTCGCCGATTTTTGTGCCATCATCCGCATAAAAAATCGTCGTTTGCGGCACTGCTAAAGGCGGGGCTCCTTTTAATTTGGCAAACGCGATCAAACCGGCAAGCGTAACGACGAATAAGATTGCTAGGATAAAACTAATAAAAACGAACGCCCGAATGTATTTCCATGTTCCGCGAAACCGGCTGCTTGGAATGATTTCCAACGTTCATCACCTCATGATCGTCTTTGTATTAGTATGCAAAAATTTTTTTTATTTTAAACATTTTTCTATTAAGTTTCACTTGCATTTTTGCTAGATTGCTCTATACTTTTTCATGTTTGGTTTTTTCTTTACCAGGGAAAGATGAAAAGTAGTATATAGTTATGATAGACGAAACGAGTAAAGGAAGGGTTGTTGAAGATGGAATTATGGTTTACGGAAAAGCAGACAGAGCATTTTGGCATTACAGCGAGAATTAAACGAACTTTACATACAGAGCAAACCCCATTTCAAAAGCTGGACATGGTGGAGACAGTAGAGTTCGGCAATATGCTTATTTTAGACGGAATGGTGATGACAACGCAAAAAGATGAGTTTGTGTACCACGAAATGGTTGCACACGTTCCGCTCTTCACCCACCCGAATCCGGAAAATGTGCTTGTCGTTGGCGGCGGCGATGGCGGTGTTATTCGTGAAGTGTTAAAACACCCGAGCGTAAAAAAAGTGACATTAGTGGAGATTGATGGAAAAGTGATTGAATGCTCAAAAAAATATCTTCCGGAAATTGCTGGAAAGTTAGATGACCCGCGTGTAGAAGTAAAAGTGGATGACGGTTTTATGCATATTGCGAAAAGTGAAAACGAATATGACGTCATTATGGTCGATTCGACAGAGCCAGTCGGCCCGGCTGTCAACTTATTTACAAAAGGTTTTTATGCTGGAATCGCAAAGGCTTTGAAAGAAGACGGCATTTTTGTCGCACAAACAGACAACCCTTGGTTTAAAGCAGACTTAATCCGTAATGTTTATCGCGATGTTCGCGAAATTTTCCCGATTACGCGTCTATACACTGCCAATATCCCGACATATCCAAGCGGTCTATGGACGTTTACGATCGGCTCGAAAAAATACGATCCGCTTGAAGTAAGCGATGAACGCTTCCACGATATTGAGACGAAATATTACACAAAAGAGCTTCATAAAGCTTGCTTTGTTCTGCCGAAATTTGTCGCTGATTTATTGAAGTAAGGGAGGGTCATGACGATGCGATTTGATGAGGCGTATTCGGGTAATGTGTTTATTAAAAGCCATCCGAATTTTGAGGAAAGCGAAGCGGTGATTTACGGAATGCCGATGGATTGGACGGTAAGCTACCGTCCTGGTTCCCGCTTCGGTCCGGCACGCATTCGCGAAGTATCGATCGGCTTGGAAGAATATAGCCCGTATTTAGATCGCGAACTTGAAGAGGTAAAATATTTTGATGCGGGCGATATTCCGCTTCCGTTTGGAAACGCGCAGCGCAGTTTAGAGATCATTGAAGACTTCGTGGATAAAATTTTAGCGGCCGATAAATTCCCGCTTGGCATCGGCGGCGAACATCTCGTTTCTTGGCCGGTCATTAAAGCGGTGTATAAAAAATATCCCGATTTAGCGGTCATCCATATGGACGCTCATACCGACTTGCGTGAACATTATGAGGGCGAACCGCTGTCCCATGCGACGCCGATTCGCAAAGTAGCAGAGCTTATCGGCCCGACCAACGTATTTTCGTTCGGCATTCGTTCTGGCATGAAAGAAGAATTCGAGTGGGCGAAAGAGAACGGGATGTACATCGCAAAATTTGAAGTGCTCGAGCCGCTAAAAGAAGTGCTTCCAAAGCTGGCTGGACGTCCGGTGTACGTGACGATTGATATCGATGTTTTGGACCCTGCCCACGCCCCGGGCACGGGAACGGTCGACGCCGGCGGCATTACGTCTAAAGAACTGTTGGCGGCGATCCATGAAATCGCGAAATCGGATGTTTGCGTCGTCGGAGCGGATTTAGTGGAAGTAGCTCCTATTTACGACCATTCGGAACAAACCGCCAACACCGCAAGCAAACTCATTCGCGAAATGATTCTCGGCTGGGTGCAAAAACGGAACGCATAAACGAGGTGGAAGGTCGTTTTTCTGGTGCAGGCAAAAAGCATCCTTGCTATGGTAGCGAGATATGCCCATGACAAAATATTTGCAGCGAAAATCCTGCCTTTGATTGAAAAAGGCAGGATTTTTTATATTTTTTGGGAATATAGACCGATACTTACGATTTATTCATGATCCGCACGTCTCATCCTCTTGAACATTAGGAAACGATTCCTTTATACTTAATAAAGTTAGTTATTACTTGTTTTGGATCATAAGGATGTGTCCTTGATGGAAAAGCAAAATGGAATTCCTATTCGCCTCAAGCAAATTACCAATATTCGTGACGGATTTCGCAAAGAAACGGTTGCTTTGGAAACGGAAGGATTTTACTACATAAAAGAAAATGCCGTTTATTTGCAATTTGAGGAACAGCAAGAACTAGGCAAAGTAAACACGGTGATGAAAATAACGGATCATGAAGTTGTCGTAATGCGGTCCGGAGCGGTTCGGATGCGCCATGTCTTTCGCAAAACAGAAGAAACGACTGGACACTACCATACTCCGTTTGGACAGTGGACGATAAAAACAAAAACGGACAATATTGAATTTCGGTATAATGAAAAAAGAAAGAAAGGACACCTATTTTTATCGTATCAATTGGAGATGCAAAACGAACAAGCAGGACGTCATGCGATGACGATCATGTTTAAGGAGGCATAGATTCATGAATATTGTCGAACAAATGAAAGAACGCATTAAAGAGGAAATTAAACGCGCTGTCGTAAGCGCAGGGCTTGCTGCGGAGGAAGAAGTGCCAGATGTCATTTTGGAAGTACCGAGAGAGAAAGCGCATGGGGATTACTCGACAAATATGGCGATGCAGCTAGCGCGCATTGCAAAAAAACCTCCGCGCGCAATTGCCGAAGAAATCGTCCAGCATATGGATAAAACAAAAGCGTCGATTGAAAAAATTGATATTGCCGGTCCTGGCTTCATTAACTTTTACATGGACAACCGTTACCTTACGGAGCTCATTCCAACGATTATTCAAGCCGGCGCATCTTACGGTGAAACAAATGTCGGAAAAGGACAAAAAGTCCAAGTGGAGTTTGTTTCCGCGAATCCAACTGGGGACTTGCATTTAGGGCATGCGCGCGGCGCGGCGGTTGGAGATTCTTTATGCAATATTTTAGAAAAAGCGGGGTTTGACGTAACGCGCGAATATTATATTAACGATGCCGGAAATCAAATTTACAATTTGGCGAAATCGGTGGAAGCTCGTTATTTCCAAGCGCTCGGGATCGATAAAGAAATGCCGGAGGACGGCTATTATGGCGAAGATATTATCGAAATCGGGAAAAAGCTCGCCGAGGAGCATGGCGACAAGTATGTTCATATGGATGAACAAGAACGTCTCGCCTTTTTCCGCGAGTACGGACTCAATTATGAATTAGAAAAGATTAAAAAAGATTTGGCAGACTTCCGCGTGACGTTTGACGTTTGGTATTCGGAGACATCTTTATACACAAGCGGAAAAATTGATGAAACGTTAGCCATATTGCGCGAACGCGGGCATATTTACGAAAAAGATGGCGCGACATGGTTCCGTTCGACAACGTTTGGCGACGACAAAGACCGCGTCTTAATTAAGAAAGACGGTACATATACGTATTTGTTGCCGGATATCGCCTACCACCAAGACAAGCTGCGTCGCGGCTTTACAAAAATCATTAACATTTGGGGCGCAGACCACCATGGTTATATTCCTCGGATGAAGGCGGCAATTGAGGCGCTTGGCTATGATCCTGACGTGCTCGAAGTCGAAATCATTCAATTAGTCAATTTGTATCAAAACGGCGAAAGAGTGAAAATGAGCAAACGGACCGGAAAAGCGGTGACCATGCGCGAATTAATGGAAGAAGTCGGTCTTGACGCGACGCGTTACTTCTTTGCGATGCGCTCAAGCGACACTCATTTAGACTTTGATATGGACCTTGCCGTATCGCAGTCGAATGAAAACCCAGTGTACTACGTACAATACGCTCATGCGCGCGTTTCTAGCATTCTTCGTCAAGGGGAAGAACTGCAGTTATCGTACGAAGGAGATTTGCAGCTTGATTATATCCAAACCGAAAAAGAAATCGAGCTATTGAAAAAACTAGGGGAATTTCCAAGCGCAGTTTCGGAAGCGGCGATCAAACGGATGCCGCATCGGATCACTGGCTATGTTTTTGAGTTAGCATCAGCATTGCATAGCTTTTACAATGCAGAAAAAGTACTAGATCCAGAAAACATCGAAAAAAGCCGTGCCCGTTTAGCGTTAATGAAAGCCGTCCAAATCACGCTACAAAACGCTTTAGCGCTCATTGGCGTATCCGCTCCAGAAAAGATGTAAGAAAATCGGCGGATCAGCGTGAAAGACGGAAAGCAGTAAAAACGGAAGACGTTTTTCGACAATAATGATACAATAGACATGGGATAGAGGGGGACTTTCAGAGTGACCCCTCTTTCTTATGGGCATAATGACAATAAAAAAGCACACATGGAGGAAAACCGATGAAAGAAGTGATTTTATCATTAGTGACAGGCATCGTGGTCGGTTTCTTATTTACGCTGTTTCGTTTGCCGATCCCTGCTCCTCCAGCATTAGCGGGCATTGCTGGCATTGTTGGAGTATACCTAGGAATGAAAGTGTTTGAATGGGTAAGTTATTTTTGGAAATAAAACAATGTTGAGGGCGATTCCCTCAACATTGTTTTTTAAATCATACGCTACAGCCATGCAGAAAGGAGGGTAGATATCGATTCTTTGCCGCGCTGCCATAATGTGCGCTTTTTCCAAAAATCGAGCGTCAGCGGTTCCGAGCGAGCCAGATCATGCCTGATCGCTTCTTTTACTTGCTGCACAAAATTGCGATCATAAATATAACAATTGATTTCGCTATTTAAGAAAAAGCTTCGTTTATCAAAGTTAGTCGTACCGATATCACAACAATCTTCGTCAATGACCATCGTTTTGGCGTGATAAAATCCTTGATAAAACCGATAAATATGTGCTCCAGCTTTTAAAAGGCGGTAAAAATAAGGATATGCGGCTTCTTTGACAAATAAGTGATCGGCTTTTAACGGTACGAGAATCGTCACCTTTACTCCGCGGGAGAGTGCATCAAGCAGTGCGTTCATCACAGCGCTGCTAGGGATAAAATACGGACTTCCAATGATCAATTCTTTTTTCGCTTGGCGAATGAAATCGATGAATTGTTGTTCTAACAAATAACCGTTCGTGGCAACAAACTGGTGAGAAACCGTTCCTTTTTGAAGAGGAGGGAAATATTGATCTTCCACAATCGATGTATTTGTCGCTTCTTTCCAATCACGGCAAAACTGCATTTGTAAATCGCCAACCCCTTCTCCTACTATTTTCAAATGGTAATCACGCCACTCGCCGAATTTTGGATCTTGTCCAACATATTCTTTGCCGATATTAAAGCCGCCTATATATCCGATTTTTCCATCAATGACGGTAATTTTCCGGTGATTCCGCCGGTTTAGCCGATAAAAGAAAAATGGAAAACGAGGTTTATGTGCATATGCGAATTCGATGCCGCTTTCTTTTAAGGAACGTATCAATTTTTTGGGCAATCCGAAGCTGCCGACCCAATCGACAAGAAGACGAACGCGAACGCCTTCTTCTGCTTTTTGTTTTAACAATTGAAAAAATTGCTGGCTAATTTCATCCGTCTTCACGATATAAAACAAAATGTGTATATGATGTGTTGCCTTGCGAATTTCTGCAAAATAATCGGCAAATAGATGTGTACCGTTTATGAAAAAAGAAAGATCGCTTTGGCGCTCTGGATACACGATTTTTTCTTTTTTCTTTTTGTAAAAGTATTCTCCCAGCTTGTCATCGAGATAAATTAGCGCTAATATAATAACAATAACGAAAAGTACAATCATTTCGTGCCCTCCTGATTACATCGTTATTTATTAATGTACCCGTCATGAGAAAAAAATAGCAGGACAACTTGTAAAAACATTATTGACTGAATGCTCATTCATTATGTAAAATAAACACAAAGTCATAATTCTGAAAATTTATTCTGTTGTCAATATTTTTGATGATCATCTCATCGATTCAAAGGGGGAAGGGGAGACAATAATGAATTCACTGTTAGTCATTAATTTTCTCGCATTTTTAATTGTAACCGCTTACGCTGTCTACTTGTTTGTCTACTTGGTTAAAACTCGTGCCGCTTACATTAAACTCGGTAAAAAAGTCGAGTTTGATGACAAAGTAAAAGAGCGTCTCCAAAAAATTTGGGTGAACGTATTTGGACAGAAAAAGCTATTAAAGGATAAAAAAAGCGGAATCATTCACGTTATATTTTTCTACGGGTTTATTCTTGTTCAATTCGGGGCGATTGACTTTATTATTAAAGGTCTTGTCCCTGGGGCGCATCTTCCGTTAGGGCCGCTTTATCCAGGCTTTACGTTTTTCCAAGAAATCGTTACTTTGCTCATTTTGATCGCAGTGTTCGCCGCGTTTTATCGCCGCTATATTGAAAAACTCGTCCGTTTAAAACGAGATTTCAAAGCTGGCCTAGTGTTGATTTTTATCGGCGGATTAATGATCTCCGTCTTGTTTGGAAATGGAATGAGCATGATTTGGCACGGTGAGGAAGCCTCGTGGAGCGAACCGGTCGCATCATTCATCGCTGGCGCTTTCAGCTGGGTCGGCGAAACAGGTGCAGCCGTATTGTTCTTTATCGCTTGGTGGGTACACTTATTGATCTTGCTTACATTTTTAGTATATGTACCACAATCGAAGCATGCTCATTTAATTGCTGCGCCGATTAATGTCTTTTTCAGCCGTTTGTCCCGGCCAAAGCTGTCGAAAATCGATTTTGAAGATGAAACGCAGGAAGCGTTTGGCGTCGGAAAAATTGAAGATTTTACGCAAAAGCAGCTCATCGATTTATACGCCTGTGTCGAATGCGGACGATGCACAAGCATGTGTCCGGCAACAGGAACTGGGAAAATGTTGTCGCCAATGGATCTAATTTTAAAACTGCGCGACCACCTGACCGAAAAAGGGGCGGCCGTTACGTCCCGCGCTCCGTGGGTGCCGACATTTGCCTTTAAAAATACGAGAGGTAACCAATTGGCGTTTGCCGCGCAAGGAGTGCAGGAACAAGCGGCGGCATTGGAGATGCCAAGCCTCATCGGCGACGTCATTACCGAAGAGGAAATTTGGGCCTGTACGACATGCCGCAACTGTGAAGACCAATGCCCGGTCATGAACGAGCATGTCGACAAAATTATTGATTTGCGCCGCTATCTTGTGCTGACGGAAGGAAGAATGAACCCAGATGCGCAGCGGGCGATGACCAATATCGAACGCCAAGGAAACCCATGGGGACTCAACCGCAAAGAGAAAGAAAACTGGCGCGAGCTTCGCGATGATGTGCATATTCCAACAGTAAAAGAAGCGAAAAAAGCTGGCGAAGAGTTTGAATATTTATTCTGGGTCGGCTCAATGGGGGCATTTGACAACCGCAGCCAAAAAATCGCTTTGGCGTTTGCGAAATTGTTAAACGAAGCTGGTGTGAAATTTGCGATTTTAGGAAATAAAGAGAAAAACTCTGGCGACACGCCACGTCGCTTAGGAAACGAATTTTTATTCCAGGAACTTGCGGCCAACAATATCGCGGAATTTGAAAAAGCGGGCGTGAAAAAGATTGTGACGATCGACCCGCACGCGTATAACACGTTTAAAAACGAATATCCTGATTTTGGATTAGAAGCGGAAGTATACCATCATACAGAACTGCTTGCGAAGCTTATTGAAGAAGGCAGATTAGTACCAAAATACGAAGTAAAAGAAAGAGTTACTTTCCATGACTCCTGTTATTTAGGCCGCTACAACGATGTGTACGATGCGCCACGTAAAATTTTGCAAGCAATTCCGGGCGTGGAGCTCGTGGAAATGGAACGTAACCGCGAACGAGGCATGTGTTGCGGTGCAGGCGGCGGTTTAATGTGGATGGAAGAAACAACAGGCAATCGGATTAATGTTGCTCGTACAGAACAAGCGCTTGCCGTCAACCCAACGGTCATCAGCGCTGGCTGTCCATACTGCTTAACGATGTTAACCGACGGTACAAAAGCAAAAGAAGTCGAAGATCGCGTCACTACTTACGATGTCGCAGAACTGCTTGCTAAATCCGTATTTGGCGAAGAAAAGGAAGCTGCTTCATAAAAAATAATTGAATATATAATTCTCATTTTTTAAAATATTAGTATAATAGATAGAGAGGGTGTGCGCTCCAATGTACACCTTCTCTTGACCATCAACATCGAGCGAGCGTTCAGTCTGCATTGTTGTAATCGCTTTCTTGAACTGGTGGTCAAGACATATAAACAAAGGGGAGAGGTTTTATGGGAAAAACGGTTATTTTAAGTGGGGTTCGCACACCGTTTGGAAAATTCGGTGGGGCACTGCAGCCGCTTACGGCACCTGAGCTTGGCGGCATTGCGATCAAAGAGGCGCTTCGTCGAGCTAACATTAGCGGTGAGCAGGTCGATCAGGTGATTTTAGGAACGGTGCTGCAAGGTGGACAAGGACAGCTTCCATCCCGTCAAGCGATGCGTTATGCCGGCATTCCATGGGAGGTGCGGACGGAAACGATTAATAAAGTATGCGCTTCAGGAATGCGGAGCGTTACTCTTGGTGATCAAATTATCCGCCTAGGAGATGCGGAAGTCATCGTCGCAGGCGGAATGGAATCGATGAGCAACGCGCCATATATTTTGCCAAATGCTCGTTGGGGATTACGAATGGGCGATTCTACCGTAAAAGATTTAATGGTGTATGACGGGCTGACATGCAGTTTCACCGGTGTGCATATGGGTGTGTACGGTGGTGAAACGGCGAAAGAATTAGAAATTTCCCGCAAAGAACAAGATGAGTGGGCATACCGCAGCCATCAGCGGGCGATCGCCGCGATGGAAGCCGGATTATTAGCGGAAGAAATCGTACCAGTGGAAGTTCCGCAACGTAAAGGAGCGCCGCTATTGGTGGAGCATGACGAAGCACCAAGAAAAGATACATCTCTCGAAAAGCTGGCGAAGCTTCCGCCTGTATTTGACCCAGAAGGGACGGTAACAGCGGGGAATGCACCTGGGGTCAATGATGGTGCTGCGGCGCTCGTGTTAATGAGCGAGGAAAGAGCGGCGCGGGAAGGAAGAAAACCGCTCGCAACGATTTTGGCACACACATCGATTGCAGTGGAAGCAAAAGACTTTCCGAAAACGCCAGGGCTTGTGATTAACGAATTGCTTCGCAAAACAGGGAAAACGGTCAATGACATCGATTTATTCGAAATTAACGAAGCGTTTGCCGCAGTTGCATTGGCTAGCATCAAAATCGCTGGCATCGATCCAGAAAAAGTGAACGTCAATGGCGGCGCGGTCGCATTAGGCCATCCGATCGGCGCAAGCGGTGCGCGCATTATCATTACATTGATTCACGAATTAAAACGCCGTGGCGGCGGCATCGGAATCGCGGCGATTTGCAGCGGCGGCGGTCAAGGCGATGCCATTATGGTACAAGTATAGAAAAGCGGCAGGCGCTCCTATTTCGCCTAAAGGCCGCCCACGTCCTGTGGGCAACGGCGAAATGTCGCCATCCTGGCTCCCTCGAAGCGAAATGTTCTTTGCGCGCGGAAGTGCTTGCACTTCAAGCGAAGGTTATTTCGCACAAGGGAGCTAGCCTCTGGATCTAGACAATAAGAAAAGCAATGGTCTCGATATTCCATCAGACAAACTGTACTTCACTTAGAAATGACTAAGGATAGGGGATGTGGAACAATGGACGTCAAAACGATTATGGTTATCGGTGCAGGACAAATGGGATCTGGCATTGCGCAAGTGTGCGCGATGGCAGGATACGACGTTTTCTTGCATGATATTAGCCAACAACAACTCGACAAAGGATTGGCGAATATCGAAAAATTGCTGTCACGCCAAGTCGAAAAAGGAAAATTGACAGAAGAGGAAAAAGAGGCGACATTGTCGCGGCTTACTCCTTCAACCGATTTGCAAAACGCCGCGAAAGCCGATTTAGTCATTGAAGCGGTCGTCGAAAACATGGATGTTAAAACAAAGTTGTTTGCCCAGCTTGATGAAATTGCTCCGCCACACACGATTTTGGCGACAAACACGTCTTCGCTGCCAATTACGGAAATCGCAGCGGCGACGAAGCGGCCGGAAAAAGTGATTGGCATGCACTTTATGAATCCGGTTCCTGTAATGAAACTTGTAGAAATTATCCGCGGATTGGCTACCGCCGATGAAGTATATGAAACGATTGAAGCGATTACGCGCAAGCTGAACAAAGTTCCGGTGGAAGTCAATGACTTCCCAGGCTTTATCTCGAACCGCGTGCTCATGCCGATGATTAACGAAGCGATTTACGCGTTATATGAAGGGGTCGCGACAAAAGAAGCGATTGATGAAGTAATGAAGCTTGGCATGAACCATCCGATGGGACCGTTGACATTAGCGGATTTTATCGGGCTGGACACGTGCTTATACATTATGGAAACACTTCATGAAGGATTTGGCGATGATAAATACCGCCCATGCCCGTTATTGCGCAAATATGTGAAAGCCGGCTGGCTTGGCCGCAAAACAGGCAGAGGTTTTTACACGTACGATTAATCAGCAAAGAAGGTGGCATACATGAATTTACACTTTACAGAAGAGCAAGAAATGATGCGGAAGATGGTGCAAGAATTCGCGCAAACGGAAATCGCTCCATTTGTTGAACGTATGGAACAAGGCGAATTTCCGCGCCCGATTTTAAACAAAATGGCCGAACTCGGTTTGATGGGAATTACCGTTCCTGAAGAGTACGGCGGTGCGGGAATGGACTTTATTTCCTACATTATCGCCATCCATGAAATTTCGAAAGTTAGCGCTACAGTTGGTGTCATTTTATCGGTGCATACGTCGGTCGGCACCAATCCGATTTTATACTTTGGAACGGAAGAGCAGAAGAAAAAATACGTTCCAAAATTAGCCAGCGGCGAATATTTAGGCGCTTTTTGCCTTACTGAACCGGGCGCCGGATCGGATGCGAAAAGTTTAAAAACGAAAGCGGTCCGCCAAGGAGACTACTACATTTTAAACGGCTCGAAAATTTTTATCACCAACGGCGGGGAGGCGGATACGTATATCGTATTTGCCCGCACCGATCCGAATGAAAAAGGAAGCCGCGGCATTTCCGCCTTTATCGTCGAAAAAGATACGCCGGGATTTATCATTGGCAAAGACGAGAAAAAAATGGGGCTTCATGGTTCACGGACGGTGCAAATTACGCTGGAAGACGCGAAAGTGCCGGCAGAAAACTTGCTTGGCGAAGAAGGGCAAGGCTTTAAAATCGCAATGGCTAACCTCGATGTCGGACGCATTGGCATCGCCGCGCAATCGCTAGGCATTGCCGAAGCGGCGCTCGAACATGCGACCGCTTATGCGAAAGAACGCATCCAGTTTGGCAAACCGATCGCCGAACAGCAAGGCGTTGCTTTTAAGCTTGCCGATATGGCGACAGCGGTCGAAGCGGCGAAACTGCTTGTCTATCATGCCGCGTTTTTGCGCGCGCAAGGCCTCCCATGCGGAAAAGAAGCATCGATGGCGAAATTGTTTGCCTCCAGAACGGCGATGGAAAACGCCATTGAAGCGGTGCAAATTTTCGGTGGCAATGGCTATACGAAAGATTATCCGGTCGAGCGGTTGTTCCGCGATGCAAAAATTTGTGAAATTTACGAAGGAACAAGCGAAATTCAACGTCTAGTCATTAGCAAATATTTATATCAATAAATAAATGGGGGATCGGGATTATGAACTTTCAGTTAAGTGAAGAGCATGAAATGATAAGAAAAATGGTGCGCGAATTTGCTGAAAAAGAAGTAGCACCGACTGCAGCCGAACGGGATGAAGAAGAACGATTTGACCGCGAAATTTTTAATAAAATGGCTGAATTAGGTCTTACCGGAATTCCATGGCCGGAAGAGTACGGCGGTATCGGCAGCGATTATTTAGCGTATGTCATCGCAGTAGAGGAGCTATCGAGAGTATGCGCGTCTACCGGGGTAACGTTGTCTGCGCACATTTCACTCGCAAGCTGGCCGATTTACAAATTCGGCACAGAAGAGCAAAAGCAAAAATATTTGCGCGCGCTTGCGACAGGTGAAAAACTTGGCGCATATGGCCTTTCGGAACCAGGTGCCGGTTCGGACGTCGCCTCCATGAAAACGAGAGCTGTAAGAGATGGCGACTATTACGTGCTAAACGGCTCGAAAGTATGGATCACCAACGGCGGCGAAGCAGAAATTTACGTGGTGTTCGCCGTAACCGATCCAGAAAAGCGCCATAAAGGAATCAGCGCCTTTATCGTTGAAAAAGGCACACCAGGCTTTTCGATCGGGAAAAAAGAGAAAAAACTCGGCATTCGTTCATCGCCGACAACCGAGCTTATTTTTGAAGATTGCCGCATTCCGAAAGAAAACCTTCTCGGGCAAGAAGGGGAAGGATTTAAAATCGCGATGATGACGCTTGACGGCGGCCGAAATGGAATCGCTGCACAAGCGGTCGGTATCGCGCAAGGAGCCTTAGACGCAGCGATTGAATATGCAAAACAACGGGTGCAATTTGGCAAACCGATCGCTGAACAGCAAGGAGTTGCTTTTAAACTTGCTGATATGGCGACCGCCATCGAAGCGGCGCGCCTGCTTACGTATCAAGCGGCATGGCTCGAAACAAACGGTCTTCCGTACGGCAAAGCATCGGCGATGGCGAAATTGTTTGCCGGCGATACAGCGATGAAAGTAACGGTCGATGCCGTGCAAATTTTCGGAGGCTATGGCTATACGAAAGATTATCCAGTCGAACGGTTTATGCGCGACGCAAAAATTACACAAATTTATGAAGGAACGCAAGAAATTCAACGTCTCGTTATTTCGCGGATGCTTACAAGATAAGCATTCCGCGGCATACAGGTGATGCATATGAAAAAACGGGAAGTGATAGCGTCCGTAAAAGATGAAAAACTGGTGAAAAAACGCCGTAATCAAATGATTAAAGGGGCCATTGCCTTGTTTAAACAAAAAGGATTTCACCGCACGACAACGAGAGAGATCGCGAAAGCCTCGGGGTTTAGCATTGGAACGCTTTATGAATACATTCGCCAAAAAGAAGATGTTTTATATCTTGTCTGTGACCGTATATATGACGAAGTGCGCGAACGGATGGAAAAAGATATCGACACCCATCACGGGACATTGGAAAGCTTTAAATTAGCAATTGCCCGTTATTTTAAAGTCATCGATGATTTGCAAGACGAAGTGCTTGTAATGTATCAAGAAGCAAAATCGCTTAGTAAAGAATCGCTGCCATATGTGCTCAATAAGGAAATACAAATGGTCGCGATGTTTGAAAAAATTTTGCAGACGTGTGTCGACAATGGGGTATTTCAGTTAACAGAACAAGAAATTAAATTGTTCGCCCATAACATCTTTGTTCTAGGGCAAATGTGGGCGTTCCGCCGCTGGGCGCTGCAAAAAATGTATACGCTCGATGAATACATTGCATTGCAAACGGAATTATTGCTAAAGGGAATTATGGAGAAACGGTCATCATGACAAAGGGGGAGAAAGGATGGCACATATTTACCGTCCAAAGCATCATGTTCGTTTTGTGACAGCTTCTAGCTTATTTGACGGACATGACGCATCGATTAACATCATGCGCCGCATTTTACAAGCAAGTGGCGCGGAAGTGATTCATTTAGGACATAACCGTTCCGCTAATGAAATTGTGAACGCCGCTATTCAAGAAGATGTGCAAGGAATTGCGGTATCTTCCTATCAAGGCGGACATATGGAATTTTTCAAATATATGTATGACCTGCTTCAAGAACGTGGCGCTTCCCACATCCGCATTTACGGCGGTGGCGGCGGCGTCATTATTCCAAGGGAAATAAAAGAGTTGCACGAATACGGAATTGCGCGTATCTTTTCGCCGGAAGATGGCCGCAAGCTCGGATTGCAAGGCATGATTAACCTCATGCTCGAAGAATGTGATTTTTCGACTGTAACAGAAATTACCGATGAATTAGAGCGGCTGCCAAAAGGGGACGTTCAGGCGATCGCTCGCTTGATCACGCTATGTGAAAACCGTGTTGATGTGACGAATGAAGCAGCTGCGGCGATGGAAACAGTGATGGAAAAAGTAAAAGAGCTGACGAAACCGGTGCCAGTTATCGGAATTACCGGTACAGGCGGATCGGGAAAGAGTTCGCTTACCGATGAGCTTGTCCGCCGTTTCTTAAACGAAATACCAGATATTAAAATCGCGATTTTATCGATTGACCCGACGAAACAAAAAACAGGCGGCGCGCTTTTAGGTGACCGCATTCGCATGAATTCGATCAACACACCGCGCGTGTATATGCGCAGTTTAGCGACGCGAAATTCCCGTTCCGAATTGTCGCTTGCGATTAAAGATGCCATCTCGGTCGTCAAAGCGGCAGGGTTTGATTTAATTATCGTCGAAACGAGCGGGATCGGCCAAGGTGACGCGGCGATTACCGAAGTATGTGATATTTCGATGTATGTGATGACAAGTGAATTCGGAGCGCCAACACAGCTTGAAAAAATCGATATGATTGATTATGCGGATTTAATCGTCATTAACAAATTTGAACGAAAAGGCTCCGAAGATGCGAAGCGTCAAGTGCAAAAACAATATCAGCGCAGCCATCAATTATTTGATAAAGACCTTTCCGAAATGCCGGTATATGGCACGATTGCGAGTCAATTTAACGACCCGGGAACGAATACGCTATTTGTGGCGCTTGTTGACCTCATTAATCAAAAAGCAGGAACCAATTGGAAAACAAGCTTAAAAACCGTATCAAATGTCGAAAAACATAACGTCATTATTCCGAGCGAACGCCGCTACTATTTGCGCGAAATTACCGAAACCGTTCGCAACTATCATAAACGCGTCGAACGGCAAGTAGAAATCGCGCGCCGCTTATTCCAAATCGAAGGAGCGATTGAAGCGGCAAAAGAGCGCGGTGAAAGCGAAGACGTCATCGCGTCTTTAGAGACGCTCAAACAACATTACGAAAACGAACTAACGCCGGAATCAAAACGAATTCTTGATTCATGGGAAGACTTGAAGGCAAAATACTCCGCAAAACAATTCGTGACTAAAGTTCGCGATAAAGAAATCGTAACGGACTTAACGACCAAAAGTTTATCAGGATTAGATATTCCAAAAGTGGCGCTGCCGAAATTCAAAGACTATGGCGAAATTTTGCGCTGGGTGTATAAAGAAAACGTTCCGGGTTCGTTCCCATATACAGCAGGCGTCTTTCCATTTAAACGGCAGGGAGAAGATCCGAAACGGCAGTTTGCCGGGGAAGGAACGCCAGAACGGACGAACCGTCGCTTCCATTATTTATGTAAAGAAGATAAAGCGAAGCGCCTAAGCACCGCGTTTGACTCGGTAACGCTTTACGGTGAAGACCCAGATTACCGGCCAGACATTTTCGGGAAAATTGGGGAAAGCGGCGTCAGCGTCTGTACGCTCGATGACATGAAAAAATTATATAAAGGCTTTGACTTATGCGACCCGCTAACGTCCGTATCGATGACAATCAACGGTCCAGCACCGATTATTTTAGCGATGTTTATGAATACGGCAATTGACCAGCAAGTCGAAAAGCGGGAAAAAGAGCTAGGCCGCCCGCTTACGAAAGAAGAGTACGAAGAAGTAAAAGCATATACGCTGCAAACGGTGCGCGGTACGGTGCAAGCTGATATTTTAAAAGAAGACCAAGGACAAAATACGTGTATTTTCTCCACCGATTTCGCCTTAAGAATGATGGGCGACATTCAAGAATATTTTATTAAAAATAAAGTTCGCAACTATTACTCTGTTTCGATATCGGGATATCATATCGCCGAAGCAGGAGCAAATCCGATTACACAGCTTGCATTTACGCTTGCCAACGGCTTTACGTACGTCGAATATTATTTAAGCCGCGGCATGAAAATTGATGATTTCGCGCCAAACCTTTCGTTCTTCTTCAGCAACGGCTTAGATCCGGAATATTCGGTTATCGGCCGGGTGGCGCGCCGCATTTGGGCGATCGCCATGCGGGAAAAATATGGAGCAAACGAACGCAGTCAAAAGCTGAAATATCATATTCAAACATCAGGCCGGTCGCTTCATGCGCAAGAGATTGATTTTAATGATATCCGCACGACATTGCAAGCGTTAATAGCGATTTATGATAACTGCAACTCGCTGCACACCAATGCCTATGATGAAGCGATCACAACACCGACCGAAGAGTCGGTCCGCCGAGCAATGGCGATTCAGCTGATCATTACGAAAGAATTTGGTCTCGCGAAAAACGAAAACCCGCTTCAAGGCTCTTTCATTATTGAAGAGCTTACCGATTTAGTCGAAGAAGCAGTGTTAAAAGAGTTTGAGCGCCTCAACGACCGCGGCGGCGTGTTAGGCGCGATGGAAATGCAATATCAGCGCGGAAAAATTCAAGACGAATCGATGTATTATGAAATGAAAAAACATAGCGGCGAGCTTCCGATTATTGGAGTAAACACATATCTCAACCCGAACCCGCCGTCTGAAGAAGAGCTGAACAATATACAGCTAGCGCGCGCGACATATGAAGAAAAAGAATTGCAAATTAAGAACTTGCGTGAATTCCAAGAGAGAAATAAAGATAAAGTAGATGCGGCGCTAGAGCGTCTCAAACAAGTCGCGATTAGCGGCGGCAATATTTTCGAAGAGTTAATGGAAACCGTAAAAGTCGCAAGCCTTGGACAAATTACGCGCGCTCTCTATGAAGTTGGCGGTCAATATCGCCGCAATATGTAACGTTGAAAAAAGGAAATCGCTTGCCGATTTCCTTTTTTCATGGCATAAAAAATATGGGTTATGATCTACAATTTCGCTGCAAAACATGCTTTCTACGATTGTCAAAACAATTTTATGAGGAAATTCGCATTTTTTTCAGTAAACATCTAGCATAAACAACGAGAATTTGTTTATAATGAATGGTATGTATTCGAATCGCATTCATCGTCAGTTTACATAGGAAAGGGAGTGCCGAATTTGAGTTTGCAGCAATACTCTCAAGAGGAATTGCGAGAAATGTCGTTTGTGGAACTCGCTAGTCTCGTTTTATCTGAAAAAAGGGAAGCGTTATCGTTCCAACAGCTTGTGAATGAAGTTGCTGCGCTAATTGGTTTATCGGAGCAAGAAGTAAAACAGCGGCTTGCTCAATATTATACAGATTTAAATATTGACGGTCGTTTTATTTGTGTTGGAGAAAATGTCTGGGGTCTGCGCGTTTGGTATCCGTTTGATCAAACAGAAGATGAAACGGTAATGATCGCCAAGCCGAAGAAGAAGAAAAAAGCCCTTGATGATTATGAGGATTACGATGATATTATCGATGATGAAGATATCGATTATGATGATCTTGACGAATATGATGAAGACGAGCTTGATCTTGGTGAAGACGAGCTTCTCGATGATGACGAATTTGATCTCGACGACGACGAGGCGTTTGATGACGAACTTCTTGATGACGATGAATTTGACTTAGGGGATGACGAACTGGACGAAGATTTAGATATAGACGTCCCGGAAGAAGACGAGTAATATTCTCTTGACTTTATCCATGGAACTATGTAAAATCTTATCTGGGCTCTTAAAAACAGACAGTACAAATATATCGCTCCCTTACATATACGTAAGCGGAGCGTTTTTTATTTTTGTATTTGGCACACACTTAAACTGTTATATATATTTCGGCAGGGGGGAACGCAATATGACAAAATATATTTTTGTTACCGGCGGTGTCGTATCATCGTTAGGAAAAGGGATTACGGCGGCGTCGTTAGGCAGGTTATTAAAAAATCGCGGCTTGAACGTAACGATTCAAAAGTTTGACCCATATATCAATGTAGACCCGGGAACGATGAGTCCGTATCAACATGGAGAAGTGTTCGTTACCGACGATGGCGCAGAAACGGACCTCGATTTAGGACACTACGAGCGCTTTATTGATATTAACTTAAATAAATATAGCAACGTAACAACGGGAAAAATTTATTCCGCTGTGATCAAAAAAGAGCGCCGTGGGGATTATTTAGGAGGAACGGTGCAAGTTATTCCGCACATTACGAACGAAATTAAAGAACGAGTATTTCGGGCCGGTCAAGAAACCAATGCGGATGTTGTCATTACGGAAATTGGCGGAACGGTCGGCGATATTGAGTCGTTGCCATTTTTAGAAGCGATTCGCCAAATCAAAAGCGACGTTGGCCGCGACAATGTAATGTACATTCATTGTACGCTTGTTCCATATATTAAAGCGGCTGGCGAAATGAAAACAAAACCAACCCAACATAGCGTAAAAGAACTACGGAGCCTTGGCATTCAACCAAACATCATCGTCGTTCGCACCGAGATGCCAATTTCTCAAGATATGAAAGAGAAAATTGCACTATTTTGTGATATTGATCCGAAAGCGGTCATTGAAGCGCGCGATGCGGATACTTTATACGCCGTTCCGCTTATGCTACAAGAGCAAAAATTGGATCAAATCGTTTGTGAACATTTGAAGTTAGACTGTAAAGAAGCGGACATGTCGGAATGGAAGGCGCTTGTCGAAAAAGTGCGCAATTTGTCACGGACAACGAAAATCGCGCTTGTCGGAAAATACGTGGAATTGCAAGATGCGTACATTTCTGTAGTAGAAGCGTTGCGTCATGCCGGATATGCGTTTGACACCGATATTGATATTAAATGGATTAACTCCGAGCATGTAAATAAGGAAAACGTAGCCGACTTATTGAGCGATGCGGACGGCATTCTCGTG
This sequence comes from Parageobacillus toebii NBRC 107807, assembly GCF_003688615.2. GTDB lineage: Bacteria > Bacillota > Bacilli > Bacillales > Anoxybacillaceae > Parageobacillus_B > Parageobacillus_B toebii. Next base: position 812,810 of record NZ_CP049703.1, on the reverse strand, counting down.
CCAGGCGGATTTGGCGACCGCGGCATTGAAGGGAAAATTGAAGCGATTCGTTACGCGCGCGAGCAGAAAGTTCCATTCCTCGGAATTTGTCTCGGAATGCAGCTTGCTTCGATTGAGTTTGCCCGCAATGTAGTGGGGCTGAAAGAAGCTCATTCCGCTGAATTTGACCCGAATACACCTCATCCAATTATCGATTTATTGCCGGAACAAAAGGATATAGAAGATTTAGGCGGAACGCTTCGACTAGGTCTTTATCCTTGCAAATTGTCAGAAGGAACGCTTGCCTACGAAGCATATCAAGATGAAGTCATTTATGAACGCCATCGCCATCGTTATGAATTCAACAATCAATATCGTCAAATAATGGAACAGTACGGATTCGTCTTTTCCGGTACAAGTCCGGACGGCCGTCTCGTCGAAATTATTGAGCTAAAAGATCATCCTTGGTTTGTCGCTGCCCAATTCCATCCGGAATTTACATCACGGCCGACAAGACCGCAGCCATTGTTCCGTGATTTTATTAAAGCATCATTAAAACAATAACTGTGGTTGCACAAAAAAGGACTATCTTCCGCATAGGTTAGATAGTCCTTTATTATTTACTCGTATTCTTCTAAAATGTCATAAATGGTAAGCAACAGACAATAGTATACAAACGAGGCTGTAATGACCGTCGGGAAGCCAATGCGGCTGCCGTCGTCTTTCGGAACGATCGGCTTTAGCAATTTGCTATCGATATGGACATCGGCAATGTCAACTAGTGACGGTTGCTCGTCTTTGACCACAGCGGAAATGGCGGCAATTTCAAGACCTTGTTCTTTTAATCGTTCGGCAAGACGGATGGCGTCTTTATCATTGGAAAATCGCGCAATCAATAAAACGCGATCCGTTTCATCGATATCATTGCGAAGATGTCCATTTTCCATTAAGCGTACCGCTTTTGGAAGCTTATCTTGTCCGCAGAGAGCCTCGATGACAACGGCTTCCATTTCGTGAAATCCGTGAAGCAAAATGCGTCCTTCTCCGATGATCGCCTGTGCGAGCAGACGCGCTCCATCCTCGAATGCCATTTCTTCTTCTTCGGCAATTTTTTTCAAATAACCGATCATTTGAGTCGTAAAAATTTTCACTGTTCGTCCCCCTTTCGTTGCTATTATATAATAAAATGATTTGTTAATTGGAATTTATCCAAATGCAAAAAATTTGGCAGGAAAATAACTGAACGATGCGAAACTAATAACATGGAAGAAAAACAAAGAATTGAGGTGCATAATAGAGATGGGCAGTAAAATTTTAATTGTTGATGATCAATACGGGATTCGCATTTTGTTAAATGAAGTGTTTCAAAGAGAAGGATATACGACATATCAAGCCGCTAATGGCATGCAAGCGCTGGAAATTGTCCGCAAACATCAACCCGATTTAGTGTTATTAGATATGAAAATTCCTGGAATGGATGGAATTGAAATATTAAAGCGATTAAAAGAAATTGATCCAGATATTAAAGTGATTATTATGACTGCTTACGGAGAACTCGATATGATTCAGGAAACAAAAGAATTAGGCGCGATTATGCATTTTGCGAAACCGTTTGATATCGATGATTTGCGCGAGGCAGTAAAAAAGCATTTAGTTTCGTAAGAAAGTTGTCATAGTTTGCTCTAAGTTACAATGTTGCTGTTTTGTTTATAAGTTGGTATGCTTATTAACGTAAGACTATTGACGCCTTTCATACATATCCCCCGTTGGAATGACGCATAGCTATATTGAAGAAAGGCGAAGACGTTAAAGCATAAGGAGGATTTTACTATGCCTTTAGTATCCATGAAAGAAATGCTTAATAAAGCGTTGAAAGAAAAATACGCTGTCGGTCAATTCAACATTAATAACTTAGAATGGACGCAGGCGATTTTAGCCGCGGCAGAAGAAGAAAAGTCACCGGTGATTCTCGGAGTGTCTGAAGGCGCGGCGCGTTATATGAGCGGTTTTAAAACGGTAGTAAATATGGTTAAAGGATTAATGGAAGATATGAATATTACCGTTCCGGTAGCGATTCATCTTGACCATGGTTCTAGCTTCGAAAAATGTAAAGAAGCAATCGATGCCGGTTTTACTTCTGTCATGATTGACGCCTCCCATCATCCATTTGAAGAAAACGTCAAAATCACCTCTCAAGTGGTGGAATATGCTCATGCACGCGGTGTATCGGTAGAAGCAGAATTAGGTACGGTCGGCGGCCAAGAAGATGATGTTATTGGGAAAGACATTATTTATGCGGATCCGAAAGAATGTGAAGAATTAGTCAAACGGACGGGAATTGACTGCTTGGCTCCTGCATTAGGTTCTGTGCACGGTCCGTACAAAGGGGAGCCAAAATTAGGTTTTGCGGAAATGGAACAAATTCGTGATCTAACTGGCATTCCGCTCGTGCTTCACGGTGGTACAGGCATCCCAACAGAACAAATTCAACGTGCTATTTCTCTCGGTACCTCCAAAATTAACGTCAATACAGAAAACCAAATGGCATTTACAAAAGTCGTCCGCGAATTGTTAGCGAAAGACGAAAAAGTATATGACCCTCGCAAAATTATCGGTCCTGGCCGCGATGCGATTAAAGCGACAGTAATCGGGAAAATGCGCGAGTTTGGTTCTTCCGGAAAAGCAGTCCAATAACATTTTCATTGGTAAAAAAGGAAAAACCGCCTAACGGAACAACGAACGTTGTGACGTTATCGCGGTTTCCTTTTCTTGCCCCATCAATGATAAGGGAGGATATCGCCATGAAATTTTTTATCGATACGGCAAATTTAGAAGAAATTAAAAAAGCGAATGAGCTTGGGATTTTAGCCGGTGTGACGACAAACCCTAGTCTTGTTGCGAAAGAAAATGTCCCATTCCATGATCGTCTTCGCGAAATTACGTCCATTGTTTCTGGATCGGTTAGCGCGGAAGTGATTTCCACGGATGCAGAAGGAATGATCGAAGAAGGCGAAGAACTAGCAAAAATTGCCCCGAACATTACGATTAAAGTGCCGATGACAAAAGAAGGGCTTAAAGCGGTAAAGGTATTTAGCGAAAAAGGGATTAAAACGAACGTTACATTAATTTTTACAGCAAACCAAGCACTATTAGCAGCACGTGCCGGAGCAACATACGTGTCTCCATTTCTTGGTCGTCTAGACGATATCGGTCATAACGGTTTTGAACTCATTTCCACCATCGCCGACATTTTTAATATCCACGGAATCGATACAGAAATTATCGCTGCCTCCATTCGTCATCCGCTTCATGTAACGGAAGCTGCACTAAGAGGAGCGCATATCGCTACTGTTCCGTACAAAGTATTAATGCAATTGTTTAACCATCCGTTGACGGATCAAGGAATTGAAAAGTTTTTAGCAGATTGGAATCGGCAAAAATAGAAGTCAACTTCTCGTTAAAGAAGGGAGACTATAATGGAAAAAATCAAAATTATCGGCGGTGATCCGCTGCAGGGAACGATCAAGGTAAGCGGCGCAAAAAATAGCGCCGTTGCCCTCATCCCTGCTACGATTCTCGCTGATTCACCGGTTACAATCGAAGGATTGCCGGACATTTCTGATGTGCGAATTTTAGGCGACTTAATTAAAGAGATTGGCGGAACGTTCCATTTCGATGGCAAAAAAGCGGCCATCGATCCGACCAATATGGTACCGATGCCGCTGCCGAATGGAAAAGTAAAAAAATTGCGCGCTTCGTATTATTTAATGGGAGCAATGCTTGGTCGTTTTAAAAAAGCGGTTGTCGGGCTGCCAGGAGGCTGCCATCTAGGTCCGCGCCCGATTGACCAGCATATTAAAGGCTTTGAGGCGCTAGGAGCGAAAGTAACGAACGAGCAAGGTGCGATTTATTTGCGCGCGGAGGAATTGCGAGGTGCCCGTATTTTTTTAGATGTGGTAAGCGTAGGGGCAACGATTAACATCATGTTGGCCGCGGTGCGCGCCAAAGGCCGGACGATTATTGAAAACGCTGCAAAAGAGCCGGAAATTATTGATGTGGCGACATTGCTTTCCAACATGGGAGCAAAAATTAAAGGCGCCGGAACCGATGTCATTCGCATCGACGGTGTTGAGAAATTATCAGGATGTCGTCATTCGATTATTCCGGACCGCATTGAGGCTGGTACATATATGATTGCTGCGGCAGCGATGGGGAAGGAAGTAATCATCGATAACGTTATTCCTCAGCACGTTGAATCATTGACCGCAAAATTACGCGAAATGGGCGTGCATGTGGAAACGAGCGACGATCAAATCCTTGTTTCTAGTGTACCAGCTTTAAAAGCAGTAGATGTGAAAACGCTTGTTTATCCTGGTTTTCCAACCGATTTACAGCAACCGTTTACAGCGCTTTTAACAAAAGCGCAAGGGACAAGCATTGTGACTGATACGATTTATAGAGCCCGCTTTAAGCATGTCGATGAGCTCCGTAGAATGAATGCGAACATAAAAGTGGAAGGCTGTTCCGCCATTATTACCGGTCCGGTTCGGCTGCAAGGCGCAAAAGTGAAAGCGAGTGATTTACGCGCAGGCGCGGCGCTTGTGGTTGCAGGTTTAATGGCAGAAGGGCTTACGGAAATTGCGGGAGTAGAACATATTGACCGCGGATATAGCAATCTTGTCGAAAAGTTAACCAACATAGGCGCAACGATTTGGCGAGAAAAAATGACGGATGAAGAGATTGAACAAGTCAAAAATGCGTAAGCGACAAAGGGGAAGGGGGAAGTTCCGATGGAAAGAAGTTTAACAATGGAACTTGTTCGTGTCACGGAAGCAGCTGCTCTCGCCGCCGCCAGATGGATGGGGCGAGGCAAAAAGAACGAGGCAGATGAAGCAGCAACAACGGCCATGCGCAATGTATTTGATACCGTTCCGATGAAGGGAACGGTCGTCATCGGTGAAGGAGAAATGGACGAAGCACCGATGTTATATATTGGAGAAAAGCTCGGCAACGGCTATGGGCCTCGTGTGGATGTTGCAGTAGATCCGCTAGAAGGAACAAATATCGTTGCTTCCGGAGGTTGGAACGCATTAGCGGTCGTTGCGGTGGCGGACCATGGCAATTTGCTTCACGCTCCTGACATGTACATGGATAAAATCGCCGTCGGTCCTGAGGCGGTCGGAATGATTGATATTGAAGCACCGGTGATTGATAATTTAAAAGCGGTTGCAAAAGCGAAAAACAAAGATATTGAAGATGTCGTTGCCGTCGTATTAAACAGGCCGCGCCATGAACGGCTCATCGCTGAGCTAAGAGAAGCAGGAGCGCGCATTAAGCTGATTAATGACGGCGATGTTGCCGCTGCGATTAATACCGCATTTGATCATACAGGTGTGGATATTTTGTTCGGTTCTGGCGGGGCGCCGGAAGGAGTATTGGCTGCGGTAGCGCTGAAATGTTTGGGAGGAGAAATTCAAGGAAAATTATTGCCGCAAAATGAACAGGAAGTAGAACGATGCAAAAAAATGGGGATTGATGTAACGAAAGTGCTTCGCATGGAAGATTTGGTGAAAGGCGACGACGCTATTTTTGCCGCAACTGGCGTAACAGATGGGGAATTGTTGCGAGGCGTTCAATTTAAAGGTGCATATGGCGAAACTCACTCCGTTGTGATGCGTGCGAAATCAGGAACCGTTCGTTTTATTGAAGGGCGGCACAGCTTGAAGAAAAAACCAAATTTAGTCATCAAGTAAAAGCGAATGCCAGCGGGGCGAAAAAGGTTCAACCTGTCGCCCTTGCTTATTTTATATCACGAAATAAAAAACTGTTGATTAAAAAACGATAAAAAGGGTAAAATAGTCATGCTGCGTGTGCGTAAAATAAGCTCTGCCATTTCTACTTCATTTTCAGCCTTCATCGCCTTCTTTTCATCCCATCCGTTTTAAAATTCATAATAAATTGAAGGTTTGGAGTGAGTATGGAAGAACATGAAAAATTGCAAAAGTGTGGTGTCGAAATGGAGTTAACACTTTCTACATTAGAAAATATGAAACTGAAAGAGCTCTATGAGCTTGCTCGCCAATATAAAATTTCTTATTACAGTAAGCTAACAAAAAAAGAGCTTATTTTTGCCATTTTGAAAGCGCGTGCGGAACAAGATGGATTGTTTTTTATGGAGGGCGTGCTTGAAATCATTCAATCAGAAGGATTCGGCTTTTTACGTCCGATCAACTATTCCCCAAGCTCCGAAGATATTTATATTTCCGCGTCACAAATTCGCCGATTTGATTTGCGAAACGGGGATAAAGTGTCTGGAAAAGTGCGTCCTCCAAAAGAAAATGAACGCTATTTCGGATTGCTTCATGTCGAAGCAGTCAATGGCGAAGACCCAGAAGTCGCAAAGGAACGCGTGCACTTCCCGGCATTAACACCTTTATACCCAAATCGACAAATGAAATTAGAAACAACCCCGGACAAGCTATCAACGAGAATTATCGACTTAATTGCCCCGGTCGGATTCGGGCAGCGCGGATTGATTGTAGCTCCTCCAAAAGCGGGAAAAACGATGTTATTAAAAGAAATCGCCAACAGCATCACGACCAATCATCCAGAAGTAGAACTCATTGTTCTCCTCATTGACGAACGTCCAGAGGAAGTAACAGACATCGAGCGGTCGGTCAATGGTGACGTTGTCAGCTCGACGTTTGACGAAGTGCCGGAAAATCATATTAAAGTAGCGGAATTAGTGTTAGAAAGAGCGATGCGTCTTGTCGAACATAAACGAGATGTCGTTATTCTTATGGATAGCATCACTCGTTTAGCACGCGCTTATAACTTAGTCATCCCGCCAAGCGGCCGCACGCTTTCAGGGGGGATTGATCCGGCTGCGTTCCACCGTCCGAAACGGTTTTTCGGAGCAGCCCGCAATATTGAAGAAGGCGGCAGTCTAACGATTTTAGCTACTGCTCTTGTTGATACAGGTTCGCGTATGGATGATGTAATATACGAGGAATTTAAAGGCACCGGAAATATGGAACTCCATCTTGACCGATCGCTGGCGGAGCGGCGTATTTTCCCAGCCATCGATATTCGTCGCTCAGGTACGCGTAAAGAAGAGTTGCTCATTCCGAAAGAGCATCTTGAAAAATTATGGGCGATTCGAAAAACAATGTCTGATTCCCCTGATTTCATTGAGCGGTTCTTAAGCAAACTCCGTCAAACAAAATCAAACGAAGAATTTTTTGCGATGCTTGATGAAGAATGGAAAAGTAATGGAGCCGTGCGAATTTAATAGAACCGAGGGAAGAAATCGGCAAAAATCACTGGTTGCAAAAGAACATTAAAGTTGTTATAATTTTACCATGTGTGTTTTGACAAACGCCAAAATATGATAAAAATAATGATATACAAACTCTGTTTCGAAATGATACAGGGCGGAAGGAGTGAAGATCATGAAACCAGGAATTCATCCAGAGTACAAAAAAGTAATCGTACGTTGCGCATGTGGAAACGAATTTGAAAGCGGTTCTGTAAAAGATGAATTGCGTGTAGAAATTTGCTCCGAATGTCATCCATTCTTTACAGGACGTCAAAAATTTGTTTCTGCTGCAGGACGTGTCGATAAATTCAACAAAAAATACGGCTTGAAATAAGAAAAGCGGAGGGCGCTTGCTCATCGGCGACACGCGCTGGAGGACCCGTGAGGAGGCTGTTGCCGCCACAGCGGGGCCGAAGCGTCGCGAGCCGATAGCGCCCGGAGCTGGACAATAAGAAAAGCGAAGGGCGCTTAAGCGTCTATCACGTCCTAACGAATTTCATGAAAAACAGGCAAGCGGCTGATTCTTGCCTGTTTTTTTATGGGCAAACAAGGTACAATAAAACATACATACGCCGGCAGATGAGAACGAAGGGAGAGGCATTTCATGTATATTATGAAGCAGTCCGGCTGGCTTGAGGTCATTTGCGGAAGCATGTTTTCCGGAAAATCAGAAGAATTGATCCGCCGCGTTCGTCGCGCGACATTTGCCAAACAAGAAGTGAAAGTATTTAAACCGACCATTGATAATCGTTATAGCGACGAAGCGGTTGTGTCGCATAACGGCAATTCGTTGATCGCCATTCCTGTTTCCTCGCCGAAAGAAATTTTTGAGCATATTTCAGAAAAAACAGACGTTATTGCTATCGACGAAGTGCAGTTTTTTTCCGATGACATTATCGATGTCGTGCAGACGCTGGCAGACCGCGGCTATCGCGTCATTGTCGCGGGATTGGACCAAGATTTCCGTGGCGAACCGTTTGGACCTGTACCAACGTTAATGGCGATTGCCGAATCAGTCACAAAACTGCAAGCGGTATGCACGGTATGCGGTTCCCCTGCAAGCCGGACGCAGCGGCTCATTAACGGCGTTCCGGCCTCTTATGATGATCCGGTGATTTTAGTAGGCGCCAGCGAGGCATACGAACCACGCTGCCGCCATCATCATGAAGTTCCCGGCAAACCGAGGAAAACGGATAAAACAAACCATCATTTCGCCCGTTAAACGGTGAATCCTACCATTTATATTTTTGGGAGTGCGGGAAAACCTAACAGCAGGGAGGCGACAAATGATGAGAAACTTGCTGCTGTTAGGTTTTGCTATAGTTCTTTCCGCTTGTTCGATGAATCCAAATCATGCTTCTTACCACGAGCAAAGCGAAGACAAAAATGGCACGAAGCTAATGACCGATGATAAAGCGAAAAGCGATTATGACCGCTATTTATATAACAACTTTGACGACCCGGAAAAAACACGGCAAAATCCGAATTTCATCAACACCACAGACAACAGTGGAAATGATCGCGCTGATGTTAGGAAAGCCGTACAAGTCATCGAGACATATACCGATTACAAACCTGGGTCTGTTTGGATGAACGGAAACGATATGTACGTGACGGTTCACGTTCCTTCCTCGATGTCAGAGGAAAAACGGCAAAAAGAACAGAAACGGATTCATCAGTTGCTCACAAAAGCCATTCCGACGTACGATATTCATGTGCGTTTAGATTAAGGATTCATCTTCTGAGAAGAAGATGGATCTTTTTCTTCATCAAATATTGTAATTTGATGGTTAGTTATGCTTTTTTATACGTTTTTGATTAAAAAAGAAAAATTTGGCTAAATTCGACGGAAAAGAGGTATCCAATTTATTATATGTCGAGAATACACCTAAATTGATATAATTGAATGTAGGAATATACATAATGGTGTCGAATAAAATGTCCTTTAGATGACTTTGACAACTTTTTAGTTAGGTGGGTAATATGAATATTCATAAATTCGTGATGCCGGAGATCATTTTTGGGAATGGTGCTATTGAGCATGTAGGGGAAAGCTGTTTGCGGCTTGGAGCAACTAACGTTTTAATTGTCAGTGACCCAGGAGTGATCGAAGCCGGATGGTTGGATGTCGTCGTAAAAAGCTGCAAACAGGCGAATTTAAAATACACGATATTTCACGATGTAACGGTTAATCCAAAAGATATCGAAGTGGAAAAAGGATGCAAAGTTTACATAGAAAATGAATGTGATGCGATCATAGGAATTGGTGGAGGAAGTCCTTTAGATGTGGCGAAGGCCATTGCCATTTTGGCCACCAATGGAGGAAAGATTCACGATTATGAAGGGGTGGACAAAATCAGAAACCCATTGCCTCCACAAGTGATGATTCCTACAACGGCTGGATCGGGTTCTGAAGTATCGCAATTTTCCGTCATCGTAGATACATTAGGACAAAAAAAGATGACGATTATTTCCAAATCCCTTATTCCAGATATTGCAATTATTGATCCAGAAACATTATCGACAAAAAGTGCCCGTTTAACTGCTTCAACCGGCTTAGATGTTTTAACACATGGCATCGAAGCATACGTAAGTTTAGCCGCAACCCCATTAACCGATGTTCAAGCAAAAAACGCTATTTCTTTAGTATCAGAATATTTGCGTCCATCTGTTGCTTCAAAAATAAACAAAGAAGCGAAGACACATATGGCAATGGCTAGTTTGCAGGCTGGCCTTGCGTTTTCTAACGCCATTTTAGGCGCGGTGCATGCGATGTCGCATGCGGTCGGAGGAAAGTATCCCGTTCTTCACGGCGATATTAATTCTATTTTACTTCCATATGTGATGGAATATAATCTATTGGCCAATCCGAAAAAATTTGCGGATATCGCGACATTTCTCGGTATTGATATTCGAGGATTGTCGCACATGGAAGCGGGAAAAAAAGCGATTGAGTATATCAAACAATTAACAATGGAGATTGACGCTCCGCAACGATTATCCGATATAGGATTAGAAAAAGACGAAATATCGCATATGAGTGTCATCGCCCTCCATGATGCTTGTATGATCACCAATCCTCGAGATGTCACAGTAGAAGATATTGAAGAAATATTTAGAAGGGCATGGTAGAGATGGAAGTAGAAGATCGGCAACAAATGATTAACTTATTAACTGGCGTTCAGTCTTCGAAAAAAAGTTACTATAACGAATTAAAGAAAACGGTGATTGAGCTCAAAAAGAAAAATATGCAGTTGGAAATTATTAATGATGTAACAAAAAGTTTTAATGTCGATATGTCCATCGATGAAATGTTGAAAAACGTTTTTGATAAGCTGCAAACGATTTTTCCAATCGAAAGAATTAGTTTATCTATGTATGAAAATGAAAAATTGATTTTAACCAATGTTTATCCTCCTCACTCATTATATTTTCCGATTGGATTTGAGTTGTCAAAAGAGCATTCCCTTTATTGGAAAGCAGTTGAATCACTTGAAAAAATCTTTTATCAAGTAGATTCCAATAAAGAAAACTATGAAGACTATATAGAAAATAAAGTATATGAATCTTTAGGAATTCGCAGTGTATTGTTAGTCCCGCTTATTCACAAAGGGAAAGTCATCGGTGTGCTCTGCATAGGAAGCAAAGAAATCATAGAATATGACGAAGATGATTTGACTTTTTTCCAACAGTTTTGTGACCAGTTAGCCGTGTGCATCGAAAACGCTCGTCTTTATAACGAGGTTCTCACTAGCAAAAAGGAGTGGGAAGAAACATTTCGCGCGGTTTCAGAGATGATTTTAGTCGTCGATTTAGAAGGAAATATTTTAAAATATAATGACGCAGCGAAAGATTTTTTCCAACTTCATTTATATCCACGGGAGAAACGAAACTTTCATCAACTTTTATCGTTAGACATCCATAACAGTCCCGTGCTGAAAATGGTTCAAACAAAAAAGCCTGTCTATCAGGAGATTCATTTTCAAAAGCGAATATGTGAATTGCGTGCTTATCCAGTATTCAATGAAAGTCAACACATCTATGCCATTATTATTTACATTAATGACATCACGGAAAAACGCCGGATTGAAGCGCAGTTAGTCCAATCAGGAAAGTTGGCCGCGATCGGAGAGATGGCGGCGGGAATCGCCCATGAATTGAATAACCCATTGACGGCTATTTTAGGCAATGCCCAATTGCTGTTAAGAACAGCAGATGATCGATCCCACAAATTGCTTTCCGATATTTATTCGTGCGGAAAGAGATGCAAAACGATTATCCAAAATTTATTGACTTTCTCCCGGCAGGATGAATATATGTTTGAAGATTGCTCTGTCAATGAAGCGGTGGAGCAAGTGCTAGGGTTAATCGGTGATCAAATTAAGAAACAAAATATCACCATTCAGAAAAAATTAGATCATTCACTGGAATTGATTGAAGGAAATATTCAGCAAATCGGACAAATTGTTTTAAATCTTTTAATTAATGCAAAAGACGCATTGGAAGAAATGGATATTCCAAAAAAAGTTATTTCTATTGAAACGAAATCGGTGACGGAAGACGGCAAGAAGTGGATTCTTTTATCGGTTCAAGATAACGGCAAAGGAATTGAAGAACAATACTTGCAAGAGATTTTCAATCCTTTCTTTACGACGAAAAGGCCCGGGAAAGGAACGGGACTTGGATTATCCGTCAGCTTAGGAATCGCGCAAGCTCACGGAGGGACCATCGAGGTGATAAGCCATCCTGGAAAAGGAAGTACATTTATGTTAAAGCTGCCGGCAAAGCAATAAACGTGGGAGTGAACAATTAATGCCCAATGTGTTAGTGATTGACGATGAACGAGAAGTATGTACATTTTTTCTTCATTTGTTAGAAGGAAAAGGATATCATGTCAAGTTAGGATGGAACGGCAAAGACTTTTTAAAATTAATTCAACAATATTCATTTGACCTTGCCTTAATTGATGTAAAGCTGCCAGACACAAATGGGTTGGAACTATTAAAACAGTTAAAAGCCGTTCAACCATCGTGCAAGGTCATTATTATGACGGGATACAGCACTGTGAAGACTGCGGTAGAAGCAATTAAGTATGGCGCAAGTGATTATATTGAGAAGCCATTCGATGATATTGATGAGTTAGAAAAAACGATTGAAGAATTAATGGATAGTGAAATCCATTCGTCTCAACATGATATGTATAAGTTGGCGGAAGCGCTCGGTTTTGTTATCGGAACGAATAAAGAAATGAACGATTTAATCAAGCTTGCTTATAAAATCGCCAAAAAAAACGTAAACGTGTTAATTGAAGGAGAGACCGGAACGGGAAAAGAAGTGCTCGCGCATTTTATTCATCAAGCAAGCATGCGTTATGACCAGCCTTTTATTGGAATCAACTGCGGGGCGCTGTCGGAAACGCTGCTTGAAAGCGAATTGTTTGGCCATGAAAAAGGGGCGTTTACGGGAGCGTTGAAAGAAAAGAAAGGAATTTTCGAGATCGCGAACAGAGGAACATTATTTTTGGACGAAATAGGGGAAGCATCCTTAGCTACACAAGTAAAATTATTACGTGTGTTGGAAACGGGAGAGTATATTCGCGTCGGTGGCGAAACCGTCCGTAGAACCAATGCTAGAATTATCGCCGCTTCCCATGTCAATCTCAGTCAGGCGGTAAAAGAGAAAACGTTTCGTGAAGACTTATTATACCGGTTAGATGTAGTAAAATTAACGATCCCTCCTTTAAGAGAACGGATAGATGATTTACCTATTTTGATCAAGCACTTTTTAAAAAAGCTGAATTCTACTCTTATTTTTTCCGACGATGCCATTTTGCAAATGAAACAATATCCATGGCCGGGAAATGTAAGAGAGCTTTTTAACATCGTAAAAAGAGCGGTGACGTTGGCGGAAGGCGAAACGATGGTCATCACACCTGATTATCTTCCAGAAAAAATAAGAACGGAAACGAATATATCTTCGATTCCATCAAGTGAAATTAAAAATAACAACGAGATGGATTTAGAATCTTACTTGCAAAACTGGACCGGCTATATTTTATCATTATGGAAAGAAAACAATGAGCGGCTTGATCTTCAACATGTTTTAGATGCCGTAAAAGATTTAGAAACACAGATCGGACGATTTTTCGTTTGGAAAACGTTGAAGGAAACATTAGGAGATAAAAAAGAAGCGGCAGAACGGTTAAACATTACGGTGCGCCAGCTTCGCTATTTACTGAAAGAAAAAGGGACTGCTTCAAAAGAATAAACTTAAAGCAGTCCCTTATCGTATGTTCCATTAACGGTCTGTGCCAATTGTCAAAACGACCCGGCCGTTAATTTTTCCTTTTTCCATTCTCTCAAATACTTCATTGATTTGTTCTAGTGGAGCGGTTTCTACAATAGGGCGTACTTTTCCTCTCGCAGCGAAATCCAACGCTTCTTGCATATCTTTTCTCGTACCGACGATTGATCCTTTCACCGTAATTCCATTTAATACTGTATCGAAAATAGGGATTGGCAGTTCATCGTTAGGCAATCCAACAACAACAAGGCATCCGCCGCGTCTTACAGATTTATAGGCTTGTTCAAACGCTTTTTTCGTTACGGCAACGCTAATGGCAGCGTGCACACCGCCTACTTTTTCATGAATAGCTTCTACTGGATCCTCTTTTAGTCCATTAATAGCAATATCCGCCCCTAATTGTTTGGCAAGATCTATTTTTTCATCGCTAATATCGACCGCAACAACGTTTAATCCCATTGCTTTCGCGTATTGAAGAGCAATATGCCCTAATCCTCCGATTCCGTAGATGGCTACCCATTCTCCTGGTTTGGCGTTAGACACTTTTAGCGCTTTGTATGTCGTTACTCCCGCGCAGAGAATTGGCGCGACTTCGACTGGATCTAAATTTTCTGGGATTTTTGCGACATAATCGGCAGGTGCTTTGCAGTATTCCGCATATCCCCCATCGACGGAATATCCACCGTTTAATTGATGTGGGCAAAGTGTTTCTTGCCCGCTCAAGCAATATTCACATTCTCCGCAAGCGGAGTATAGCCATGGGACACCGACACGGTCACCTACTTTAACGGATTTTACTCCTTCTGCTACTTCGACAACAATCCCTACCCCTTCGTGTCCAGGAATTAAAGGCAATTTTGGCTTGACTGGCCAGTCTCCGTGCGCAGCATGCAAATCGGTGTGGCAAACCCCGCAAGCTTCAATTTTGACAAGTACTTCTCCATAGTTTAGTTTTGGTTTTTCCACCTCTTTAATTTCTAATTGTTGCTTAAATTCAGTGACAACCGCTGCTTTCATTCTCCCTACCCCTTTCTAAATTTCAAACAAGTGCCACTAGTTTATCCTGCAAAAACTGTGCCAATAGAAAAAATGGTTTTTCTATAGCCAATCCACATGTTTTTGCCGAATTTTTGTTAAAATTGGACGAAATCTCGATGATTTTTGACTAATTTTCGTAATATTGATTTTAATTGGCTTGTGAAGCTCTCTTCACTATGCACCCTTTTCTATTTCATATATTTGGGATATAATAATAAATTAGACTGTGCATCGAAAAACAGAGGTGAAAAACGTGTTTGAACGTCTGGAAGCAGTAGAAGAACGTTATGAAAAATTAAATCAACTGCTAATGGATCCAGAAGTGATTAACGATCCAAAAAAACTTCGCGACTATTCGAAAGAGCAATCGGATTTATCAGAGACGGTACAAACGTATCGTGAATACAAATCGGTCCGCAAGCAGCTGGATGAGGCAAAAGCGATGTTAGAAGAGAAGCTTGATCCAGAAATGCGGGAAATGGTGAAAGAAGAAATTGATGAGTTGGAACAAAAAGAAGAAGAGCTTGTCAATAAGTTAAAAATTCTTCTTCTTCCGAAAGATCCGAACGATGAGAAAAACGTTATTATGGAAATCCGTGCCGCGGCAGGCGGTGAGGAAGCGGCGCTATTTGCCGGCGACTTGTACCGGATGTATACACGCTATGCGGAATCGCAAGGATGGAAAACGGAAGTTATTGAAGCGAGTCCGACCGGGCTTGGAGGATATAAAGAAATTATTTTTACGATTATCGGAAAAGGAGCGTATTCCAAGCTGAAATACGAAAACGGCGCGCACCGAGTGCAGCGCGTCCCGGAAACGGAATCTGGCGGACGTATTCACACATCGACGGCAACGGTTGCTTGTTTGCCGGAAATGGAAGAAATCGAAGTCGAAATTAACGAAAAAGATATTCGCGTCGATACGTTTGCATCGAGCGGACCGGGTGGACAAAGCGTGAACACCACGATGTCGGCGGTTCGTTTGACGCACATTCCAACGGGAATTGTCGTAACGTGCCAAGACGAAAAATCGCAAATTAAAAACAAAGAAAAAGCAATGAAAGTGTTACGCGCCCGCATTTATGACAAATACCAACAAGAAGCGCGCGCGGAATATGATCAGACGCGCAAACAAGCAGTTGGAACAGGGGATCGTTCGGAGCGAATTCGCACGTATAACTTCCCGCAAAACCGTGTGACCGACCATCGCATTGGATTGACGATTCAAAAGCTTGACCAAGTGTTAGACGGCAACCTCGATGAAATTATTGAAGCACTGATATTAGACGATCAATCAAAAAAATTGGAGCAAGCGAACAATGAGTCATAAAATTTACGAAGTCCTCACATGGGCTTCTTCTTTTTTAAAACAACATGGCAAAGAAGAGCGGGCCGCGGAACTATTGCTTTGCCACCATTTGCAAATCACAAGAGCGCAGCTGTTTGCCCGGCTACGCGATCCAATCGATGAAAACGTGCACCAATCATTTGAAGCAGATGTTCGTAAGCATGTGTATGAACATGTTCCGGTGCAGCATCTGATCGGTTTGGAACAATTTTACGGCCGGCCGTTTCTCGTCAATCGCAATGTGCTGATCCCCCGCCCGGAAACAGAGGAATTAGTGGAAGGCGTGCTAACCAGAATCACACAATTATTCCCGGGAAATAAAACGATCGATGTGGTCGACGTCGGGACAGGAAGCGGGGCGATTGCGATTACGCTGGCGTTAGAAAACGAATCGCTTCGCGTTGCGGCCATCGATATTGCTCCCGAGGCTCTGGAAGTGGCAAAGCGAAATGCGGAACGTCTTGGAGCGGATGTTGCATTTATTTGCGGCGACTTATTGCAGCCCCTTATAGAGGCCAATCGCAAAGTAGACGTTGTCGTTTCCAATCCGCCATATATTCCGGAGAATGAAATTGCTTCGCTTTCCCCTGTCGTAAAAGATTATGAGCCTTTACGGGCGCTTTCCGGCGGCAAAGACGGCCTTGATTTTTACCGCCGTTTCGCCCGCGAGCTGCCATTCGTATTAAAAGAACGCGCGCTTGTCGCGTTCGAAGTAGGAGCTGGGCAGGGAGAGGCGGTCGCGGCAATATTGCGGCAGACGTTTCCACAAGCAGAGGTGGAAGTTGTTTTCGACATTAACGGAAAAGACCGAATGGTATATGCATCATTAGGAAAATAACTTCCAGTACCACCTGGAAGTTATTTTTTTAGATTGATAGAGTTTAAAATTTGCTTGCGCTGTCCACAATGAAAAGTGAAAGGATGGTGCAAGCAAATGAACCAAAAAAATATCGGAATTATTTTATATATACTTCTATTAATCATCGGGGTGCTGGTAAATGTATATGGCCATCAAACGAAAGCGGGGGAAAACGCGACGGTCGCTATTCCGGACGAAGCGATCCGTCTGCGGATTTTAGCCAATAGCGATTCTGCGGAAGATCAAGCGTTGAAACGAAAAGTGCGCAACGCGGTGAATGCGCAAATTAATGGGTGGGTAGCCGATTTAACGTCTTTTCAAGAGGCAAAGCAAGTGATTCGATCCCATATTCCAGAAATTGAACAAACTGTAGCGGATGTGTTGCGAAAAGAACACATCGATCAATCGTATAAAGTACAGTTCGGAAAAGTCGATTTTCCGACAAAAATTTATGGGAATTACGTTTATCCAGCCGGGCAATATGATGCTGTTTTAATTACGCTTGGCGAGGGAAAAGGAGCAAACTGGTGGTGCGTTTTATTTCCGCCGCTTTGTTTTCTTGACTTTAGCAATAGCGATGCGGTGCGAATGAACGAGCAACCATACGACGCCAATGACAATAAAAAAGAGGTGTTCGCTCCTGCACAAGGAGAGAATAAGGAAACGGTAGAAACAGACGAACAGCAAGAACAAAGCAGCAAGAAGGAAAAAACCATAAAAGAAGAGGAAGTAAAGCGGGCAAGTATAGCAACGACGCCGTCTCCGTTTGTAGCAGAAAATGATCAACCTGTGGAAGTCAAATTTTTCGTGAAAGAACTTATTGAACAATTGATTCCATAATAGTTTGTGGATAAATGTGTAAAACTCACTCACATATCCACAAACTTATCCACTAAAATAACACATTTATCCACATTTTGTGGATAAATTTTGCGAAACTTTTTTCTTTTTTTCATTTTAAGATATAATTCTCGAAGAGATTGTTGATATTTTTATACTATTTTGCTAGCAAGCAGCAACGATAGTTGGGGGGAACAGAGTGGAAACGAATATTTGGGTTGTGGATAATATTGTTGATAAACAAAGTATTTATCCACAGGTTAAAGAGGCTGCACAACTATTGAAATCCGGCGAGGTTGTCGCTTTCCCAACGGAAACGGTGTATGGACTGGGGGCAAATGCGAAAGATGCAAAAGCAGTGGAAAAAATTTTCGCGGCAAAAGGCCGCCCAAGTGATAATCCGCTTATTGTCCACATCGCTCATCTTAAACAGCTAGAAGAGATGGTTTCTGCCATTCCTGATGTGGCGCATACATTAATAAAACGCTTTTGGCCAGGACCGCTTACGCTCGTTCTGCCAAAAAAAGAAGGAGTGATTTCTGATCCAGTAACAGCAGGGTTGCCTACTGTAGCGGTGCGCATGCCAGCACATCCAGTCGCCCTTGCGTTAATTGAAGCCAGCGGATTGCCATTGGCTGCGCCGAGTGCCAATATATCAGGGCGTCCGAGCCCAACGACAGCGGCGCATGTGTTCGCTGACTTAAATGGACGGATTGCTGGCATTGTCGATGGCGGGGAAACAGGTATTGGAGTGGAATCGACCGTTCTTGACTGTACGACGAAAGTGCCGACAATTTTACGTCCGGGCGGTGTAACAAAGGAAGCACTCGAGAAAGTGATCGGAAATGTTTTCGTAGATAGCGCGCTAACCGATGAACGGCAAACACCGAAATCACCGGGAATGAAATATACACATTACGCCCCAAAATCACCAATGGCGATTGTTCAAGGCTCTCCGGCTTTTTTGCAAACGCTTGTGAATAAACAACGTACGCTTGGAAAAAAAGTCGGTGTCCTAACGACAGAAGAAAACCGCTCTTTTTATGATGCCGATGTAGTGTTAGTGTGCGGATCGCGTCATGATTTACATACCGTAGCAAGCCATTTATATGATACGCTTCGAAAATTTGACGAAACAGATGTTGATTTCATTTATAGCGAATCGTTTCCGACAGAAGGAATTGGAGAAGCTATTATGAATCGGCTGAAAAAAGCCGCAGGTCATCAAGTGATTGATGAAAAATAAATCTTCTAAATATTCCCGGACATGCATATGTTAACAGTAAGGCAAGTCCGGGAGGGAAATCAAATGAAGATGTTCATCGGCGAACTTGTGGCACTATCGATGATGGCGTTTGCATTAGGAATGGATGCATTCTCCGTCGCATTAGGCATGGGGTTGTTTCGCTTGCGATTAAAACAAATTTTTTACATAGGCATTATGATTGGGCTTTTTCATATTATTATGCCGTTTTTAGGAATGTTCCTCGGCCGCTTTTTATCATACCAATTTGGCAGCATCGCCTCTTATATCGGAGGGGCGTTGCTGCTATTGTTAGGAATTCAAATGATTGTTACATCCTTTAAAAAGGAAAGCGATAGGTTTGTTTCGCCAATGGGAATAGGACTTATTTTTTTTGCTTTTAGTGTGAGCCTTGACAGCTTTTCCGTCGGGCTTAGTCTCGGCATTTACGGCGCGCGAACATTGCTTACGATTTTATTGTTCGGTTTTTTCAGCACGGTGTTGACGTGGATGGGATTAATGTTAGGGCGTCATTTCCAACAATGGCTTGGTGCTTACAGTGAGGCGCTTGGCGGCAGTATTTTGTTAGCGTTGGGGCTGAAACTATTATTTTCGTTTTAAGTTGGCCGCTGCTCACTAAAAAACAAAAGAGCTGCTCCAAAAAGAAGTTTGAACTTTTTGGGCCGCTTTTTTGACACTATATTTTGCTGGTAATTTTTATTATAATTAATTTGTACGTTAGTCGAGTTATGAACGGTAAGAGGTGTTTGTATGTCGCATCGCATTTTATTTGTTTGTACGGGAAACACATGCCGCAGCCCGATGGCGGCAGCGTTATTAAAAAGCAAACAATTGCCAGATTTGGAGGTGAAATCAGCGGGGGTGTTTGCTGCGGAAGGAAGCGATGCTTCGCTTCACGTAAAAACGGTGTTAAAGGAAAAGGGAATCGAAACAAAACATCGTTCATCAATGCTGAAAAAAGAAGATATCGATTGGGCGACGCATATTTTTGCCATGACGGCTGGGCATAAGCAGTTAATCATTGAAAGATTTCCAGAAGCGAAAGAGAAAACGTTCACTCTCAAAGAATTTGTTTTCGGAAAACAAGGGGACGTATCCGATCCGTTTGGCGGTTCTGTTGAAACGTATCGCAAGACGAGAGATGAGCTAGAAAAGCTGATTGATCACCTCGTGCGTAAGCTTGGTGGAAATCAGTAGGAGGAAAGGAAATGGAAAGGGCAAAACAGAGATATCGTTTTAGTTTACGTCTAAAAATTGTTGCATTTACAACCATATTGGCCATCATTACGTATTCTACAAGCGCATTTTTTATTTATGTTTTGTATGATTTATTCTTCACTTCGATGAACAAAAGCGCGTTTACCATTATTATACTATTGCTTGGAATCATTTGGTCAGGCTTGCTTGCATACATGGCATCAGGATTGATCGTAAAGCCGTTGCATCGGTTAGAACAGGCGGCAATCAAAGCAGCAAGCGGACAAATTAATGAAGATGTTCCGTTGCCCAAATCAGATGATGAAATCCGCTCATTAGGGATTGCTTTTAATGAAATGTTGCGAAGTTTGCGAACAATCGTGAAAAATATTGAAGATAATTTTTCTCGCACGAATGAGAAAGTCGTGGAAATTACGAACGCTTCCCTTGTTGCGGCAGAGCGTTCGAAAGATATTGCCCACACGATTGAAGAAATTTCCAAAGGCGCGAATGACTCTGCTGTATCGATGCAAACGGCTGCTGAGTCGGTGGATGATGTGCTGCGCATTGCGAATCAAGTGCAGCAAAAGGCGAATCAATCCGAACAATTAGCGAAGGAAATGGTGACAACATTACATAAAAGCCGTGAAGTCATTAGTTCGCTTGTCAGCGGAATCGAACAATTGGCGCGCAATAATCAAACGTCTTTAAGTGCGGTCGAGCGGCTGGAGCAACACGCGAAAGAAGTGGAAAATATTATCTCTCTAGTCGGTGATATTGCCGGGCAAACGAACTTGCTTGCCTTAAATGCCTCCATTGAAGCGGCGCGAGCTGGCGAGCATGGAAAAGGTTTTGCTGTTGTCGCGGAAGAAGTCCGGAAGCTTGCGGATGAGAGCGCAAAAGCGGTTCAAGGGATTTCTGAGCTGATTCAAAACATTCAAAAGGAAGTCGCACATGTCGTATCACAAATTCATGAGCAAGTAAAATCCGCGAATGAAGAAGCCGCAAAAGGCGCCGATACGAACGACGCGATTGCGGAAATGACCAAATCGATTCACGAAGTCGTTCGTTCCGTCCATGAAATTGCGGAATTAGCGAAAGAACAAATGTCACATATCGAAAAAGCATCGATTCAATCACAAGAAGTTGCGGCGATTGCCGAAGAAACGTCGGCTGGGGCGATGGAAGTAACGGCGGCGACACAAGAACAAACTTCTGTTATTCAGCATGTAAACAAACTAGCGGAAGAATTGGCGGAACAAGCGAAAAAATTAAAAGAAACGATCGACCAATTTGGTACAAGATAAAATTAGAAAGGTCGCCTTCTATATCGGAAACATGTAAAATGAATAGAAAGGCGGCTTTTTTCTATATGACAAAACAAGGAGGAAATGAACATGAAAGTAGCGATTGCATCTGATCACGGCGGAATTCATATTCGTGAAGAAATTAAAAAATTAATGGACGAAATGGGGATCGAGTACATCGACTTAGGATGTGAATGCGAAACATCGGTCGATTATCCTGATTACGCGATTCCAGTTGCGGAAAAAGTCGCAAACGGGGAAGTGGATCGCGGCATTTTAATTTGCGGCACCGGAATTGGCATGACGATTGCCGCTAATAAAGTAAAAGGCATTCGTTGCGCGCTCTGTCACGACGTATATAGCGCCAAATTAACGCGCCAGCATAATGATAGCAACATATTAGCGATGGGAGAACGCGTCATTGGACCAGGATTAGCGCGTGAAATCGCGAAAGTGTGGTTGACGACGGAATTTGAAGGCGGACGTCACGCACGACGCGTGGAAAAAATTACACAATATGAAAACAAACATTTATAACATAGGAGGAATCGTCAATATGTCTTCCCCATTATCCGAATGGAAGCAGCAATGGCAGACGATTATTCGTGAATTTCGAAAGCAAGTCCCGCTTTCATCCGAGCATATTCTTGTCATCGGCTGCAGCACAAGCGAAGTGATCGGCGAGAAAATTGGAACAGCTGGCTCAACGGAAGTCGCCGAAATGCTGTTTGCCGAATTGAGAAAGTGGCATGAGGAAACAGGGGTGCAGCTAGCGTTTCAATGTTGCGAACATTTAAACCGCGCGCTTGTTGTAGAAAGACAGACCGCCATGTCCCATCAGCTTGAAATCGTCTCGGTCATCCCTGTCCGAACAGCCGGCGGAGCAATGGCTGAATACGCGTATCGTCATATGAACGATCCCGTCGTTGTCGAATTTATTAAAGCAGATGCCGGCATTGATATCGGCGATACATTGATCGGCATGCATTTAAAGCATGTCGCTGTTCCTGTGCGCGTGTCGTTAAAGCAAGTGGGACATGCCCATGTGACATTGGCAAAAACGAGGCCGAAACTGATCGGCGGCGCCCGCGCAGTCTACTCTTTAGAAAATCCGAATACTTCTTGCACTTCCTGATGATTTTGTTCATTTTTTCTTTGAATCTACCCGCAAAAAGCTGGTAAAATAAAAAAGAATATTCATTATTTCGAAATGAGGGGGAGCTAGTGATGAACTACTTGCCACAACAAGATCCGCAAGTATTTGAAGCGATTCAAAATGAGTTGAAACGGCAGCAATCAAAAATTGAATTAATCGCGTCAGAAAATTTTGTCAGCCGCGCTGTTATGGAAGCGCAAGGATCGGTATTAACGAATAAATATGCCGAAGGATATCCGGGCCGCCGCTATTATGGTGGCTGCGAATATGTCGATGTCGTCGAGGATCTCGCGCGCGAACGGGCGAAAAAATTGTTTGGCGCGGAACATGCCAACGTACAGCCGCATTCTGGCGCACAAGCGAACATGGCGGTATATTTTACTGTTTTGGAACATGGCGATACGGTGCTTGGGATGAATTTGTCGCACGGCGGTCATTTAACGCATGGCAGCCCAGTCAACTTTAGCGGCATTCAATATAACTTTGTCGAATATGGTGTCGATCCAGAAACACATGTCATTGATTATGATGATGTGCTTGAAAAAGCGCGCATACATAAGCCGAAACTGATTGTAGCAGGGGCAAGCGCTTATCCGCGCGTCATCGATTTTAAACGTTTCCGTGAAATCGCTGATGAAGTAGGGGCGTACTTGATGGTAGACATGGCGCACATTGCAGGTCTTGTTGCGGCAGGTCTTCATCCAAATCCGGTGCCATATGCGCATTTTGTGACCACAACGACGCATAAGACGCTCCGCGGGCCGCGCGGCGGCATGATCCTTTGCAAAGAAGAGTTTGCAAAACAAATTGACAAAG
Organism: Parageobacillus toebii NBRC 107807; assembly: GCF_003688615.2. Classification (GTDB taxonomy): domain Bacteria; phylum Bacillota; class Bacilli; order Bacillales; family Anoxybacillaceae; genus Parageobacillus_B; species Parageobacillus_B toebii. The sequence goes on along the minus strand of NZ_CP049703.1, from coordinate 789,385 downwards.
CGATCTTCCCAGGCATTCAAGGCGGACCGCTCATGCACGTCATCGCGGCGAAAGCAGTCGCGCTCGGTGAAGCACTGCAAGACAGCTTTAAAACATATGCGCAAAATATCATCAACAACGCAAAACGCCTCGCGGAAGCATTGAAAAAAGAAGGCTTTACACTCGTTTCCGGCGGAACAGACAACCACTTGTTGTTAATTGATTTACGTTCCCTTGGCCTCACTGGAAAAGTGGCGGAAAAAGTGTTGGACGAAGTCGGTATCACCGTCAACAAAAATACGATTCCGTACGATCCGGAAAGCCCATTTGTGACAAGCGGCATCCGTATCGGCACCGCCGCGGTAACGACGCGCGGATTCGGTTTGGAAGAAATGGATGAAATCGCAAGCATTATTAGTCTTACATTAAAAAATCACGAAGACGAAGCAAAATTGGAAGAAGCGCGAAAACGCGTAGCGGCATTAACGGAAAAATTCCCATTATATCGTTGACAAAAAACGCGCCTCTAAGACGAATGTCTTTAGAGGCGCGTTTTTGTTTGTAGTTGAATGCACGTATATTTTTCGGTAGAATTAATGGAAGTGTAAACCGCAAACAAAGAGGAGAGTGCAAAATGGGAAAAGTATATGTATTCGATCATCCACTTATTCAACATAAGCTGACATATATTCGCGACAAAAACACTGGCACGAAAGAGTTTCGTGAACTTGTCGAAGAAGTGGCGACGTTGATGGCGTTTGAAATTACGCGCGATCTCCCGCTTGAAGAAGTAGAAATTGAGACACCGGTCAGCAAAGCAAAATCGAAAGTAATCGCAGGCAAAAAACTTGGTGTAATCCCGATTTTGCGCGCAGGAATAGGTATGGTCGATGGCATTTTAAAATTGATTCCAGCCGCGAAAGTCGGCCATATCGGGTTATATCGCGACCCAGAAACATTAAAACCGGTTGAATATTACGTGAAGCTGCCGACCGATGTAGAAGAGCGCGATTTTATTGTTGTGGACCCAATGCTCGCGACAGGCGGATCAGCGGTAGAAGCGATTAACGCCTTAAAAAAACGCGGCGCAAAAAGTATTAAATTCATGTGCTTAATTGCTGCCCCAGAAGGGGTGGAAGCGGTGAAACAAGCACACCCGGATGTCGATATTTACATTGCTGCACTCGATGAAAAGCTAAACGATCACGGCTATATCGTTCCAGGCCTTGGAGATGCCGGTGATCGCTTATTCGGCACAAAATAAATTCCAAAGACGGTATCATTTCATGGAAGTGATACCGTCTTTTTTTTAAAGATTATGTCTAAAAAAATAAATATATCATTATACACTAATTAAGTGAAAAAGAAATTAATAAATGTCACAAATTATTAACATTTTCGTTGTTATAATACAGTTTTTTTCTATGAAACACATTGACATCGACCCCATGGTATTGTATGCTTGACAGGGGATATATGATAAGGTTTTCAGATACACTATATACATAGTTTTTACGATAGTTTTTACGAATGTGAGGACTATAACGATATGGGGCAAAACCAACGCTATCCTTTCCGGGCAATCGGTTTGATGTCTGCCATTGTTTCTCAGTTGGCTGGTTCTGTTTTAATTGGTATATTCGGCGGCAGATGGCTTGATCGAAAGTTTGACTCCGAACCTCTTTTTCTTATTATTGGTCTCCTTCTTGGACTAGCTGCGGGCATCTCTGCAATGTTAAGAACAATCCGTCAATTTTTTTCAGGGGAATAATAGAATTATGGAACATATAATGCGAAATTTGCGAAAATATTCGTTGTTTCTCCTTTTGATGTATGCGGCAGGCTGGGGGATGACAGAGTATAAAACATTATTTTTGAGCTTGCTGTTCGGAACATCTATAGGATTTTATAGTGTGTGGTTATTAGCCAGCCGAGTAATGAAATTTGGACGAGCCGTAGCGGAAGGGAAGCGTGTTCGCTCACTAGGTACGTTTTCACGAATGGCGCTTGCGGCACTTGCTGCTTTAGTCGTATTGCAATTTCCGAACCATTTTTCCATTGCACCTGTCATATTGGGGTTAATGACACCTTATTTTGTCATTATAATAGATTATTTTCTGCACATACATTAATGAGGCAAGGAAGCGAGGTGATAACTAGTGCATCATGAAGCTCCTTTATATGAATTTCTAGGACTTACCTTTAACTTAGCCAACGTTTTGATGATAACGATCACTAGCGTGATTGTGTTCATCATTGCCGTTGCTGCTACGCGCAATCTTTCGATGAAGCCAAGGGGAATGCAAAATTTCCTTGAATGGGTCGTCGACTTTGTCAAGGGAATCATCAAAAGCAACATGGACTGGAAAACGGGAGGTCGTTTTCATCTACTGGGCATGACCTTAATCATGTATATTTTTGTGGCAAACATGCTCGGTCTTCCGTTCTCTATCGTCATCGATGGAAAGCTATGGTGGAAATCACCGACAGCAGACCCTGTGATCACATTAACGTTGGCGATTATGGTTGTTGCGCTGTCGCATTATTACGGCATCAAACTTCGTGGATTCCAAGAATACGCCAAAGGCTTTGTCAGTCCAATGTGGATTTTATTCCCGCTTAAAATTATCGAAGAGTTTGCTAACACATTAACATTAGGTTTGCGTCTATACGGGAACATTTATGCTGGAGAAATTTTGCTTGCTTTATTGGCGGGTGGATTGGCTACTGGCGTTGGCGGTACGATCGCAGCGATCATTCCAACGATCGCTTGGCAAGCGTTCAGTATTTTCGTTGGCGCCATCCAAGCGTTCATTTTCACGATGTTAACAATGGTTTATATGGCGCACAAAGTGAGTCATGACCATTAATTTTTTATAAAAACAACTTCAATAAATTTCAATAAATACTAAAAGGAGGACTTTTCAATGGGTGTATTAGCTGCAGCAATCGCAATTGGTTTAGCTGCACTTGGTGCAGGTATTGGTAACGGTTTAATCGTATCTCGTACAGTAGAGGGAATCGCACGCCAGCCAGAGGCGCGCGGTATGCTTCAAACAACAATGTTTATCGGGGTTGCGTTAGTCGAAGCGATTCCGATTATTGCGGTTGTTATTGCCTTTATGGTTCAAGGGCGCTAATTTTTGCGTAGCGCTTGTTCATCAACGTTGGCAAGCAACGTAAAAATCGATAGGACAAGCAAAATCGTTCAATGATGGCGAAGATCATTCCATGCGAACCTTCGCCATTCCTTTATGTTCATTTCATCGTAAAAGATAACAATGACGCTCAAAAAGCGAGAAAAATAGGTCTAGAGGGCGACTCTTGAAGGGAGTGAAACGCGTAATGGCAAACTTTTTTGCATTAGGGGCTGCTGGGCATGGATTCAACGGCGGCGATATGTTATTCCAGCTAATTATGTTTTTATTATTAATGTTATTGCTCCGTAAATACGCGTTTGGTCCATTAATGGGCGTGATGAAACAGCGCGAAGAGCATATTGCAAACGAAATCGATCAAGCGGAAAAACATCGCAAAGAAGCGGAAAAGCTATTGGAAGAACAGCGCGAACTAATGAAGCAATCTCGCCAAGAGGCGCAGGAGCTCATTGAAAACGCGCGCAAAATGGCTGAGGAGCAAAAAGAGCAAATTATCGCGTCTGCCCGTGCGGAAGCAGAGCGTTTAAAAGAGACAGCGAAAAAAGAAATCGAACGCGAAAAAGAACAAGCGATGGCCGCGTTGCGAGAACAAGTTGCTTCACTATCTGTATTAATTGCTTCCAAAGTGATTGAAAAAGAGTTAACCGAGCAAGATCAAGCGAAGTTGATTAGCGAGTACATTCAAGAGGTAGGAGAAGGGCGATGAACAAAGAAATCATAGCAAAGCGATATGCGTTAGCTCTTTTTCAAATCGCCACGGAAAAGCAGCTTCTTGATCAATTAGAGGAAGAAATTCGCGCCGTTTGGCAAGTGTTTGCTGAAAACGATAAATTCTTATCGCTATTGACATACCCGAAGCTATCATTGGAAAAGAAAAAAGCGTTAATAAAAGAAACGTTCGCGGCGGTGTCAAGCCCGTTACGAAATACATTGCTGCTTTTGTTGGAACGTCATCGCATTGATATCGTTCCACAGCTTGCAGAGCAGTTTATCCATTTGGTGAACGAAGCTCGTGGCGTCGCTGAGGCGACCGCATATTCGGCTCGTCCGCTAACGGAAGAGGAAAAACGCGCACTTTCGGATGTGTTTGCGAAAAAAATGGGCAAAACGACGCTTTACATTGAAAATATCGTCGACCCAAGCTTAATTGGCGGCGTGAAGCTGCGCATCGGCAACCGCATTTACGATGGCAGCATCAGCGGAAAATTAGAACGAATTCAACGACAGCTTATCGGCTAAGATTTGAAGATAGGGGTGAAATGAATGAGCATCAGAGCGGAAGAAATAAGCGCGCTCATTAAGCAGCAAATCGAAAACTATGAGTCTGAAATTCAAGTAAGCGATGTCGGTACGGTAATTCAAATTGGTGACGGTATCGCGCGCGCCCATGGTTTGGACAACGTAATGTCTGGGGAACTTGTCGAGTTTTCCAACGGTGTCATGGGAATGGCGCTAAACTTAGAAGAAAACAACGTTGGTATCGTTATTTTAGGTCCATATACAGGGATTAAAGAAGGCGATGAAGTGCGCCGTACAGGACGTATCATGGAAGTGCCTGTCGGTGAAGCGTTAATTGGCCGTGTCGTTAACCCTCTAGGACAACCAGTCGACGGTTTGGGCCCAATCGAAACGACAGAAACTCGTCCAATTGAAAGCCCAGCACCAGGTGTTATGGACCGTAAATCGGTTCATGAACCGTTGCAAACAGGGATTAAAGCGATTGACGCATTGGTGCCAATCGGCCGCGGTCAACGTGAGTTAATCATCGGAGACCGTCAAACAGGGAAAACATCGATTGCGATCGACACGATTATCAACCAAAAAGATCAAAATATGATTTGTATTTACGTTGCGATCGGACAAAAAGAATCAACGGTCCGCACGGTTGTCGAAACATTGCGGAAACACGGTGCGCTAGATTATACGATCGTTGTGACGGCATCTGCATCACAACCAGCGCCACTATTGTTCCTTGCGCCATATGCCGGTGTAACGATGGGCGAATATTTCATGTATAAAGGTCAGCACGTGCTTGTTGTTTATGACGACTTATCAAAACAAGCGGCGGCTTACCGTGAGTTGTCACTATTGCTTCGCCGTCCACCAGGCCGTGAAGCATATCCAGGGGATATCTTCTACTTGCACTCTCGCCTCTTAGAGCGCGCAGCAAAATTAAGCGATGCCAAAGGCGGCGGTTCGTTAACAGCGCTTCCGTTTGTCGAAACGCAAGCTGGTGACATTTCTGCTTACATTCCGACGAACGTCATCTCCATTACAGACGGGCAAATTTTCTTGCAATCTGATTTGTTCTTCTCCGGCGTTCGCCCGGCGATTAACGCTGGTCTTTCCGTATCCCGCGTCGGTGGTGCGGCACAAATTAAAGCGATGAAAAAAGTATCGGGTACGCTTCGCCTTGACTTAGCGGCGTATCGTGAACTTGAAGCGTTCGCACAGTTCGGTTCAGACCTTGATAAAGCGACGCAAGCAAAGCTCGCACGCGGTGCTCGTACGGTAGAAGTGTTAAAACAAGACTTGCATGCACCGATTCCAGTAGAAAAACAAGTGGCGATCATTTACGCGCTTACTCACGGTTTCTTAGACGACATTCCAGTCGAAGATATTCGCCGCTTTGAAAAAGAATTCTTCTTATGGCTCGACCAAAACGGCCAACACTTGCTTGAACATATTCGTACAACAAAAGAACTTCCAAACGAAGAAGATTTCAACAAAGCGATCGAAGCGTTCAAGAAAACGTTTGTTGTTTCTCAATAAAGCAGGGCGGAACAGAAGGATGACGGCTTCTGTTCCTCCTCTATTCTAGATTTCGTGCATAAAAAAGGTGGTGAAACCTTTGGCATCCTTACGCGACATTAAAAAGCGCATCAACGCGACGAAAAAAACAAGCCAAATTACGAAGGCGATGGAGATGGTTTCCGCTTCGAAGTTAAACCGCGCGGAAATGAACGCGAAATCGTTTGTTCCATATATGGATAAAATGCAAGAAGTCGTTGCGAACATCGCCCTTGGTGCCGGCAATGCGACACATCCGATGCTAGTGGCGCGCCCGGTGAAAAAGACAGGCTATTTAGTGATCACATCGGATCGCGGCTTGGCGGGAGCGTATAACAGCAACGTTCTTCGCACTGTGTACCAAACGATTCAACAGCGCCATCAATCTCCAGATGAATATGCGATTATTGTCATTGGACGTGTCGGTTTAAGCTTTTTCAAAAAGAGAAATTTCCCGGTCATTTTAAATATTACTGGGCTGCCGGATCAACCGTCTTTTGCGGATATTAAAGAAATTGCGAATAAGGCGGTCGGATTGTTTGCGGATGGTACGTTTGATGAGTTGTATATGTACTACAACCATTACGTCAGTGCGATCCAACAAGAGGTGACAGAAAGAAAGCTGTTGCCGTTAACGGATTTAGTCGATAACAAACAACGGACAACGTATGAATTTGAACCTTCTCAAGAAGAAATTTTAGATGTGCTTTTGCCGCAATATGCCGAAAGTCTTATTTACGGTGCGCTGTTAGATGCGAAGGCAAGCGAGCATGCAGCGCGGATGACGGCGATGAAAAACGCGACGGACAACGCGCACGAGCTTATTCGTACGCTTACTCTTTCCTACAACCGTGCTCGTCAAGCAGCGATTACCCAAGAGATTACGGAAATCGTGGCGGGAGCAAACGCGTTGCAATAACGGTAAATTGGAAGCTGCAATTATATAAACGCAACTTGATATTTCATCTTATCGAAAGAATTTTCGACTGTCGGAGGCAAGTCGATAACTTGCCTTCGTCACGCATAAGCGCAGTCGAAAAAATAGATCGCAAAAGTAGAATTTTCAAGTTTCACTATATAGGTACTGCTGTCCAACTAGCAAGTTAGGAGGGAAAACGATGACAAAAGGACGCGTTATTCAAGTTATGGGTCCGGTTGTAGACGTAAAGTTCGAAAACGGACATCTTCCTGCGATCTACAACGCTTTGAAGATTCAACATAAAGCGCGTAATGAAAATGAAGTCGACATCGACTTAACATTAGAAGTAGCACTTCATCTTGGCGATGATACGGTTCGTACGATTGCAATGGCATCGACAGACGGATTGATTCGTGGAATGGAAGTCATTGACACAGGTGCGCCAATTTCCGTTCCAGTCGGAGAAGTTACCCTTGGCCGCGTATTCAACGTCTTAGGGGAACCGATCGACATGCAAGGGGAAATTCCAGATGATGCGCGTCGTGACCCAATCCATCGTCCAGCGCCAAAATTCGAAGAGCTTGCAACAGAAGTAGAAATTTTGGAAACAGGTATTAAAGTCGTTGACTTGCTTGCTCCATACATTAAAGGTGGAAAAATCGGTCTATTCGGCGGTGCTGGTGTAGGAAAAACGGTCTTAATCCAAGAACTTATTCATAACATTGCGCAAGAGCACGGTGGTATTTCCGTATTCGCCGGCGTAGGGGAACGCACTCGTGAAGGAAACGACCTTTACCATGAAATGAAAGATTCCGGCGTTATCAGCAAAACGGCGATGGTATTCGGACAAATGAACGAGCCGCCTGGTGCGCGGATGCGCGTAGCGTTGACAGGATTAACGATGGCGGAATACTTCCGTGACGAGCAAGGACAAGACGTGCTGCTCTTTATCGACAACATTTTCCGTTTCACGCAAGCTGGTTCTGAGGTTTCGGCGCTATTAGGCCGCATGCCTTCTGCCGTAGGTTATCAACCGACGCTTGCGACAGAAATGGGTCAATTGCAAGAACGGATCACTTCTACAGCCACTGGTTCTATCACATCGATTCAAGCGATTTACGTACCAGCGGACGACTACACAGACCCAGCGCCAGCAACAACGTTCTCTCACTTGGACGCAACGACGAACCTAGAGCGGAAACTTGCGGAAATGGGTATTTATCCAGCAGTGGATCCACTTGCGTCCACATCTCGCGCGCTTGCGCCTGAAATCGTTGGTGAAGAACATTACCAAGTAGCGCGCAAAGTGCAACAAACATTGCAACGTTATAGAGAATTGCAAGATATTATCGCGATTCTCGGTATGGATGAGCTATCCGATGAAGATAAACTCATCGTTCATCGCGCTCGCCGCATTCAATTCTTCTTATCGCAAAACTTCCATGTCGCGGAGCAATTTACAGGCCAACCTGGTTCTTACGTGCCTATTAAAGAAACAGTTCGCGGCTTCAAAGAAATTTTGGAAGGAAAATACGATCACATTCCAGAAGATGCTTTCCGCTTAGTAGGGCGCATTGAAGAAGTTGTTGAAAAAGCGAAGCAAATGGGCGTAGAAGTTTAATTGAGGGACATAGGAGGATTTCATGATGAAAACGATCAAGGTCAGTGTCGTTACTCCTGATGGCCCGGTATATGAAGCGGACGTAGAGATGGTAAGCACGAAAGCAAAAAGCGGAGAGCTTGGAATTTTGCCAGGACACATTCCGCTTGTCGCTCCGCTTGAGATCAGTGCCGTTCGCCTGAAAAAAGAGGGGAAAACGGAATATATCGCGGTCAGCGGCGGGTTTTTGGAAGTCCGCCCTGACAAAGTGACGATTTTGGCGCAAGCGGCGGAAAGAGCGGAAGATATCGATGTGGCCCGAGCAAAAGCGGCGAAAGAACGCGCGGAACGGCGTCTGCAAAGCAAAGAGGATGATATCGACTTTAAACGTGCGGAACTGGCACTAAAACGGGCGATTAACCGCTTAAACGTAGCAAACATGAAATAAAAGACGGGAGGAAATCGTTTCCCCCGTCTTTTTTTATTGTTATCGCTGTCGTTATAAGTAAAAATGGATGGTCTGTCGACACTTCTGGATATAAATGTTATAATGGCACTGGGGATAATTCGTAATTGTGTAATATTTCAAAACAATATAAAGTAGCATAATAATGAAGGGAGCGAACGGCATATTGTGGAACGTATACGTTAATAACTATGTGATTGTTTTTGTATTTTTGTGTATCGGCATTTTGCTTCCTGTTGGTGCATTAACAATAGGACGATTTCTACGTCCACACGTTCCGAGTGAGGCAAAGCAAACGACTTATGAAAGCGGTAACAATCCGTTCCATGACTCGCGTGTTCAGTTTCAAGTTCGTTACTATATGTTTGCACTATTATTTGTCATTTTTGATGTCGAAACAGTGTTTTTATATCCATGGGCAGTCGCTTATAACAAACTAGGATTATTCGCTTTAGTGGAAATGATTATTTTCGTGTTGATGCTCGTTCTTGGGCTTGTCTATGCTTGGAAAAAGAAGGTGTTACAATGGATGTAAAATGGTTGGACGTACCGGAAGGAGATACGGAAGAGTTAAAGCGCAACGTGTTTTTCACTACACTGGAACAATTAAAGGCGTGGGCCCGCAGCAATTCTCTATGGCCGTTAACGTTCGGTCTTGCCTGCTGCGCGATTGAAATGATGGGAGTCGGTGGAGCTCATTATGATTTAGACCGGTTCGGCTCCTTTTTCCGTGCGTCTCCAAGACAGTCTGATGTCATGATTGTATCCGGAACGGTGACGAAAAAGATGGCGCCAATCATCCGCCGTTTATATGATCAAATGCCAGAACCAAAATGGGTCATTGCCATGGGGTCATGCGCAACGGCAGGGGGGCCGTATGTGAAATCATATAGCGTCGTCAAAGGAGTAGATCAAATCGTACCAGTTGATGTATATATTCCTGGTTGCCCGCCGAATCCAGCGGCGCTAATTTACGGGATTAATAAATTAAAAGAAAAAATCCGTTATGAAGCAAAGACGGGGAAGAAGGTGCTGTAATCGATGAGTGAAGAAAAAGATTTACAGCAGCGGAAAAAAGAAGCGGCAGAGCGAGCGAGACAGTTGGCTCGCGAACGATTAGCAGCGAAACGAGCCGCTGAACAAACTGAACAGCCGCTCGAAGAACCAAAAGTCCCAACCGAAGAAAAACTTGCCGAAGATGATCTCACCCTTGCGAAGAAAAAAGCGGCGGAAGAGGCAAAAGCCAAAGCGGCGGCGTTGGCGAAACAAAAGGCAAAAGAAGCGCAGCAGGCAGAAGGAGAAAACCAAGAAACAGCCGAAGATGATCTAGCGCTTGCGAAGAAGAAAGCAGCAGCGGCAGCGAAAGCCAAAGCAGCGGCATTAGCGAAACAAAAGGCAAAAGAAGCAGCGGGCGACGGAGCGGAAGAAGACCTTGCCAAACAAAAAGCGATTGCGGCAGCGAAGGCGAAGGCGGCAGCCGCTGCAAAAGCCAAAGCAAAAGCGCTGGCAAAACAACAAGCAAGCGGCACCGCTGGCGAAAATGATGATGATCTCGCAAAAGCGAAAGCAAAGGCAGCAGCGGCAGCAAAAGCAAAAGCAGCGGCTGCGGCGAAAGCGAAAGCCGCAGGAGATTCGGAGCCAGCAGCGAAAAAAGAGGAAACTCCATCGCCAAATCAGCCGCTTCTTGATAAATACGTCAAAGTGATTCGCGAACATCTCGGCGAAGATGTGCTAGAAGATGCCTATATTAACCGCCTTTCCAAAGATGTTCCGACATTGGTCGCAAAAAAGGATACATATTACAAAATCGCCGAGTTTCTAAAATATAACGAACAGCTTAGTTTTGATTATTTGTCGGAGCTGCATGGAACGGATTTTCAAACACATATGGAAGTATATGTGCACTTATATTCTTATAAAAAACGCCAAGCTGTCGCATTAAAAGTGAAAATTGACCGCGACCAGCCGGAGATTGATTCGCTCGTTCCGCTTTGGCAGGGGGCAAATTGGCCGGAATGCGAGGCGTACGACCTATTAGGAATCCGCTTTAAAGGGCACCCGAATTTAATCCGTATCTTTTTAGGAGAAGATTGGGTCGGATATCCGCTTCGCAAAGATTATGAACCATACGACGCGGAGGTATAACTATGCTTCGGACGGAAGAAATGATTTTAAACGTAGGACCGCAGCACCCGAGTACACACGGAGTTTTCCGCCTCATTTTAAAACTAGATGGAGAGATCATTCAAGAAGCGAAACCTGTCATCGGCTACCTCCACCGCGGAACGGAAAAGTTAGCAGAAAACTTACAATATACGCAAATCATCCCGTATACAGACCGGATGGATTATTTATCGGCAATGACCAATAACTATGTTATTTGTCATGCAGTGGAAACAATGATGGGCATTGAAGTTCCGGAACGAGCGGAATATTTGCGCGTTTTAGCAATGGAACTTGGCAGAATCGCCAGCCATCTTGTCTGGTGGGGGACGTATTTGCTCGACCTTGGCGCCACAAGCCCGTTTTTGTACGCATTCCGCGAGCGGGAAATGATTATTAATCTATTAAACGAGCTGTCAGGGGCGCGACTGACGTTCAATTACATGCGCGTCGGCGGCGTGAAATGGGATGCGCCGGATGGATGGATTGAAAAAGTAAAACAATTTGTCCCGTATATGCGGGAAAAACTCGCTGGTTATCATGACCTTGTGACAGGAAATGAAATTTTCCGCCATCGTGTCATCGGTGTTGGCAAATATACGAAAGAAGAGGCGATCAATTATTCGTTAAGCGGCGTAAACTTGCGTTGTACCGGCGTGAAATGGGACTTACGGAAAAACGAGCCGTATTCGATTTATGACCGTTTTGATTTTGACATTCCGGTGCGGGAAGAAGGAGACTGCCTTGCCCGTTATGAATGCCGTTTGGCGGAAATAGAAGAATCATTAAAAATCATCGAACAAGCATGTGAACAATTTCCAAAAAGCGGAGAAATTATGGGGAAAGTGCCGCGCATCATTAAAGCGCCGCCGGGAGAGACATTTGTCCGCATTGAATCACCGCGCGGGGAAATCGGCTGTTACATCGCCAGCGACGGAAAGAAAGAGCCGTACCGCATCAAATTCCGTCGGCCGTCGTTTTACAATTTGCAAATACTCCCGAAACTGTTAAAAGGGGAAAATATTGCGAATGTGATTGCGATTCTTGGCTCGATTGATATTGTGCTCGGGGAGGTCGACGGATGATGGAACAATTGCTGAATTCTGCTCCAAGCTGGACGAATCTCGTGATCTTCTTCGGACTTGGCATCGCCTTGTTGCTTGCCGTTCTTGCTTTTGTGACGTATGGTATTTTAGCGGAACGAAAAGTCATGGGATTTATGCAAGGCCGTTACGGCCCGAACCAAGTCGGAGGCCGATGGGGGCTATTGCAAACGGTCGCGGACGTATTGAAGCTGCTTTTAAAAGAAGATACGATTCCAAAAGCTGCTGACAAGCCGTTATTCATTTTAGCGCCGATTATCGCTTTTGCGCCGGCGTTTATGGTATTGGCGACATTGCCGTTTACTGACGCATTTCAATTTGCCGATATCGGCGTTGGCCTGCTTTATTACATTGCCGTTTCGGGACTGACGACGATCGGCGTTGTGGCCGGCGGATGGGCATCGAACAATAAATATGCGCTCATCGGCGCAATGCGTGCGGCAGCACAAATGATTTCCTATGAAATTCCGCTTGTTGTGTCTGTGCTTGGTGTTGTTTTGCTAACGGGCAGTCTAAATTTAAACGATATTGTCGAAGCGCAAAAAGATGTATGGTATATTTTCATACAGCCAATTGCGTTTATCGTATTTTTCATTGCTGCTGTCGCGGAGTTAAACCGCACTCCATTCGACTTGCCGGAAGCGGAATCAGAGCTTGTTGCCGGGTTTCATGTCGAGTATTCCGGTTTTCGTTGGGCATTCTTTATGCTTTCGGAATATGTGTATCTTTTTGCTATGGCGGCGCTTACAACGATATTATTTTTAGGTGGATGGCACCCGGTGATGTTTTTAGATTTCATTCCAGGAGCGGTTTGGTTTGCGTTAAAATTCAGCATCGTTGTTTTCGTCCTGATTTGGTTCCGTGTGACATTTCCGCGCCTTAGAGCGGACCAGCTCATGGAATTAGGATGGAAAGTATTGTTTCCTGTGGCGCTTGCGAATATTTTTGTTACCGCGCTGATACAAGAACTATTTTTCTAATAAGAATGGGGTGGCATGCATGATCGGTTTAGCCAAAGGGTTGGCATATACCCTGAAAAATTTAACTCGGGAAAAAGTAACGTACGACTATCCGAATGAACCGCTTCCCCTTCCAGATCGGTTTCGCGGCATTCAAAAATTTTATCCCGAAAAGTGTATCGTTTGCAATCAATGTGCTAATATTTGCCCAACCGACTGTATTCAATTGACAGGCAAAAAGCATCCGGATCCGACGAAAAAAGGGAAAATCATTGATACGTACAGCATTAACTTCGAAATTTGCATTTTATGCGACCTTTGTACAGAAGTATGTCCGACGGAAGCCATCGTCATGACGAACAATTTTGAGCTGGCGGAATATAGCCGCGATGCCCTTTATAAAGATTTGGCATGGCTCGATGAAAACGACACCAATGTCCGAAAGGAGAATAAGCCGTGAGCGGAGAATATCTCGCCTTTTTAGTGCTCGCCCTCGTCGCAATCATCGGCGGAGTGCTCATGCTGAATTTAACGAAAGTCGTTCATATGGTCATCGCGCTTGTGTTTACGTTCATCAGCATCGCGGGTCTTTACGTGCTCTTATCAGCGGAATTTGTTGCTGCTGTGCAAGTGCTTATTTACTCTGGCGCCATTACCATTATCATGCTGTTTGGCATCATGCTGACGCGCCACCGGGAGGAAGAAAAAGAAGAAACGACAACAGGCGGATTTTGGCGAAAAACATTCACCGCCATCGCGGTCTTTGCCTTTGGCATCGCCGTTTATCTCGGCATTTATCAGCTTGATTTTGGCGAGGAAGCCGCAAATCTCCATGAAAACAATACGGAACAAATCGGTCTCGCCCTATATTCTCATTATATCATTCCGTTTGAAATTACATCGATCATTTTGCTTGTGGCGCTTGTTGGCGCGATTATACTAGCGAAAAAAAATGATAAGGGGGCGCCAAAAAAATGAGCTCCGTTCCATTATCCGTATATCTGGTACTTGCGCTCATCTTGTTTTGCATTGGGCTGTATGGAGCGCTCACCAAACGAAATACCGTGATTGTGCTCATTTGTATTGAGTTAATGCTGAATGCCGTCAATATTAATTTAGTCGCTTTTGCGAAACACGGGGCTCATCCCGGTATTTCAGGGCAAATTTTTGCCCTATTTACCATCACGGTGGCAGCTGCTGAAGCCGCGGTGGGACTCGCGATTTTAATGGCGCTTTATCGCAACCGCAAAACCGTTCATATCGATGAAATCGATTCGATGAAGCATTAAAGCAAGAAAATGCAAAGAGCTCTTCAAGCTCTTTGATCAAAAGGGGACTGTGATACCATGATGGAAATGGCTTGGATTGTGCCGCTTTTTCCTCTGTTTTCCTTTTTCTTATTGCTGCTTTTCGGAAAACGAATGAAAGAAGCGAGTGCTTATGTTGGAATACTAGCGACGTTCGTTTCTTTCCTTGTTTCTGTCGCCGTGCTGTTTGACCGCATTGGCGGTTCGACTTACAAAGCAGAACAAGTATGGCTTACGATCGGCAGCACGAAATTGACAGCTGGATTTGAGGTGACGGCGCTAAATGCATTAATGCTTGTCGTTGTCTCCCTCGTTAGCTTTCTAGTACATATGTATGCAAAAGGGTATATGCGCGGCGATGAGCGGTTCTCGGTTTTCTATGCGTATTTAGGGCTGTTCACGTTTGCGATGCTCGGTCTTGTCGTTTCGCCGAATTTATTGCAGACATATATGTTTTGGGAACTGGTTGGTCTTGGTTCGTTTCTATTAATCGGATTTTATTTCTATAAAGAAGAAGCGAAAGCGGCTGCGAAAAAAGCGTTTATTATGACGCGGATCGGCGATGTCGGCTTTTTTATCGGCATGATTCTATTATTCTGGCAAGTGGGCAGTTTTGAGTATGATGACATTTTTAAAGCCGTGCAAGACGGAACGCTGTCGCAGACGATGGTGACCCTAGCGGCGATTCTCATTTTCGTGGGAGCGATCGGAAAATCTGGCCAGTTTCCGCTTCATACGTGGCTTCCAGATGCCATGGAAGGTCCGACGCCAGTTTCGGCGTTGATCCACGCGGCCACGATGGTAGCTGCAGGGGTTTATTTAGTGGCTGCGCTGTTCCCGTTATACGAAGCAAGCGAAACGGCGATGCTGACGGTCGCGGTTGTCGGGGGATTTACGGCGATTTTCGCCGCATCCATCGGCCTTGTGCAGACCGATATTAAGCGCGTGCTTGCCTACTCGACGGTAAGCCAGCTCGGCTACATGATGCTTGCGCTCGGTTCGGGAAGCTATGTAGCGGGAATATTCCATTTGACGACACATGCGTTTTTTAAAGCGCTCTTGTTTTTAGCGGCAGGAAGCGTCATTCATGCTGTCGGCACGCAAGACATTGAAAAAATGGGCGGACTTTGGCGGAAAATGCCGTTTACCGCGCCGCTATTTCTAGTCGGAACGCTGGCCATCAGCGGGGTCCCGCTTTTATCAGGATTCTTTAGCAAAGATGAAATTCTTGCTGCCGCTTGGACGCATGGTCATGTCGTTTTATTCTGGATTGCGGTTTTTGCTTCGTTTTTCACCGCGTTTTATATGTTCCGTCTCTTCTTCCTTGTCTTTAGCGGCGAGGGGCGGCATGAAGCGGAGGAAATTCATGAATCGCCAGCGGTTATGACGTTTCCGATGCTCGTCTTGGCCGTGCTTGCCGTCATTTCTGGGTACATTCATACTCCATGGTTTGGGACATTTCTCGGCGATTGGCTGACAGATGGCCATTATGCTCACAAAGAAGCGCCAAGCTGGATTATGGTCGTTGCTGCCATCGTTTCATTGCTTGGCATTTTCCTCGCGTGGCTGATGTACGGAAAACGTTCGCTTGCGAGAGATTGGCTTAGCTCGCGCATTCCGTTTGCGTACAACGTGTTATGGAATAAATATTACATCGATGAATGTTATGCGTGGACGGTTGGCTATGCGGCAAACGCCATTAGTCTATTATTCTATTATATTGATCGCTTTATCGTAGAGGGAATGGCCAGTCTCGTTGCAGCGGCAGTAAACACGGTTGGTTCAATCGGATCGCGGCTGCAAAACGGGCAAGTTCAAATGTATGGCGCGGTGACGTTGATCGGCCTTGCGCTTCTCGTCGTCATTCTCGCGTTCACAGGGGGGTATTTATAATGAATGGAACGTATTTTCTCTCCCTTCTCGTTTTCTCCCCGCTTGTTGGCATTCTTTTGCTTGCGTTTGTACCAAAAACGCAAGAGCGGACGATAAAATGGCTCGGTTTTTTATCTACGCTGCCATCGCTGATTTTATCGCTATTTGCCTTTGTACAATATTTGCGGGGCTACCGCCTGGAACATTTGGCAGAAAAACACGATTGGGTTCGCTTCGCGGATTTTCCGTTTTTAACGGAGCCCACGTTCGCCATCCGTTATGAGCTGAGCATCGACGGCTTTTCGCTTGTCATGATCGTGCTTACGTCGCTATTGGCGACGCTTGCCGCCGTCGCCTCCATCCATATCAAAAAAGAGTGGAAAGGCTATTTCATGCTCTTTCTTCTATTAGAAATCGGCATGCTTGGCGTGTTTGCGGCAGGAAATATGATTTTATTCTTTATCTTTTTAGAAATCACGCTCGTTCCGATGTTCTTTTTAGTTGGAAAATGGGGCGGTTTTGAACGGGAGCGCGCCGCATACAGCTACTTGCTTTACAACGGGATTGGTTCGGCGATTTTACTGATTGCCATTATCGTTTTATTTGCCCGCACCGGGACGTCCAATATCGAGTTGGTAAAAGAAATGCTTCATAACCCGGCGGTCGAGGCGCAGCTTGTCGCGCCGATTTCAAACGATTTGCGCTTAGGATTGTTTATTGCATTGTTGATCGCATTTGGGATTAAGCTGCCGATCGTTCCGTTTCACCGCTGGATTTTGCGGGTGCACGTACAAGCGCCGCCGTCGATTGTGATGCTGCACTCCGGCGTGCTATTAAAAATCGGGGCGTACGGTTTGATTCGGTTCGGCATCGGTTTATTCCCAGATCAATTCCGCGATTTCGCTTTTTGGATTGCGATTTTAGGGGTTGTCAACTTATTGTACGGAGCGTTTTTAGCGTTCGTCCAAGACGATTTTAAAATGGTGCTTGCCTATTCGAGTGTTTCCCATATGGGAATTGTGCTCATTGGATTGGGAGCGCTGAATGAAGCAGGGATTCAAGGGGCGATTTTCCAGGCTGTTTCCCATGGATTTATTTCCGCATTGCTGTTCTTGCTCGTCAGCATTTTATACGAACGAACGAGTACGACGGCGATCGACCGTTTAGGAGGGCTGGCGAAAGTGATGCCGCTGACGGCGGGATGCTTATTGGCAGGAGCGATGGCGTCGCTCGGATTGCCGGGAATGTCTGGGTTTGTAAGTGAGTTTACCGCATTTTTAGGTTTGTTCAAAACAGAGCCGGTCGTTGCGGCGATCGGTGCGCTCGGCATTATTATGACCGCGGTTTACCTGCTTCGCGCCGTATTGAACATGACGTTTGGCGCCTCCAAGCGCGATGATGTACAAGCGCTTGATATGAGCCTGGCGGAAGCGATTCCGGTGTTCGTATTGCTCGCATTGATTGTGATGATCGGCGTATATCCGCATATTTTAGCGAAACCATTGCAAGCGACGATTGAAATGATGATGAACGGGTTAGGAGTGTGAGAGAAATGAGCATGCATACATTATTGCAATATAAATGGGGGATGATGACACCGGAATTCATCGTTCTTGGAACGGCGCTCATTCTCTCGCTGATGGACCTGTTTATGCCGGATGATAAAGACCGCCGTCCGCTTGCATGGATTGCTTTTGTTGGAGTTGCCATTGCGTTGATCGCGACAATCGGACTTATTCCGGCCAAAGCAGTTTCGATTTTGAACGATACGTTTCGCTTAGACGCGTTTGGCAAAGCCTTTAAGCTTCTTTTATTAGCAGGCGGAGCGCTTTCGCTGTTGCTTGCGTTTGATTATCGCCCAAAAGAAGGGTTAAAAGATCGCGGGGAATTCTACTATTTATTGCTTTGCGCCTTGCTTGGCGCGATGATCATGGCCTCTAGCGGCGATTTAATCACCTTATTTGTCGGGCTAGAGCTATTATCGATTTCCTCTTATATCTTGGCGGGAATACGAAAAACATCGATGCAGGCAAACGAATCGGCGATGAAATATGTGATTAACGGCGGGATTTCGACAGCGATTACGCTGTTTGGGATGAGCTATATTTTCGGCTTAACAGGCACGACGAACATAAAAGAAATTGCCTTAGAGGTACAGAAGCTAACCGATAGCGGATACCAATACATCTTGGCGATTGCGTTCTTGATGATGCTTGTCGGTTTATCGTTTAAGATTTCGTCCGTTCCGTTCCATATGTGGACGCCGGATGTCTATCAAGGAGCACCGACTCCTGTTACCGCGTTTTTAAGCGTCGTTTCGAAAACGGCCGGGTTTGTCATCGTTTTACGATTGTTTATCACCATCTTTGCCCAAGCGCCGGCGCAAGGAAAAGATCCGTCTTCGCTATTGTTTTCGATGCAAGATTATATCGCCTTTTTAGCCGGGGCAACGATGATCATTGGAAATACGATAGCGTTAAAGCAGCGGAGCATGAAGCGGCTGTTTGCTTATTCGAGCATTGCCCACGCCGGATATATTCTTGTCGGTTTTGCGGCGATGTCATGGGTCATGATCGATTCGATTTGGTTTTATTTGCTTGCGTATTTGTTCATGAATCTTGGCGCATTTGCGATATTGCAACGAATATCTGACGAAGCCGATTCCGATGATCTCAGCCATTTTGCCGGCCTTTATCAGCGAAACCCGCTTTTAGCGGTTGCGATGGGAATTTTCTTGCTGTCGCTTGCGGGAATCCCGGGTACGGCTGGTTTCATCGGAAAATTGAACATTTTCCTTGGGGCGCTCATGACAGAGCCGGGTCATTATGTGCTTGCCGCGGTGATGATCGCTGCAACGGTTATATCGTATGTATACTATTTTGGCATTTTTGTGCAAATCTTTTTCCGCCCTGCCGATGAGACATCATCGGTGAGACTATCGATCGGGCTGACGATCGTTGTTGTCATTTGCGCGCTTGGCACGTTGCTATTCGGTATCGTTCCAGGGCTAGCTTATCACTTTCTTGAACAATTCGATCACTTTAGCGATTTCCTTCAATAGCGTTACAATAAAGGGGGTTATTCCCCTTCTTCTTTTATCGCCAAACCGCGAAGTAATGGATGGAAAGAAAGGAGTGAAAAACGATGATGCCCATGCTGGGCCAGCAGGCGTTAGTAAGCATTGTTGTCCATCTCGTGTTTATCGCCATTACGTGGTGGACATTACAAGGAGTTCGGCTCGAGATGATCATCAAACCAAACCGTGTATTTCAGGGACGATTGCTTTATATTTTATTGACGATTATGATCGGTTCGACGGTGGCCAACTTTTTTCTTGACTATTTATCATGGTCGAAACAACTCCCGTTTCTATTTGGAGGCGAGTAATGCCATATTACTCGCTTTTTTTTGAACTGACAGCGCTTTCATTTTTGGTTATTGTCGATTTTTTTTATGTATGTTCACTTCCGATCTGGCAACAATAACAATTAAGGAGAGGAAGTGAAACGGATATGAAAAAAAGACAAGTGCGTCCATTCATTTTTTTATGGACATCATTATTTATCATGATTATTGGAATGTATCAATATTCATCCGGAGAAGCGATGGGGAACGAGTCCCTTCAGCCATTAAAAACGATCGCGCGCGTTTTAGAAGACAATGAAGTAGAAATTGAACAATGGACTGTTTACACAAGAGAGTATGCCCCGCATATTCGAAATGATGCAACTTTTTTTAAAAAGCTAGACGAACTCAAAAACGAAAACCGCGCCTTTCATTGGCATTTTGAGGCAAACCACCATATGAAAAAAGCAACGGGTATATACAACCGCCCCTTCTTTCAAGAAAAAATTCAACTCGTCATGACCGACACAAAGGACAAGCCCCAAACGTATATCCTCTATGAACTCAAAGGAGTAGGTTGGAGCAGAAAAATATGGGAAAAAATTGTCGAAACGATAGAGAAAAAGTCGAGCCAATTATTTGTGAAGCAGCCTACATTTTTCACTTGTATCAAAGGGGATTTCAGTGATAATATGGAAGGTGGTTTGTTCTACAATGCTTTACATCTTCTAAGAGAATTTCAAGCAACACCAGTTGAATCATTACAAGAAGAGTCATTTGTTTCCCTGTCTGCATATACTGGGCAGTGGGAATACGTTCTTCCAACTAGCAAACATCAGCCAATGAACATTCAACTTGCATTGCGAGAAAGATTGGGCGGGAAGACGGCTGTCGTCATTGGAACCCCAATCATTACGATTGAATATTAATATAGAGAAATTGGACGCGGAGGGGAATACCTTGGAAAAGATCATCGTCCGTGGCGGAAACCGGTTAAGCGGCACCGTAAAAGTAGAAGGAGCGAAAAATGCCGTTTTGCCTGTGATCGCCGCAACATTATTAGCCAGTAATGGGAAAAGTGTTATTCATGATGTGCCTGCTCTTTCCGATGTATATACAATCAGTGAAGTACTGCGTTATTTAGGCGCGGATGTAAAAATAGAGGAAAATACGATCACTGTCGATGCGTCGCAAGAGCTAAAGTTCGAAGCGCCGTTTGAATATGTGCGTAAAATGCGGGCATCGGTGCTTGTGATGGGATCATTGCTTGCCCGAAATGGCCGCGCCCGCGTCGCGCTGCCAGGAGGCTGTGCGATCGGTTCGCGCCCGATTGACCAACATTTAAAAGGCTTTGAAGCGATGGGCGCCTACGTAAAAGTCGGAAACGGATTTATTGATGCCGAAGTAAAAGGAAGATTGCGCGGCGCAAAAATTTATTTAGATTTTCCAAGCGTTGGAGCAACAGAAAATATTATGATGGCTGCGGTATTAGCGGAAGGTACCACCATTATTGAAAACTGCGCCAAAGAACCGGAAATTGTCGATTTGGCAAACTTTTTAAATGCAATGGGAGCGAAAGTGCGCGGGGCTGGGACCGGCACGATTCGCATCGAAGGGGTAGACCAGCTGACTGGCGCGACTCATACGGTCATTCCTGATCGCATCGAAGCAGGTACGTTTATGGTTGCTGCGGCAATTACAGGCGGAAACGTCCTTGTACAAGGTGCTGTTCCAGAACATTTAAGTTCCTTGATTGCCAAAATGGAAGAAATGGGTGTCACTATTATCGAAGAAGGAAATGGATTACGGGTAATAGGTCCAGAAAAATTAAAAGCGGTGGACATTAAAACAATGCCATATCCAGGTTTTCCAACGGATATGCAGTCACAAATGATGGCATTGCTGCTTAAAGCAGAAGGTACCAGTATGGTTACGGAAACGGTATTTGAAAACCGCTTTATGCATGTGGAAGAGTTTCGCCGCATGAATGCCGACATTAAAATTGAAGGACGTTCTGTTATTATTAACGGTCCTTGCAATTTGCAAGGCGCGGAAGTAGCTGCTACCGATTTGCGGGCAGCGGCGGCGTTAATTTTAGCCGGCTTAGCGGCGGAAGGCTATACGCGCGTGACCGAATTAAGACACCTCGACCGCGGATATGTTCGCTTTCATGAGAAACTAGCGGCGCTTGGTGCCGACATCGAGCGTGTCAATGACGAAAGCGAAACGGCGGCAGAGGATGTAAAAGTGAAGGATCTCAACATATAAAAATAAAAACGACCGTCAACTACATATGTAGTGAATGGTCGTTTTTATTTTTATGACATTGAAAAAGCTGCCGCCATGCCCGAGCGATTCTTGCTTCATGCGCGCGCAAGAAAGCATCTCTGTATACGGCGAAAAATACACGTCCTATCAGATGCAAAGGAGCGAATGAAAAGAAGTTGTCATATATACTTGTCCGAGCCCATAACTATATAACGAACAAAAGCACAAACCAAGTGTCCCTAAGTGCAAATATGCAGCTAGCGCCTAACTGGGAACGGATATACGCTTGTGCTTGGAAAATGAATATTGGGGGCTCGGAGTATATGAAACGTATAAAACCACTTATCGCACTCCTTTCTTTTTTATTTGTCGTTGTATTGCTCATTCCAACAGTGCTAGTAATTCCATTTAACGACGGTGAGGTTGGAAAATTGGCTGAAGAGCTTCGCAAACAGGAGAAAGTGCCAAACGTAAAAGCAACCGAAAACGGACCGGCCGTGGAAGTAGCGGTATACCGCAGTAAAGAAAAGCGGATTGAACGGATTCCGCTTGAACAATATGTCATCGGCGTTGTCGCAGCGGAAATGCCGGCGGAATTTGAAATGGAAGCACTAAAAGCACAAGCGCTTACCGCCAGAACGTACATTGTCAAACAATTATTAAATGATCAACCAATCAGCCTGCCAAAAGGAGCGAATGTGACTGATACGGTCATGCATCAAGTGTACTACAGCAATGACGAATTAAAGCGTCTATGGGGAAGCGATTATGAATGGAAAATAAAAAAGATTACAGAAGCGGTACAAGCAACAAGCGGGCAAATTTTAACATACGACAATAAACCGATTGAAGCGTCGTTTTTTTCAACAAGCAACGGTTTTACCGAAAATTCCGAAGCGTATTGGCAAAACGAATTTCCATACTTAAAAAGCGTTGCTAGCCCGTGGGATAAAAAGTCGCCCAAATTCTATCACCAAAAGGTAATTTCGGTGGCGGAATTTGAACGAAAACTAGGTGTCAAACTTCCGCAAGACGGCTCTGTCGGTGTCATTTTATCGCGCACGCCGGGGAAACGTGTCGACGTTGTAGAGATTAACGGGAAAAAACTAAAAGGAAGAGAAGTACGAGAAAAATTAGATTTAACATCCACCGATTTTACGTGGGTTCGAAAAGGCGATCAAATCGTCATCACGACAAAAGGATACGGGCATGGTGTCGGCATGAGCCAATACGGCGCCAATTTCATGGCGAAAGAAGGGAAGACATACGATCAAATCGTCAAATATTATTATCGGGGAGTGAAAATTTCTTCTGCGACCGCTTTTTTAAATAAGCTGACGGTGAAAAAATAGAGGCTGGGATGCCTCTATTTTTTTGTATAAAATCACGCATTTTTTCAAAAAATAAATGAAAAAATTGTTTTTTCGTGTATATATTTTCCTCTTTCTGTTCAAAATGGTTGCTGAGGTGATGAACATGAGAGAGGAAGAAAAGAATCCAATTTCTCCAAAGAAACCAAGTTTACAACGTTTGTTCAGAAAGCGTTGGGTGTTTCCAGCTATCTATTTAACATGCGCCGCCCTCATTGTAGCAGGAGCGCTCTGGTTCCAAAACAAACAGGACGAAAAAACTAAAAAAGACGAATACGAATACAGCCAAGCAGGCACTTCGCAACAAAATGAGCCGGCCGTTCCAGTCAACGAAGCGGTAGAAAAATTCGCGATGCCGGTTCTTGATCCAAATTCCGTGGAAATCCAAAAACCGTTCTACGATTACCATGCGTCAAAAGAAGAACAGGAAGCAGCTCTCGTCTTTTATGATAATACGTATCATCCAAACCGCGGAATCGATATCGTGAGAAAGGACGGCAAAGCGTTTGATGTTACTGCTTCGTTAAGCGGTACAGTAACCAAAGCGGAAAAAGACCCGATTTTAGGTCATGTCGTGGAAATCGAGCATGAAAACGGCATCGTCACCGTTTACCAATCGCTTGCCGATGTGAAAGTGAAAGCTGGAGATACGGTAAAACAGGGACAAGTGATCGGAAAAGCAGGACAAAGCCAATTTAACCAAGAAGCAGGCATTCATGCTCACTTTGAAATCCGCAAAGACAATAAGCCGGTCAACCCGATCGATTACATTGACCAACCGTTTACAGCGCTAACGGAACAAAAAGCTGGAAACGAAAACGCGACTGAACAAAACAATGCAACGTCAACCGATGAGCAAACAAAAGAAAACGAACAAACAACATCTGATGAACAAAGCCAGTTGAATGAAGAAACACCGTCAACGGAACAATCAACCGATGAAGAAACAACGACACCGAGCGATGAACAATCTTACAAAACGCCAGACGCCTCGATCGGCATGGCAAGAACGTAAACCATCGCCTGTTTCCTTCCTATTAGATGGAGGGAAGCAGGCGATTTTTTTATAGAACTATAAAAAAAGGAAAAACATTTCGGAAAGCGAATAATAGCGATAGATTCACTGGTATAGGGGGGAATGCAATGGACTATTTACACTATCCGTATCCGTCACAGCGGATGACGATGTTTGCGGCAAACGGCATGGTGGCGACATCACAGCCGCTCGCGGCGCAAGCGGGGCTAGAAATACTAAAAAAAGGCGGAAATGCCATCGATGCGGCGATTGCGGCCGCCGCGTGCTTAACGGTGGTGGAGCCAACATCCAACGGCATCGGCAGCGATGCGTTTGCGATCGTTTGGACGAACGGAAAGCTTTATGGGCTAAATGCAAGCGGGTACTCGCCGAAGTCGATTTCTATCGAAGCAGTAAAAGAGCGCGGATATAAAGAAATTCCAAAACACGGCTGGATTCCGGTCACCGTCCCAGGCGCGCCGGCGGCGTGGGCCGCGTTATCCGAACGATTCGGGAAGCTGCCGCTTACCGAGGTGTTAAAACCCGCCATTGACTACGCGGAAAACGGCTATCCGGTGTCCCCGACGTTAGGGAAGTACTGGCAGGCCGCATTTCAAACATATCAAAAAATGTTAAAAGGCCCGGAGTTTGCCAGCTGGTTTGAAACGTTCGCGCCAAACGGACGCGCTCCAAAAATCGGGGAAATATGGGCGTCCAAACATCATGCCAATACGCTTCGCCTCATTGCGGAAACGAATGCGGAAAGCTTTTACCGCGGCGAATTAGCGGAAAAAATCGCGGCCTATTCCAAACAATATAACGGCTTTTTAGACATCGATGATTTAGCGGAATATGAAGTGGAATGGGTCGAGCCGATTTCGGTTCATTACCGTGGTTATGACGTATGGGAAATCCCGCCGAACGGCCAAGGACTTGTCGCATTAATGGCATTAAACATCATGAAAGGATTCGACGTTCCGGAAGTTCCAACGATCGAGACATACCATCGGCAAATCGAAGCGATGAAGCTGGCGTTTGCCGACGGACGGGCGTATATCACGGACCGCAAGCATATGGAGCATCGCGTCGAGGAATTGTTGTCTGATTCGTTTGCCGAAACGAGACGGACGCTTATTGGCGAAGAAGCATTGCTTCCAAAGCCGGGGACGCCTCCAAAAGGAGGGACGGTCTATTTAGCAGCGGCGGACGGCGACGGCAATATGGTGTCGTTCATTCAAAGCAACTATATGGGATTTGGCTCCGGCCTTGTTGTTCCAGGTACAGGTATCGCACTGCAAAACCGCGGGCATAATTTTTCCTTTGATGAACATCATGTAAACCGGCTGGCCCCAAGGAAAAAACCGTACCATACGATCATTCCGGGATTTTTGACCAAAGGCGGCGAACCGGTCGGACCGTTCGGCGTCATGGGCGCATTTATGCAGCCGCAAGGGCACTTGCAAGTCGTGATGAACATGATTGACTTCCATCTCAATCCGCAAGCGGCGCTCGATGCGCCAAGATGGCAATGGGTTGAAGGAAAAAAGGTGCTCGTCGAACCTCAGTTCCCTCGCCATATTGCCGAAGCGCTGGCACGAAAAGGGCATGAAATCCATGTTTCCCTCGATTCCGGGACATTCGGGCGCGGTCAAATCATTTGGCGGAATCCGCGCACAGGAGTGCTAGCGGGCGGTACAGAGCCGCGCACGGATGGAACGATCGCCGCATGGTAAAAGAAATCATCTTAAAAACGAAACCTGCCTTGTCCAAAAGGCAGGTTTTTCCTATGCTTATTCTACCGTAAACATAATCGTCGCTTTTGCGTTTGGCCAATTTTTATCCGCAAGCCACCATTCGAGCTTGTAATTTCCTTTTGGCAAATCGGCAAACGTTTCGGTAAAAACGAGCGCTTCTCCTTGTTTTAACGGACGTTCTTCATAAATTTGCGTAAACATTTTCCCTTCGCTGAACTGTTTCACTTTTTTGCCGTCGCGGTACAAAATGTAATCATATTTTTTTCCGCTCGTAAACGTCACTGTTTGCACGCGATCGGTTTGATTTTTTACCGTAAACGTCACCATGTAATTTCCATCTTTTTTCTCATACGTTAATGAAGGTTTGAGCGTCCCATTGCTCATCCCTCGCTCTACTTGCGATTTTGCTTGCGAAGCCTCATCTTTTGCCTTTGGCCGTTCTCCTCCATTGTTGGAAAAAAGCATACCGATTGCCGCCACCCCCACAGCGATGCCCGCTAGCCCGATCATCCGTCCTTTTCCCATAAAGCTCACTCCTTTCTATATATAGTCGTCCCCATTTTTCATCTTGTTACAAGAAACGAAAAAAATTATGAAAAAATCCTTGTCCTCCTTGATATTTCTGGCATATATGCCCGATTTGTCTAATAAACTGTTACAAATTGAACAACAACGAGAGTGTTTGAGGTGGGGATCGTTCATAACAGCACGGATACAAGCTCTAGATATTTTCGAAATGCACAAGCAGAAGTGGTTTTCATCATCCACGAGGCGAGTCTCATTTCACACTCCTCACATCCAACTTAGGGAGGGCGAGTGGTGTGCACGATTACATCAAAGAGCGTACTATCAAGATTGGAAAGTACATCGTGGAGACGAGGAAAACCGTTCGCGTGATCGCGAAAGAATTCGGGGTTTCCAAAAGTACGGTTCACAAAGATTTAACAGAGCGGCTCCCTGAAATTAATCCGGAGCTGGCACAGGAAGTCAAACAAATTCTCGATTACCATAAATCGATTCGCCATTTGCGCGGGGGGGAAGCGACAAAGAAAAAATATAAAAAACAAGCCGTGAAAAATAACTAAGAAGTTTTCTTCCTTGCGCCATACCTTCGTAACAAAAATAGTATGATTCTCCTAATAAAATATGGTAAAATAACCAATTAGGAGTGATTTGAGGGTAGAGGCAAGGAGGATCATATATGTTCTCGAGGGATATTGGGATTGACCTTGGCACGGCGAACGTACTCATTTTTGTCAAGGGAAAAGGAATCGTGTTAAATGAGCCGTCCGTTGTCGCGATTGATAAAAATACAAACAAGGTGCTGGCTGTCGGCGAAGAAGCGAGACGAATGGTAGGGCGTACTCCTGGGAATATCGTTGCCATTCGGCCGCTAAAAGATGGAGTAATCGCCGATTTCGATATCACGGAAGCGATGTTGAAATACTTCTTAAACAAGCTCAACGTCAAAGGCTTTTTCGCCAAACCGCGCATTTTAATTTGTTGCCCGTCGAATACGACATCGGTGGAACGGAAAGCGATCAAAGAGGCAGCGGAAAAAAGCGGCGGCAAAAAAATTTACTTAGAAGAAGAACCAAAAGTAGCGGCCATTGGCGCGGGAATGGATATTTTCCAGCCATGTGGGAATATGGTAGTCGATATTGGCGGTGGCACAACCGATGTGGCAGTCCTCTCAATGGGAGACATTGTCACCGCCTCCTCCATTAAAATGGCTGGGGACAAGTTTGACATGGAAATTTTGCATTACATCAAGCGGGAATATAAGCTGTTAATTGGGGAGCGAACCGCAGAAGAAATTAAAATCAAAGTTGCAACTGTATTCCCAGGCGCACGTGATGAGGAAATTGACGTCCGGGGCCGCGATCTTGTCACAGGCTTGCCGCGCACGATCACGATCCGCTCTGGGGAAATTGAAAAAGCGCTGCGTGAATCGGTCTCGATGATTGTACAAGCTGCCAAAAGCGTATTAGAGCGCACCCCACCAGAATTGTCAGCCGATATTATTGACCGCGGCATTATTTTAACGGGCGGCGGCGCGCTGTTGCACGGCATTGACCAATTGCTTGCCGAGGAACTAAAAGTACCTGTGCTTATCGCGGAAAATCCGATGGATTGCGTTGCGCTCGGAACGGGGCTCATGCTTGAAAACATCGACCGCGCGCCAAAGCAAAGTTTTGCGTAATTTTTTTGATGAACAAAGCGAATAGATGCCGTTAGGAATTGGTACCTATTCGCTTTTTTCGCCTCACTGTCTTATAATGGTAATATATGACCACATGCGAGGTGACATCCCTTGTTGCGAGGGTTTTATACAGCGGCCAGCGGCATGATGGCCCAGCAGCGCCGCATCGAAATGTGGACAAACAATATCGCCAACGCCAATACGCCTGGATACAAGTCGGACCAGGCGGCATTGCGCGCATTTCCGGAACTGCTTCTTTCGCGATTGGACAAGGCAACCGTGCCAACGAAAACGCCGCGTTCATTTCCGTTGCAGCCAACGATTGGTTCGATCAACACAGGCGTCTATATGCAAGAACTCATCCCGAATTTCCGCCAAGGCGATATAAAAGAAACCGGACAGCCAACCGACATTGCGCTGATCAACGGGACGCTTCCTGTTGATGCGGAAACGGGGAAGGAAGGAACGCTGTTTTTCGTCGTGCAAAACGAAAACGGTGACATCCGCTATACGAGAAACGGCAATTTCACCTTGAATCCACAAGGTTTTTTAACGACCAATGACGGCTGGTACGTATTAGATGAAAACGGCCGGCGCATCCAGCTCCCAAGCACGAATTTTACCGTGAACGCCGATGGAACGATTGTCGCAAACAACATCCGCATCGCAAGAATTAACATCGCTTTTGCGGCGAATCCAAATACGCTTGTCAAAGAAGGAAACGGCTTATTCCGCAGCGAAAACGGCGTCTTGCCGAGCGCACTTGGCAACCCGAACATTACATACACGCTGAAACAAGGCTTTTTAGAACGGGCAAACGTAGACCTCAACCGCGCGATGACGGAAATGCTTTCTGCATACCGCGCTTTTGAAGCAAACCAAAAAATCGTACAAGCTTATGATCGAAGCATGGATAAAGCCGTGAACGAAATCGGGCGGCTCAAATAACGAGTAGGGGGATCAATACGTGTTACGTTCGATGATTACCGCTGCCAATACGATGGCGCAACTCGGGCAGCAGCTCGACGTCATTAGCAACAACATCGCCAACAGCAACACAACCGGATTTAAACGGCGTGAAACGAACTTCG
This sequence comes from Parageobacillus toebii NBRC 107807, assembly GCF_003688615.2. Classification (GTDB taxonomy): domain Bacteria; phylum Bacillota; class Bacilli; order Bacillales; family Anoxybacillaceae; genus Parageobacillus_B; species Parageobacillus_B toebii. The sequence goes on along the minus strand of NZ_CP049703.1, from coordinate 760,023 downwards.
GCGAACTACTTGCCCAACAATTTACGAATTTACCAAATGACAAGGCCACTCGCCTTACCCCAAACGGCGTACGGTACGGCGTCGGCGCGCGCCTTGCCGAAACAAACCTCGTGCTTGCGCAAGGGGCGCTGACGAAAACGGACCGCGCCTTAGACGTTGCCCTTGCAAAAGAAGGACAATTTTTCCACGTCCTCGTCCAAGGAGAAAATGGCGCGCAAGAAATCGGCTATACAAGATCTGGCGCATTTTATTTAACTCCGTCCGCTGAAAATCCAAATGAGCTGATGCTGGTCACAAGCGATGGCCATCCAGTGCTTGACGAAAACAATGCGCCGATTTTGCTTCCGGAAGGCTTTAAAAACATTACAATTTCCAATAACGGCACCATTGCCGCTGTCGCTTCCGACGGCCGTGTGATGAGAAGAGCCAATATCGGCATTACAACGATATTGCGGCCGCAGCTGTTGCAATCGGTCGGCGATAATATATTTACCCTCCCGGATTTAAACGCGCTGAACGTCAATGAAACCGATGTCGCGGTGAACATGATCGGCAATTTGCGCAATCAAATCAGCATGACGCAGGGCGCTCTCGAACAATCGAACGTCGACCTTGGCGCGGAATTAACCGATATGATGATCACGGAGCGCTCGTACCAATTGAATGCCCGCGCGATTTCCCTTTCCGACCAAATGCTTGGTTTAATTAACGGAATCCGTTCATCATAAGGGGACATTTATATGAATGAACAACACCAAGAAGAAAAACAAGAGCATAAAGAAGAAGCGAAGACAGAGCACCGCCGCAAATTTCAGCGCACCCGCCTCATTCCGATTTGGCTTCGCCTCGTGATCGTTTTTGTCCTGATGACGGTGAGTCTTGCCGCTGGCGCGATGATCGGCTATGGCGTGATCGGCGACGGCAGCCCGTTTGATGTCTTTAAACGCTCGACATGGCAGCACATCATCGATTTTGTCGAGAAGCAATAACAAGGCGAACATAGAAAGGAGACTATGTATGCTTGACATCCAACAAATTCAAGCGATCATTCCGCACCGCTATCCGTTTTTATTAGTGGACCGCATCTTGGAAATCGAAGAAGGAAAACGCGCCGTCGGCATCAAAAACGTCAGTGCCAACGAATCATTTTTCGTCGGCCATTTTCCGGAATATCCGGTCATGCCTGGCGTCTTAATCGTTGAGGCATTGGCGCAAGTCGGCGCGGTCGCGATGCTGAAAAAAGAAGAAAACCGCGGACGCCTCGCCTTTTTCACCGGCATCGACAACTGCCGCTTTAAAAAGCAAGTAAAACCAGGCGACCAGCTTCGCCTTGAAGTCGAAATCATCCGCGCCAAAGGCCCGATCGGAAAAGGAAAAGGTGTCGCAACAGTGGACGGCGAACTCGTTTGCGAAACGGAAATTATGTTCGCCCTTGGCGACAAGAAAAACGACTGATGCCTCGCTCTCCTTTCGGCAGCGAAAGGAGAGCCTATTTTGTTTGTCCGGGAAAGCTGATTTTTGTGGTAAAATGGACGTCAAGAAGGAGGTGAGGAGACGGTGGAGCGGCTGATGGAACAAATTCTTTTTGAGTTGAAAGAAATGCGTGTGGATCTAAACGAAGTGAAGCAAGGCCAAAAGCAATTAGAATCGGACATTCGCGAGCTGCGCGCAGGTCAAAAGCAATTAGAATCGGACATTCGCGAGTTGCGCGCAGGCCAAGAGCAATTAGAATCGGACATTCACGAGCTTCGCGCAGGCCAAAAGCAATTAGAATCGGACATTCGCGAGCTTCGCGCAGGCCAAGAGCAATTAGAATCGGACATTCACGAGCTTCGCGCAGGCCAAAAGCAATTAGAATCGGACATTCGCGAGCTTCGCGCAGGCCAAAAGCAATTAGAATCGGACATTCACGAGCTTCGCGCAGGCCAAGAGCAGCTGGAATCGGATGTACGTGAACTTCACTTAGGCCAACAACAGCTAAAGTCCGATGTTCGCACGTTGCAGAAGGCGGTTGCTGAACTCCAGGAGGGGCAAGTGCGGGTCGAACAAACCATCGACAAACTTTCTCAAAGTATCATTGACAACTTAGCTCCTTATTTTGACACAATTACCCACCATATCGATGAACGATATGAAGAAATAAACGAGAAATTACAGCGCCACGACCGGATGATCGAAACCCTCTCCTATCGTTCCCTCGCGCAAGAAACCGAACTCAAAGACCTCAAACGAATGATACAAAATTCCTCATAAAATGCATGAATTTCTCCTTTCTGGGAAACATAAGCAAGGACCGGTCTTTACATAAGGTCAACAACATTCCCAGAAAGGAGAAGAACCGATGAAGAAAAAGTGGCTTTTATTCAAACTGTTCAGCGCTTTCGTCGCCCTATTCATTGCGGCTGGCTGCAATGGTGACAATGACAACGACAATCCGCCGCCGCCAAACAACAACGTGGATCAAAATGACAATAACAACATCAACGATCGGGACATGAACCCGGCGGACGACATCAATCAAAACGATGACGCCGACAACAATATGAACAATAACGGCGATCTCAACGACAATAAAAACGACCAATTGCCGCCAGGCGACGATACGAACAACACACCAGGCGATGATGAAAACGATAACGTTCCGGACCGTGAAGACCCAATCGAAGACCCGCAAGATACAAACGATAAAGACAATAAAGACGAATAATGAAACAAGGGTTGCCCTACAAGCAAGGGGCAACCTCTTTTATTTGTAAAAAAGGCAAATAATAGCCGCGAAAGTCGCGATTTTGTTATGAGATATTCATTGCTAATAAAGCATGTTGTTCACCGTCTCTCAATTATGAAGGAATTATTACGGGAGTAGTATGAGTAAATGTTTGTAGGAGAAGGTTCGTTACCTTGCATGTGTGAAGGTATACACAAAAATAATTATGATTGAGAGGGAAGCAAAAGACGTACAAGATTCTCTTCTTGTATTGTAAAAAGCGCCAAAAAACAAACACAAAAAAGTAAGAGAATCCTTATGTAGCGAGATAGCATAAAGCTTCCTACTTTGTTATGTTGAAGGAGTTGGATTTAGGGATTACTTGGATTACTATGACAATGTTTTGCGAAAATCTTTATGCAACAATTTAGAAGAAATCGATCAATTGATTACCAAACAATAAACGCACCTCATTAAAAAATGAGGCGCGTTTTGTTACGATGCTGTTTTCAATTCCAAATGTTCTTTTAATTTATTCGAAATCGCTAGTCTCTCTTTCTCTGGGACAATCAAGTAATAAGTACCGTTAATTGTCGTCCCTTTCCCGGTAATATGAAGCTGCTCAATATGGTGGCGGGCCTCTTTGTAGTTCGCTTGAATCTCCTGCATTTCATCAAACGTTAAGTTTGTTTTCATGTTTTTCCCGATTGCCGTTAACACCTCATCATAATTTGTAAGGGAAGAAAAGCTTGCCCCTTTTTGAATAATTGCTTCGATAATTTGCTTTTGCCGGTCTTGGCGGCCAAAATCGCCGCGCGGGTCGCTTTTGCGCATGCGCGAATATTTCAACGCTTTCTCCCCGTTTAACGTAATTTCTCCTTTCGGGAACGTCACCCCTTCATACGTAAACGCAAACGGGTTGTTTACCGTTACACCGCCGACCGCATCGACAATATCGCGAAAACTTTCCATGTTGACTTTAATATAATAGTCAATCGGAATATCTAAGAAATGTTCGACGGTCGCCATTGTCATCTCTACGCCGCCAAACGCATACGAGTGATTGATTTTATCTTTTTTGCCTTTTCCGATGATTTCTGTACGTGTATCGCGAGGAATGCTGACCATTTCTATTGATTTTTTATTCGGATTGACCGTCATCACAATTAACGAATCGGCGCGGCCGCGATCTCCTTTTCGCTCATCGACGCCAATTAATAAAATGGAAATTGGTGTTTTCTCTTTAAACGATATTTCGTCATCCCGCTTATCGGATTTCCAGTCTACATTTTCATACATTTGATTTGCTGTTTGTTTCACATGGTGATAGATCGAATAAGCGTATGCTCCAATACCGATGAGAAGGACAGCGGCAATCCCGCCAACCCAACGCAGCCATTTTTTCTTTTTTCGACGTTTCGCTCTCATGTATAACCTTCCTTTAGTTATATAATTTTTTTAGTTAACTATTACGATTATAGAGTGTTTTTCTGTGCAGTACAACAGAACGAAGTAGGCATCTGGTAATTTTGATTTATATTATTTCCAATAATTTCACTAAAATGAAGATAAAATAATTTTTTTATAAAGTTCTAAATAAAATATCGATTTATCAATGGTTGAAAAATTATGTTATTTTGGTAATGTATTTGGAATGAAAAAGATATTATTGTGAATAAACAATTGTTTACACTTTTTGATAGTTGATATCTCCAATAGGGATATCTGGCTATGCTGTGGATAGAGAAGATGATAGTTCTGTAAGTTGTTGATGGCATGGCGTGATGATGAGTTGGATATCTAGTTTTATATGATTTTTCATGTGATGTGAAGGGTTTGTAATCAGTTTAGGATTAGATTCGTATTTTTTACTTCATATCAATACATAGAAAAGAGGGATAACATTGAAAAAAGTACGCAAAGCGATCATTCCTGCTGCGGGACTCGGTACACGCTTTTTGCCAGCAACGAAAGCGATGCCGAAAGAAATGTTGCCAATTGTTGATAAACCAACTATTCAATATATTGTCGAAGAAGCGATTGCGTCTGGCATTGAAGATATTATTATTGTCACAGGGAAAGGAAAACGTGCGATCGAAGACCATTTCGATAACGCCTTTGAACTTGAACAGCTTCTAAAACAAAAAGGAAAATTAGAACTGCTCGAAAAAGTAAAAGAGCCATCGAAAGTCGATATTCACTACATCCGTCAAAAAGAACCGAAAGGGCTTGGTCATGCTGTCTGGTGTGCGCGCAAATTTATCGGTGATGAGCCATTTGCCGTTCTTCTTGGTGATGATATTGTCCAAGCGGAAACACCGTGTCTAAAACAACTAATTGACCAATATGAACAAACATTTAGCTCTGTGATCGGTGTTAAAAGGGTACCTGACAATGAAGCACATCGGTATGGCATTATTGATCCAATAGAACAACATGGACGTCGCTATCAAGTACGCCAATTTATTGAAAAACCAGCACCAGGCACCGCACCATCGAACTTAGCGATTATGGGGCGTTACATATTAACACCGGAAATTTTCCTGTTCCTTGAAAAACAAGAAGCTGGTGCTGGTGGGGAAATCCAGCTCACCGATGCGATTCAAAAACTGAACGAAATTCAACGTGTCTTCGCCTACGAATTCGAAGGCAAGCGCTATGATGTCGGCGAGAAGCTAGGATTTATCAAAACGACAATTGAGTTTGCGTTGCAGAATGAAGAATTAAGAGATGATTTAATTGAATTTATGGAGCAAATTCTTAAAAGAGAAAATAAATAAGGAGTTTGCTGTTTATCTTTACTAAGAAAAAACAATTCACGTAGAGATTCGTTTTATGGAGCTAATGTATGCGCGTCTGTCACTGATAGGAAAAACGGCGCAAAGAAAAGCGCTGTTTACAACCTCGTCAATGGCTTAGGCTATTCCGTTAAAGAAGTGATTGAAGCACATGAAAAAATAACTGGCCGGAAAGCCGTCATTGAATATACCGACCGCTGCCTGGACGTCCCAACACGCCTTGTTGCCTCCTTGGAGAAGATTTATTATAAGGAACTCGGCTGGAAAGCGGAATATTCATTAGAACAAATCATCGAAAGCGCATGGAAATGGCATAAATACAGAGCCTCCTGCTGAAAGAGTGTTGTCAGCAGGAGGCCGAATTGTCCATCAGCATCAATCAGTCAACGTTAAAATCCAATCTTTTAGATCAATAATGCGCAAATGTTTTGGGGACGAATCCGTACCAGTTGCAATCATCGGCACTAGTGAATCTTGTTTATGAAGTCCCCCATGGCTTGCTCCTCCAACATGAGTGGGAGAGCCTTCACCGATAAATTCAAATCCTGGTTTAGCACTTACTACAAGATAATTTCCGCGATGAGAAGTTAGTGAGCTGTACAATCGGGCCAGCGCATCTGGATATTCATCATAAAAAATCTTATTGTTCTTTACCGTGAGATTCAAAACTCCTGCATCTCCTGCTAGATCCCACGATTGTTCGTACTCATCGACCAATGTTCCATTCGGTTTAAAAATGAGTTTTGCCTGTCGAACTCTGGATATGACGTGTACGGATTCGTTTTCCATGAAAAATTGGAATGCAGGGGGTCTCCCTCTTTTACTGCCTTTTCCAGAGGCGGATACATTAAAGAATCAATAAGAAGTATAATAACACGCTTTTTGTTCGCATATGTTGACACGATTGGAACCATCCTTTACCTTCTATATCGTGAAACATTTTCATCATTTATGTTTATTTATGTAAAGGAAACAAGCCATACGGTGATCGATACATCATGATGATGTGGATACTGCCGGATCTAGTGAATGAAAAGAGGAATCACCCCCCAGACACATTCGCTGCCGCATCCCGCTATTCCATCGTTTTTTCCTTCCGAGGCGAATCGCTGCCTGCATTCTTCCACGAGACCGATAATAATCAAGGGGCACCAAAATCGTCGCAATCCGCCGAAGCTCGTCAGCAAACGGTGGCATAAGACATAACGCTATTGCCGGAAAAAGCGCGCTGAAACTATAGAAAAAGAAATGCTGTAGTTTAGCGATTCCCATTAGGTCGATGAAACATCGCTCTTACTCTTTTCTTCTCGGCATGGGCAGGAAGTGTGAGAGGTAAACTAGTCGTTGCATGCCTGCCACCATCCGGAATTCTTTATTGAGAACAAGAAGTCTCCCTCTTCTAAACAGCGTGTAGGGGGGAGATGGATAGGGAATTTTTTTATTCCGCATAAGCGAACATATATGCTGTGGTTGATCCGTAAAAAAAGGTAATGCAAAAAGTGTTCCCCCAATCATCGTGACGTTGATGGAGCGGGAAAATCTCTTTCTTCGGTACATCAGACGTTATTCGCAACTAATATTACAAACATGATGTCGTGAAGAAACACATACATATTATAGGAATGGATCACGCACATTTTATCATCGGTTGGATAATCACTTTTGTTGTCATTCCGTTTAATGGTTGCTAGAATAATGCATGCCGCATCTTTGGGCAGTACTTTTCCAAAATAATTTTTTATGACTTTATGTTGATGCGTGAGAGGAGTTCGGACATGTCGAAATCGTTCGTTTATATCTCCCTCGTCTTGATTATGATGATCTGGGGATTAAACGTGATTGCCATCAAGATTTTAGTCGAACATTTTTCGCCGGTGACGTTAACGTCGTTTCGGATTTTTACTGCAGGGATCGTTGTGATTCTGATTTTGCTATTCATGGGGCAGTTGCGGAAATTAACTTGGAAGGAGGCTATGTATATTGGCATAGCCGCTTTGTTTAGCGTCGTTGCCCATCACCTTTTTCTGGCGCTTGGATTAGCAAAAACGACAGCGTCCAATGCTGGCTTAATTTTAGGGCTGGTTCCGCTGGTGACATCGGTGTTAGCGGCCATCTTTTTAGGCGATCGGTTTACGGTGTTTCGGTTTGTCGGGATTTTCCTCGGGTTTGCCGGCGTGGCGTTTGTCGTGTTAAACGGTAAAAGCGGCATTCACCATGTGTCCATTGGCGATTTTTATGTATTTCTGGCCGTATTATCGCAAGGAATCAGTTTTATCATGATAAAAAAGGCAACGATCGATGCGCGTGTGATGACAGGATGGATGTTGTTGTTTGGGTCTTTGCTTTTATTTTTCATTAGTTTGTGGATGGAACCGAACGGATTATCCAGCTTGGCAGGCGGTACGCCATCCCTATGGATGATCTTCCTTGCTTCCGCTGTATTTGCCACTGCGCTCGGCCATATGTTTTACAACAAAGCGATTCAACATATTGGCGCGGTGGAATCGGCGATTTTCATTAATTTAAATCCTTTGTTCTCTTTGCTGGGAGCTTATTTATTTCTTGGAGAATCTATTTCCCATACACAAATGATCGGATTTATTTTAATTGTGCTCGGTGTCGTCTTAGGCAGCGGTGTATTGGATGAAATCGAGGTGTTTACTCATCGCTCGAAAATGATGGGGAAAAAGTGTTGAAAAACGGAGCTTGTAGGGGCTCCGTTTTTTTTATTGGTATGGGTGCCTGTCACTTCAGCCTTAGATACACAACCAAGTTCACCGTGTGTACTTTAAAAATGTAGGAAAGAGAAAAGAAAGAGGAGAAAAGGAGTTGGAAAATGATTACAATAAAAAGTTCTCTTTTTAAGGTAAAAAAGAGGAAACAAGGCTACCGTAAAAACTTGACTCACACTAACCAAGGGCGTTGATTGCGGGTGTTTTCCATCCATCATTTGGCGGTTTTCTTTTATGAGGAAGGATGCATATGTGTGATGGGGCAGTTGCCGGCTGGATCTCCACCCATTCATTGGAGAAAAGCGATGATGATACACAAATTTCTGATAATTTGTTAAAATTTTATGTATATTATAAAAATTCAAAACATAGTTTTTTGGAAGCCAAAGAGTCGTTCTTTCGTAAAAAAGATAAAGATTTATTTACGTAAACTAAACAAAATCATCAAATATGTAAAGTAACCTATATAGTAGAGTAAGTGATTTGCCGACCGTTTTATAACCGAAAGAATGGGGGAGAGCGCAGTGAAGAAGATAGAAGATGCCTTGCCTTTGCATGAAACAAAAAGGCGTCCGGGATGGAAACTGTATGTTTCTTTGCCGGTTTTATCGTGGGCGTTGTATGATTTTGCGAATACGATTTTTTCTTCGAATGTGAATACGATTTTTTTCCCGCTTTATGTTTCGGAAACGGTGGGAAAAAGCGAGAGCTTGAACCAGATCGCCAGTACATTTATTTCGTATGCGAATGCGTTAGCCTCTTTCTTTTTAGTTTTATTTTCTCCTTTATACGGCACATGGATTGACCGGACTGGGAGAAGAAAGAAATGGCTTGGGATATTTACAGTTCTTGCGGTTGTAGCGACTTTGCTTATGGGCGTTGCCGGATATTCGAATCATGGGAATTTCATTTTTGGATTGCCGGTGTCTTTTGTCATCACCGTGCTTTTATTTGTCGCAGCAAAATTTTTTTACCATTCGAGCCTCGTTTTTTACGATTCCATGATTTCGAGTTTGGGGAATAAACAGGAAATTCCGCTCATCTCCGGTTTTGGCGTTGCCGTCGGATATGTCGGAACGCTTGTCGGGCTTGCCGTGTATCCGTTTGTTGGCGAAAAGGATTACTACCGGGCTTTTATTCCAAGTGCTCTTTTGTTTCTCCTCTTTTCTTTACCGCTTTTTTTCTTTGTCAAAGAAGAAGCCGCTGCGCTAAAACGAAAGACCGGATTTTTTGCGGGCTATCGGGATATTTATGCGACGTTGAAAGAAATGAAAAAGTATCAACACATTTTTACATTCATGATTGCTTATTTCTTTTTAAATGATGCCGTGGCGACGACGATCGCCATCATGTCCGTTTATGCCAAAGCCATTGCCGGGTTTACGGCGGGGGAATTTATCCTTTTATATTTAGTTTCCACCGTTTCTAGCATTATAGGTTCCTTTCTTTTCGGCTATATTACGAGAAACAAAGGGGCAAAAAAAGCAGTTTTGTATGTCGGCATCATGATGTGCATCGCCTTGGCGATAGGAGCGCTTGCTTATTCCAAGCTTTCTTTGTGGATCGCCGGAAGTTTGTTCGGCGTCAGTTTAGGAGCGATGTGGGTCACTTCGAGAACGTATATTGTCGAACTTTCGCCGAAAGACAAGCAAGGGCAATTTTTCGGGCTGTTCGCTTTTTCCGGAAAAGTGTCGGCCATCGTCGGTCCGGCGGTTTACGGAAGCATTACTCTCCTTCTTCATTCGTATGGAAACATTGCCAATCGGTTGGCGATGGGATCGCTTTTGGTGATGGTGCTCCTTGGCATTTTCTTTTTGCGGAAAGTAAAGCCGCAGGCGCCTGCCGAGCTGGAAAGCTGACGGGAGATTTTGTGGGTGCCTGTCGCTTGTCAGCCATCGGAAAAGCTTTATTTTCTTATCGACAGCGGTCGTATACGTTAGGACAGATCATTATAAAAAGACACACAGTATCTTCCCGAAATTTGCCGGAGATTAGCAGGATAAAAGAGAAGGAGAGCGTTTCCGCGAAGGTGGTTCGCTCTCCTTTTTTGTAAAAAAATTCAGTATTCTTATTGACTTTTCCTTCCTTGCCTATTTTAATGAAGATGTGACCTCTATTCTCCTCAATTACTCTCCCCGAAAGGATGATCCTCGTCATGAAAGAATACCTCGATTTGAAAATGGATTTCATGTTTAAACAGCTGTTTGGTCACCCAAGCCGAAAGCGGATTACGATCGCTTTTTTGAATGCAATTTTGCATCGAAGCGGACGCGACCGCATTGTCGATGTGCGGTATGAAAATACGGAGCTTGCGAAAGAAACGGAAGATGGCAAAACGAGCCGCTTGGATGTGCTCGTGTTTACCGACCGGGGCGAGCGGATTAACGTGGAAATTCAAGTTGTTCACCAGCATGATTTGCCGGAGCGGGTGTTGTATTATTGGGCGAGGCTGTTTTCTGCGTCGCTCTCCTCCGGACAAGCGTATTCTGAGCTTCCTCCTACCATTATGGTTACGATCCTCAACTACCCTTTATTTCCTCATGAGACAGACCGCTTTCATACCGTGTTTCATTTACGTGAAGATGAGGAACATTTCCTTTGGAGTGCTCATATCGAATTCCATGCGATTGATTTGTCGCAGTTTATGGTACAATGGAAGAAATATCGGCGGGAGATGAAAAAGTCGGCAGAAGTGCCGTGGTTGATGATGCTATCGGTGGTAGACATTTGAAAAAAATGTGGGATGAAGAATTTGTTTATGAATGTCTAGCTTCGGCGGCTATCCCCTCGCGACGCTTCGGCCCCGCTGTGGCGGCGACAGCCTCCTCGCGGGTCCTCCAGCGCGTTTCGGGGATAAGCGAGCCGCCTACGCTTTTCGATGAATTGGAGGAGTGGGCGATGAACGAGCAAGAAATTCGCGAAGCGTTAGAAGAATGGGAGAAGTTAAGCGTCAGTCCGGAAAACCGCTACGCGTATGAAATGCGGTTGAAATGGCTGCGCGACCAGCTTTCCAACCTTCTTGGGGAGCGACGTGCAGGATTAGAGGAAGGATTGAAGAAAGGGCGGGAAGAAGGAGTTCGACAGGTTGCATTGGAAATGCTTCGTGCTGGGTTAGATCACGAAATGATTATGTCCGTGACGAAACTTAGTAGAGAAGAGTTGAATGAACTAGCTAAGAAAACATTGGACGATTAAATGGTTTATTGCAAAAGTTTATGCAGTGATGTGCATGAGGTCTATAGAATCATATATGATTGCGTCTTTATGTTAGTTTGCTTCTGACAAAAGAATCACGTCTGCAGGAGTTCTCTGCCAGATCAATTGCTTTGATTGTTTTCGAAGAAAGAAAATATTGGAGTGAATTGGAGGGATAGTTATGATCAAAGCCGTGCATGGAGACATTACGAAACTTCAAGATGTTTCCTACATTTGCAACGCGGCAAACGGAATCGGTCCGATGGGAGGAGGAGTGGCAGCCGCGATTCGCAGAGCTGGCGGCAAAGAGATTGAAATAGAAGCGATCAAAGTTTGTCAGGAGCAAAATCCGATGACAGGCGACCTGTATGTCACACATGCGGGAACACTTCCGTTTCAAAACATTATTCATCTAGTGACGATGAAAGAACCGGCAGGAGCGACCTCTTATGACATTGTCAGAACATGCTTAAACAATTTAGTCGCTTATTGTCAAAAACATGGAATTGACAAAGTAGCCCTGCCAGCGTTGGGAACAGGGGTAGGAAATTTGGATAAAGCAAAAGTCGCCGCCATCTTCAAAGAAGTGTTGGAACCGGTGAAAGACATCGAATTTATCGTTGTCGATATTGATGAAGAATTTATCGCATTATTCGATGGAAGCGGCAATGTTGACTAAAAGGAACGGAGCATCTTCTTTGGTGCTCCGCTCCATGTGTGTTTGTTGGGCTCGTTGCCTGTTACTAACCGATGTCATGACCCCATTAGTTATACGATTCCCATTTAACCTTAGACAGTGAAGGAGTCACTAACTTTGAAAAGGCATATGAAGCATTAACGTATTTTAAAATGAAGCATATAATTATAGTTGAGAAAAAATGAAAAGACAATGAATGCAGATTAATTCAAATATCTCACCCACTTTTTTTATTTTGTAATAGAAAGTAAGAGTGCTTATGAATAAGGAAGTTGTGGAGGGAGGCTTATATGTACAGACTAAACATCGACAAAAATGAACTTGAGGAAATTCCCGAAACGACGTTTTTTGAAAATGATATAAAAGAGCGCGAGCATATCGAGGAGTGGATTCGCAAAAATCCAGAGGTACTCGGAGAAGATTTGCTTATTATCGGGCATGAGTATGACAAATTTGAGGTGAACGAGCGGCTTGATTTACTTGCGTTAGATAAACAGGGGAACCTCGTTATTATTGAATTAAAACGAGACACGACAGGAGGAAGCGTGGATTTTCAGGCGTTGAAATATGCTTCTTATTGCGCCAGATTGAACCCACAAGATGTGTTGGACATTTATTCGGAGTATATCCAAAAACATCATCTTAACGTCGATGCGAAAGAGGAATTGATGGCGTTTTTAGAAGTGGAAAATGAAGAAGAGCTGAATGCAATTCTTAATACAAACCAGCGGATCATCATTGTCGGCAGGGAAATCGATAAACGCGTCCTTTCAGTTTGCACTTGGCTGTATGAAAATAGCATCGATATAAAATGCATCACCATGAAACCGTACAAGCTGGATGATCAGATTATTATGGATATTCGGCAGATTCTCCCTCCGGATAAATTGGAAGACTACTACATAAGCAAGAAGGCGGCTGCTAGAGATCGGCAAATTAGTATTGACCAAGCGGTATCGACATTTTTGACGGAAGTTTCGAACTTCATCAACACGCAGACGGACTATACAGCGCATTATAGCGGAAAGCGGGATTATTTCGTTGGACGCAAATTTTTAAATATTCCATGGAGATTTGTCTTTGTGTATAAACATCGCAATCACACCGCGACGATGTTTATTGAATCTGATCATCCGCAGGGAGTAGAGTTATTGCAAAAGATTGCGGTAGAGAAAACCGAAGCGTTGCGACAAGACTTAGGGTATCCGGTAGAGCTTGTTTTAGGTGCGAAAAATAAACGGCTGCATAAATTGGTGGTGACCTTAACATTTCATGAGAATCAGCCTTTGGAAGATCGTATTCGTCAATATACGGAGACGTTTGTAAAATATAAAGCATTTTTAGAAGAGGTTGTCGGGCAGTATCGTTAATTTTCTTATTAGGCTTACTCCACTGTCATTACCCGATTTTGGGGAGCGGCGCGCGAGGGTGGAAGAAAGATTGAAGAAAGGTCGGGAAGAAGGTCGAAAGGAAGAACGGAAGAAAGTGATTCGGCACAGGGCGGCAAAAGGAATGACCGCGAAAGACATTGCTGACCTTACTGGTCTTACGGAAGAGGGAGTTGGCAAGTGGGTTGAATAGTATTGGGGTGGCGCGTTGTTTAAAAAGAAAAGGAGAGCTTGTCACGGTCAGAAGTGAACGGCTCTCATTTTGTTTTATTTTTATATAATTGAAAACAAACAATGCTAGAACTGTAAAGCAAACGGCATTAGGGCATGATGCTTGTCACTTGTTGAATATGGGTTTCAAATGGCAATCCATGATATTAAGCTTCTGTTGAAATACGATTTATTTTGGAAGAAGAAGGTTTAGTGGATATATAGATAACGATAAAAGCAAAAATCGTTAAAATGGTTACTGCTAAAGTAGTTTTTAGTCCTACGACATCCCATTGGTTAATTAGAAGGAGAAAAGCGGGAATAGTCGCTGTAATCCATGCTTGAATAAACGCTACCCAACCAGTAAAGACGGCGATGTTCTTTTTTTGTGCAAGTAGTAAGTAAAATAAAGTCCAAAGGAAGGACCACATAAGCCAAATAATACCGAATTTTATATCTTGCAGTTTAGCAAAGTTTATATAACTATATCCTAAAGCTAGAATTGCTACCCATAAAGAGTACCAGCCCAAACCTGAAGAATCTAAGTTTTTTAGGTTAGAAATTCCTACATATAGATAAGTTAAACCAAAAAGGAATATACCGGAAGCGTTAAAGATGATCCACAGATCCCCTTTAGATGTAAATATGAGATAAAACGGTGTAATAACTTGCATCGCTCCAATAAATAAGTTGAACACTCCAGCGCTTTTTTGATCGACTTTCCCCAATAACATTAAGCTATTGATAAATAATACAGCGCCAACATACATTAGGCCGACTTTATCCATGTTTTTTCCCCTCTCAACAGTGAAATAATTATGGTGTTTCTTGTGTTGATTCAAAGAGGATTAGATTGCCATCCTTTATTTTTGCAATAAATTGGACTGGGTGATCTTGATGCAATCGCTTACTAATTTTTGCGGCCAAGGGAACTTCTATATATTTTCGAATAGCGCGTTTTAAAAATCTCGCGCCATATCGTTGATCAAACCCTTTTTTAATCAAGAATTTACGAGCAGATTCGTCGAGCTGAAGTGTGCAGTTATATTTTTGTATTCTTCGGTTAATAGCCTGAATGTTGAGATCAAGAATATGTTCTAGCGCATCTTGTTTTAACCAATGAAAGACAAAAATATCATCGAATCTGTTGATGAACTCGGGACTAAATCGTTTTTCTAACTGAGAAAGAACAATAGAGCGGAGAAAATCTTGTTCCGTTTTTCTCCAATTGGAAGGGCGTAAGAACCAAAAAAGTTTACGCAATCTATACTTTAGACTTTTGCTAGCATAACTAATGATTTCTTTTGCGCCAATATTGCTTGTCATAAAGATCATGGCATTACGGAAATTAATAACTTTCTCTCCCGATGTCATTACTAATATACCGTTATCCATTACATTAAGCAGGGAATAGATAACTTGATCATCTGCCTTTTCCAGTTCGTCAAAAAGAACAATCCCAGGTTTACTGTAGGATCCTTCAATTTTTTCCTTTTGGAATAAGGAGTTTCCCTCTTTACTCCCTACGTACCCTGGAGGAGCACCTGTTAACGCCGCAGCATAGTGTTCTTGGGTTAGTGTATTCATGTCAATCCGACAATAAGCTTCCGCATTTCCGTAGATAGCTTCGCTAAGCACTCGAACTATTTCTGTTTTTCCCACACCTGTCGGTCCTAGAAATAATGCGACATACAAAGGGCGGTTCTCTTCTGTAATATCAGTCCAAACAATATTTAACATTTCCTCTATGCCATCTAAAACTTCATCTTGTCCCCAAATTTTTGAACGCATATGACGAATTACTTCATTTACTTCAAAACGAAATCGTGTAACTAAGGGAGAAGAGGAATTGAAAGTTTCTGAAAGATTAGCTGATGATAAAGAATTTTGGTGGCGATTCTCATTGAAATCCTTTAATTTCGATGTTATAAATGTCATCGCATCATCCCCTCATTGTATCGATAAAGGAGGTCAGGCCTAAGAACCTGACCTCTTCTTTTTATTCCCAGATCATTTTCCAGCTACTTTTTCTATCCCTTCGTGAGGTATTCCTTCTATCGGACACTCAGCAGTTCCTACTGTAGAACGTGTGATCTTTTCTACGTTTTCACGGGCCTTCTCCGCATCAAGCACCCATGTACGGTAGAAGTCAAATGGACACTCTGCTAAGCCACGACCGTCTTCTCCTGATTTAATTAAACCGGTATATCCACGGTGAAGTAGTTTAAATAAGTGGTTTTGTGATTGCGAGTTTTTCCGGAAATCGCGGATTTGCGATATAGAGAGTTCTGCATATTGAACTCCATTTTCTTCTGTGCCGCATTCCCCTAATGTACGACCGTCAAAACCAATAATAGCTGAATGACCAAAATAAGAATAAACACCATCGAATCCAGACGCATTAGCAACAGCAACATACGTATTATTCGCCCAGGCCATCGCTTTCGCCATGATGATTTGTTGTTCTTTTGCCGGATACATATATCCTTGGCATCTAACAATAAGCTCCGCGCCTTTCATAGCACAGTCACGCCATATTTCTGGATAGTTTCCGTCGTCACAGACAATTAAACTTATTTTGATTCCTTTTGGTCCTTCTACTACATAAGTAGTGTCTCCAGGATACCACGGTTCAATTGGGCACCAAGGAATAATTTTACGGTATTTCTGTACAATTTCTCCTTTATTATTCATTAAAATCAAGGTGTTATAAGGAGCTTTATTTGGATGGTCTTCATGTCTTTCACCTGTTAAAGAAAATACCCCCCAAGTGTTAGCAGCACGACATGCTTCGGCAAATATAGCAGTTTCTTCTCCAGGAATGGAAGAGGCAGTATCATACATTTCTTGTTCATCGTACATGATTCCATGAGTGCTGTACTCTGGAAAAACGATTAAGTCCATACCAGGGAGCCCCTTTTTGATTCCCACAATCATGTCCGCTATTTTGCGGCAGTTGTCCAATACCTCCTCCTTTGTGTGAAGACGCGGCATTTTGTAGTTGACCACTGCAACACCCACTGTGTCATGGCTGCTCGAGATATCCCCATGTCTCATTTTTCATTACTCCTTTCCTTGATTGATTTGATTGTATAGATGGAAACGAAGATCATATCGCTTTGTTTCCATCCATCTGCCCTATATTTATTGCAAGAAATGTGCCAAGTTTAGATGTTGTTAACATATCTTATTTTTTAAAGAAGCGAGATAGAGAGGTTTTCGATTTTGCGACAGTGATTTTGATTAAATATTTGAAATATTAGTAATTTTATAATAAAATCAGAAACGATAGAGGATTGTTCAATTTTTATACATTGTTGCAAAATGATACAAAGGGGGATTATATGAATATTTGTATAGGTCTTTTATTTTCATTAACAGGCATCACTTCCTTAACGGAGATTGGTCTATATCGGGCGGCGGTGTATGCCCTCGAGAAATTCCAAAAAGATTACAGTAAATCCAATATTTCATTTACGTATGAAGTAAGAGATATTCGTTCCGATCCAAGTGAAAGCTATAGGCAAGCATTGGATATGGCGCGTTCAGGGATAAAAGTTTTTGTAGGATGTTATACATCCGCATGCCGCAAAGCTATTTTGCCTGTTCTGGAGCAATATGATTGTCTTTTAATATATCCAGCTCTTTATGAAGGACAGGAGATTCACCCGAATGTCTTCTATGTTGGAGAAATTCCCAATCAACAAATCGCTTCATTGCTTAAATTTACGGTTGGACAATTTGGAAAAAAAGTTTACCTAATTGGAAACGATTATGTTTATCCTAGATATACGAATCAACAAATTAGAGAGATGTTATATGAGTTGGGTGGAAAAGTAATTGGGGAAAAATATGTTCCATTAGGGCACAAAGAGTTTTCGCCTTATTTTGAAGAGATTAAGCATTCTTCTCCTAATGCGATATTGTCTACGCTTGTTGGCGAAAGTATATTGCCTTTTTATAAAACTTATTATGAATTAGGATTAAATCCTGAGGAAATACCTATCATTAGCCCGATTACAACAGAGCTGGAAATACAAACAATGGGACCTAAATATGCGGCTGGTCATTATAGTTGTTTTAGTTATTTCCAGTCATTAGATATTCCTGAAAACCACTCGTTTGTAAAAGGTATGAAAGAAAAATATGGATTGGACACGGTTATTTCCGCAGTGATGTGCAGTACTTACATTGGGATTCAGATCGTATTAGACGCGATATGTCATTTACAATCCACAGAAAGAAGGAAAATCTTAAAATATTTATACGAGAAAGAGTTTTCTTCCCCAAGTGGAAAAATTAAAATAGAATCTAATCATCATTTGTCAAGAGAAGTGAGGATTGGAAAAGCAAAGGAAAATGGACAATTTGAAATTGTTTGGAGCTCAGGACAACAAATTTCTGCAAGACCACTTTTAACTAACACACTGCTAGATTCTATGGATGAAGAGGATTTGTGGGAAATTTTAGTTGAGGAAATTGGTAGAGAGGTATCTGATGGAATTATCGTCGTTGACCAAAATAATAAGATTTTATACATGAATCCCCATGCTTCTGATATAACTAGAGCTAAATATGGTGATCTTTTCGATGATACGCACCTATTGGATATAGGTTATGAATTAATTAAAAGGAAAATTAGGAAGCCGTATAATGCTTTTTTGATTTTAATAAAGAAAAGATCAGCACAAACTATCTCTCAGTCTAAAGAGAAATACCAATTTGGCAAAATCGTAACTTATAATCCGACTTTTCAAAAAGAGCTTCATATTGCTTCGACCGCCTCCCAATTTGACGCAAATGTATTGATATTAGGGGAAACTGGCACTGGCAAAGAAGTTTTGGCACGAACGATTCACGAGCAAAGCCCTCGCCGTAATGGACCGTTTATTGCTTTGAATGCGGGGGCTATTCCAAAAGAACTGATTGCTAGTGAGTTATTTGGATATGTGGAAGGAGCATTTACAGGTTCAAAAAAAGGCGGAAACATTGGAAAGTTTGAAGCCGCCAATGGGGGCACATTGTTTCTTGATGAAATTGGAGAGATGCCATTAGAATTGCAAGTAAGCCTTCTTCGAGTGCTAGAGGAGAGAAAAGTGGTTCGTATCGGTGATTATAAGGAACGACCTGTTAATGTAAGAGTCATCGCTGCAACAAACCGCAATCTTAAAGAGGAAATTGCTTACCAGGGATCTTTTCGTTCTGATTTATATTATCGGTTGAATGTATTTACCATTCATGTCCCTCCACTTCGACATCGAATAGAAGATATTCCTTATTTATCGATACAATTCTTACATCAGTTTCATCAGTATTATGGAAAAGGACCTCTAGATTTATGTGATTCCGCATTGCAAATGCTTCAGTCCTATCATTGGCCAGGTAACATACGCGAATTGAAAAACGTGATGGAAAGAGCGTTTCTTTTAGCTATTCATGAGCCCAAAATCCTTCCTTCACACCTGCCTGAAGATTTCCAACATTCTAGTACAATAAAGCGATCTCACTTAGCTGGTAATCTAAAGTATATGGAAAAACAAATAATCGAACAAGTTCTTCAAGAAACAAACAATATTACAGAAGCAGCTAAAGTTCTTGGTGTAACTAGAAGCACGTTATACCGAAAAATGAATAAATGGAATATCCGAAATAAAAAGACGCAGTAGACAGAAACTTTGCTTGGACAGATGCAGATAAACAGAAGGGCACGAATGTCAAAGATATGTCATCAAAATTATTGTTCACAAAAGGAGATGGTTTATGTTCCGTGGATAGACTATCAAACCAACAAATCAGATAACTTTTTTGTAAGGGTTTAGTAAATTCGTTAAGGGAAGTCAAAGAAAAAAACGATTCATTTTAAGAAATAATTGCTAAAAATCAAAGGCGGTCAATATGACTTTTCTTCTGAAGCAGAAGAATTAATCTAATTATTTAACAAACAACATGAATTTATGCGTTTTGTAGCACCATTCATTTAAGAAAAAACACACGTTTGGAGTTACTCCATAACGTGTGTTTTTTAAACAACTTTTTTGGAATCGGTTTACATTTGTCTCGTGATGGGGGTTACTAGAATAATACAAAGTAAATTGGTTGTACCTTTCAAGTAAAGGTTATTTTCAAACAATTTTATTCTACTTCTCGAAGGATTTTTTCAACATTTTTCATTCGGTTATTCAGATCTTGGAGTTCTTGAAGAATTTGCTTTTGATGTTCGCTTGTGTCTCGTTGTAAAGCGAGCAATTCTTCGGACATTTTTTGATAAGCTTGTTCTTTCCCTGCTTGTATTTTGACGTGCCATGTTTTGATCAAATAGACGATAATGATTGTTGTCAATACCAATACAGTTAAACTATAAAATACACCCGTATGCATGATGTTCATTCTCCTTTCTTCTTGATGGTCAGTGTGTTTATCGATTTTGCAATCAATTCTTTCGTTAAACGAATATCAAAAGGCTTTAATTCATAATATTTCATGGATTTGCCGTCCTCTGACAGCTCCAACTCACTCGTTACCAGCCCCGCTGCCTCTAATTTCTGCAAATGCATATAAAGCAAGGGCCGGCTCATCTGAACGGCTCTTGCTAATTGGCTCACATACTGCCTCTCTTTTGCTAATATAGAAATAATTTTTAAGCGATGAGGGTTCGACAGAGCTTCCAATACAGCAAGCAATTCATCTCCAGATAAGTCATCTCCAGACAAGCTCGGATTTTTATTTACCATCACTATGTCTCTCCCTTTTTATTCCGCGTCTTATCCAATCTTCTCGACTGCTATAACCCCGTTTAAAGTTTTACGGTACTCAGCATCCCCCTTTCATTTTGGGATATTTAATAGTTAAAAATTTAATAACATATGTAATAAATATTTTACATGTAAGAATAATATTACATATGTTCATTTTTGTCAACACCATAAAAAACGACTTGTACTTTGGTAAGAACACACTGATCTGATTCAGTTTATGGTCGTCAGCTACTTGTCAAAAAAAACAGCACAAAAAAAATCGCCATTTACCGTCTTGGCAGCGGTTTAGGATTAAGTGATGGAAACATGTGAAAAAGCCACCGGCCGCAAAGCCAGCATTGAATCCATCGACCGATGCCCGTTGTTGCTTCATCGCAAAAAATGGATGACGAGTTGGCTGAAAAGCGGAATATTCGTTGGAAGGGATGATTGCAAGCGCATGGAAAAAGCAAGGTAAACCGAAAAGCCTCCCGCTGAATGGTGTTTAGCAGGAGGCTAATTTTAATAATCAGCTCCATTGCTTTGGTTGACGAAATAGCGAAAAAAATGTAATATTAAAAAAGTTTCAATTATACAAAAATAATAAATTTTGATGTAAACTGAGATAAAATGATTGTATTTTTAAAAAATTACAAAGACCATATATGGGAGGGCATCTTAGATGAAGAAAAAAGACATTTTCTTTACGGGGTTAATGCTTTTTGCCTTATTTTTCGGGGCAGGGAACTTAATTTTTCCGCCGTATCTTGGCATGGAAGCAGGGAAAGCGGTTTGGCCGGCGATTATCGGGTTTGTCGTTACAGGGGTAAGTTTGCCTATTTTGTCTGTTGCCGCTATTGCGCTAGCCAAAGATGGGATTCAATCGATTGGAAATTATGTTCATCCTCTGTTTAGTTTATGCTTTTCGCTTATCATTTATTTAGCGATCGGTCCGTTTTTCGGCATTCCGCGGGGAGCGGGTGTCACTTATGAAATGGGAGTAAAACCGTTTCTCAGCGGGAATAGCGGCGCGTTCTCGCTGCTTTTATTTACCATTATCTTTTTTGTGATCGTTTATTGGTTAAGCTTAAATCCGTCGAAGCTGGTTGATCGCATCGGGGAAATATTGACGCCGATTTTGCTTCTTTCGATTGCCGTTCTTTGCATCGCAGGGATCATTCAGCTGCAAAACCCGCTGCAAGAACCGACGGAAAAATATGCTTCCGCTCCGTTTTTTAAAGGATTTATGGAAGGATATTTAACGATGGATGCGATCGCGGCGCTTGCGTTTGGGATTGTCGTGGTGAACGCTTTAAAAGATAGAGGCGTGCATCAGCAATCGGCAATGATAAAAGCCACTATTCAAGCAGGGTTGATCGCTGGAGTGGGTTTGGCGTTAGTTTATATAGCGACTGCGTTGGTCGGCGCGAAGATGTCTGTAAACGGTCCATTTGCCAATGGCGGGGATTTATTGTCCAGTGCGGCCGCGCTTTTATTTGGAAGCGGCGGAAAGCTATTGCTTGGCGTCATTGTCGCTTTAGCGTGTTTAACGACCTGCATTGGGCTAACTACGGCATGCGCGCAATATTTTCATAAAATAACTCCAAACATATCGTATAAAACTTATGTGACGATCATTACGATGTTTAGTTTAGTCGTTTCTAATTTAGGATTAAATCAACTGATTTCGATTTCCGCTCCGGCGTTAACGATGATTTATCCATTAGCCATTGTGCTTGTGGTCATGTCGTTTTTCCATCGCTTGTATAAAGGTTCTACGAAAACGTATGGAATGGCTTTGTTGTTTACCTCGGTGTTCAGCGTATATGATGGCTTGAAGGCGTTTGGTGTGGATACGCAATGGTTAGAGCCGTTATTATCTTGGTCCCCATTTTTCTCGATGGGATTAGGTTGGGTGGTTCCTGCCATCATCGGGGCAATCATCGGCTTTGTGATGGACAACATCGTCTTGAAGCAGCATCGGACAGCGTAAAAGCTGGAGAATTGGGAACGGCCGCTTTGCTTCGGCATGGCGCTTGCCGTTCCCGTGTTGTTATAAGGAAAAGAAAGCCGATCACGGCAGACATGATGGCCTGTTTTATTAAAAGCGAAGAAGCGGAATGCGGTAATATCGTGGGAAAAGACAGTTCGATTTTAATTTTTTCTTTATTAACGGAAAGGAAAATCAATCCTCCCTTCGAAATATATAGTAAGCGAAGTGGTATTTGGTAAGAAGGGAGAATAATAGATTGAATAGGCTGCGGATGAGATCGTTCGTATTTTTTATATGCATGACGGTGATTCTCGCCGCGCTGCCGACGTCTCAGGCGATGGCGGCAAAACAAACGGCAGTGGTGACGGCGAAGCAGGTAAATGTGCGGCAAGGGCCGGGAACGCTTTATCACGTTGTGATGAAGGTCGATCAAGGGGAAACGTATCGAGTCGTTCGTGAAAAGGCAGGCTGGGTGCAGTTAGAAATAAAGCAAAATCAGACCGGATGGGTCGCCCAACAATACATCGCCTATGTCCGCAAACAGGCGATGGCAACAGAGGATAGACTGCGAGTACGGACCGTCCCGAGCTTGAACGGCAAGGTCGTTGGCTATCTTTCTCAAGGACAAGCCGTTGAGGTGATAAAGAAGGAAAACGATTGGGAGAAAGTGGTGACTCCTTCGTTTATTGGCTGGGTTTCTTCCACTTATCTTGCTTCGAATGATGATAAGAAAACATCGATGAGGCAAACAGGATGGGTAACGGCGGATTCATTGAACGTAAGGGCAAGACCGTCGCTGCAGGCAGAACGTGTGGAAAAAGTTACATACGGCCAACAAGTGCAAATTATGTTCAAACAAGGACAATGGTATCAAATTGCCACAGAGAATGGAAAGATTGGCTGGGTGTCCAGTGAGTATATTGCCGCTGTTTCTCCAACGGCTTCGCAATGGGTGAAGGTATTGTATAATGATGTGAATATTCGTTCGGCTCCTTCGCTCGATGGAAACATTAAGGCAACGGCGCGATATGGCGAGCGTTACCGCGTGCTAGGGAAGATCGGCAATTGGTATGAAATTGAGATTGTAGGACAAGGAAGCGGTTATATTGCCGGCTGGCTTGTTTCTGCCAGTGCCGATGGCAAATCGGAGCCAAAAACATTAAAAGGAAAGACGATTGTGATCGATGCTGGGCATGGCGGAAAAGATAGCGGCGCCATTAGCCATACAGGGGTCATGGAAAAAACGCTGACATTGCGGACAGCGCAGCTTCTGAAAGAAAAGCTGCAAGCGCAAGGGGCAAATGTGGTCATGACGCGTTCGAGCGACCGTCACGTTTCATTGCCTGAGCGCGTGCAAACGGCGTATCGCTATCACGCCGATGCGTTTATTAGCATTCATTATGATAGTGCAAAAAATCAACATGCCAAAGGAATGACCGTCTATTACTATGATATGTTTTCCGACTATTTGCTTGCCTTGTCGTTGGAACACCCGTTTTCCCGCATGACGTCGATTCCGTTTCGCGGGGTGAGCTTCGGAGATTATTATGTAATTCGCGAAAACGAGCTTCCGTCCGTGCTAGTAGAATTAGGATATTTGAGCAATCCGACGGAAGCGAGCATCATTGCGACAGATCGTTACCAGCAGGAAGTGACAAGCGCGATTTCCACTGGGCTTCGCAATTATTTTGAATAATGAACGAAAAGGCAGGGTGTGGGAGTATCCTGTCTTTTTCTATCTTTAGAAGCAAAGAGACAACATTGTTCTAATAGAATCGTATATGAGGTTGGGAAATTGCTAAAATAGTATAACAGTCAGGGTGAGGGGAGAAGTCGATTGCGTTTCCGGTACTTGAGATAGTAGGAGCATAGCCGGGAAGTATGATGAGTGTATCACCGACACCATTACAAGCGCAAAAAAGTGATTTTGGTTGAAGAAGTGGAGTAGATTTTTTGAGGTTTTGCTTGGAAAAGAACATTTTCATAAAGCGATGCGCTCTTTGTATTTATCAGAAGATTCAATAATTTAATATTGACTTTTTTGCCTCTGTCTATTGTAATAAAGATGCATCCTCTACTATCCTCTATATTTCCTCGAAAGGATGATCCTCGTCATGAAAGAATACCTCGACTTGAAAATGGACTTCATGTTTAAACAGCTGTTTGGGCATCCAAGCCGAAAGCGGATTACGATCGCTTTTCTGAATGCAATTTTGCATCGAAGCGGACGCGACCGCATTGTCGATGTGCAGTATGAAAATACGGAGCTTGCGAAAGAAACGGAAGATGGCAAAACGAGCCGCTTGGATGTGCTCGTGTTTACCGACCGGGGCGAGCGGATTAACGTGGAAATTCAAGTTGTTCACCAGCATGATTTGCCGGAGCGGGTGTTGTATTATTGGGCGAGGCTGTTTTCTGCGTCGCTCTCTTCAGGACAAGCGTATTCCGAACTTCCTCCAACCATTATGGTTACGATCCTCAACTACCCTTTATTTCCTCATGAAACAGACCGTTTTCATACCGTGTTTCATTTACGTGAAGATGAGGAACATTTCCTTTGGAGTGCTCATATCGAATTCCATGCGATTGATTTGTCGCAGTTTATGGTACAATGGAAGAAATATCGGCGGGAGATGAAAAAGTCAGCAGAAGTGCCGTGGCTGATGATGTTATCGGTGGTAGACATTTGAAAAAATGTGGGATGAAGAATTTGTTTATGAATGTCTAGCTTCGGCGACTATCCCCTCGCGACGCTTCGGCCCCGCTGTGGCGGCGACAGCCTCCTCGCGGGTCCTCCAGCGCGTTTCGGGGATAAGCGAGCCGCCTACGCTTTTCGATGAATTGGAGGAGTGGGCGATGAATGAACAAGAAATTCGCGAAGCGTTAGAAGAATGGGAAAAGCTAAGTGTCAGTCCGGAAAACCGATATGCGTATGAAATGCGTTTAAAATGGCTGCGCGATCAGCTTTCCAATCTTCTTGGGGAGCGGCGTGCAGGACTAGAGGAAGGATTGAAGAAAGGGCGGGAAGAAGGACGAGAGGAAGAACGGAAGAAAATGATTCGCCATATGGCGGCAAAAGGAATGACAGCGAAAGACATCGCCGATCTCACTGGCCTTACGGAAGAGGAAGTGCGAAAGTGGATGAAATAGTACCGGTGTAGCGCATTGTTTCTTTTCGAGTTTTGCCAAAGAGAAGGAGAGCTTGCCACAGTCAGAAGTGGACGGCTCTCCTTTTTCATAGAGCAATCTGTACGAAGCAATTCGATTATAGCGCATATGTTCGTTATTTTTTATCACAAGGCGATTCATCTCCCGCTTTCATTGGACTACACCCTGCCCGTTTAGAAGCGAGAGTCTTCTCGCCTATTTAAGATAAAAAATGAAATTAAAACAAATTTCGAAAAAATTAGACATATTTTGTTGCAATATGGTAAAGTAAAATAGGCTGGAGACTGTTTCATCTCATTGATGCGTTTTACAAACAAAAGGGAGAGCGTCATTACTCTCCCTTACCACCTTTTCTCGGTATGGCACCACGCACCGCTAGGTCTAGGGCGCAGTGAGTGGAAACCACGAAATAATAAATAACGTGTCGCTAGGTCTAGGGCGCGACAAGTTATTTATTAATATATCCTTCTTATAAATACATTATGTATGAACGATTACGTTTTGTAAAGAGGGAATGGATATGGAACAACCATTTAGCGTTCTGGATATGATGGTATTCTTTGACGAAAGCGGAAACAATCAGGTTAAGCCGCATCTAATGGCTGGTTTAGCAATTCCGACTAAATACTATAACAACGAAAATATTCAACAACTGAATGAAAAAATCAAGGCCACAAAAATCCATTGGACAGAATATAGTGGTGACAGTAAAGAAAGAAATACCATTTGGAGAATAATTAATACCGTTATGGAACACCATTACTTGCTGAAAATGAATGTAATTTCTTATAATCAATCAAAAATTGAGGAATCTTCCAGAAAAATAAAACATGTAATAGACGATATAGCGGATCAAACGATTTTTATGAAGTTTCCAGAACGAATTGTTTACGGTTTATTAAGAAGATATGGTGCTTATGTACACATAAATACGAAAATATATATTGAGGATAACACTAAGTATCATAACAAAAAATATGACCTCAGAACTCAGCTGTGTTGTATGATATGCTCCGCGTTTGTCTATTGTACTGGGATATATGTCTATTTTTTATATGAATGGATGGTGCGTTATTCGGTTGATTAAAATATTTTCAGGCGAGTTGCCGAAAACATAAAATAAACAGAAGCCTCCTGCTAAACAGGGTTCAGCGGGAGGCTGATTTTTTTTAGAAAAGGAACATTTCCTTTGGAGCTCTCACATGAAAATTCATGTGACGGATTGGTATCTGCATATACAATCGCGGGAAATGCAAAGGAGGTTCGTTATAAGTTATAATATTTATATTATGAATGAGAACGATCGTGAACGAATGCGAGCGTTTGGCAGAAATGATGGGTTATTGGACGGCCGTATGCCATGAATCGCATTTGCGAGCGGAGTAAACAATCAAAGGTGTGATGAAATATGGATATTGCCGTAGCGGGTGTAGGATATGTAGGACTAGTCACGGCCGCGTGTCTGGCGGAAAAGGGACATAAGGTGGCGTGCGTGGATGTCGATGTGGAAAAAGTGGCATTGCTTCAGCGAGGGAAATCTCCGATCTATGAACCTGGGTTGGAGGAGTTAATAAGAAAAAATCGCGAGCGGTTGTTGTTTACGGCTGACTATGCGGCGGCGTGCCGGCGGGCAGATGTGATCATCATCGCTGTTGGCACCCCGGAAGAGCCGGATGGATCCGTGAATTTGCAATATGTATGGGAAGCGGCAAAGCAGATTGCGCAGACGGTGGAAAAAGACTGTGTAGTGGCGGTGAAATCTACCGTTCCCGTTGGGACAAGCGATCAAGTGGAACGTTGGATATATGAACACCGGAAGCACCCCGTTCATATTGAGGTTGTGGCGAATCCCGAGTTTTTATCACAAGGGACAGCAATCAAGGATACGCTGCATGCGTCAAGAATTGTGTTAGGGGTAGAATCGCCGCATGCGGAGAAGGTCATGAAAGAAGTGTATGACCCGTTTTATCTTCCTTATGTCGTGACAGATCGAAAAAGTGCGGAAATGGTGAAATACGCATCCAATGTTTTTCTCGCCTTGAAAATATCCTATATTAATGAAATCGCGAATTTATGCGAAATGGTTGGCGCCAATATCGAAGACGTGGCGGAAGGAATGGGAATGGATCCGCGGATCGGGAGCCGTTTTTTGCGCGCCGGCATCGGTTATGGCGGGTCGTGTTTTCCGAAAGACACGAAAGCGCTGCGTTGGCTTGCCGATGGTTGCGATTATGAACTGAAAACGGTGCAAGCCGCAATGGAAGTGAATGAAAGTCAAAAAGTGAAATTGATCGAAAAGGCAAGAACGTACGTGAGCCATTTTCGCGGGCTGGAGGTGGCGGTGTTAGGTCTTACGTTTAAGCCGGGAACGGACGATATAAGGGAGGCCCCTTCCCTTGCTAATATCGCGGTATTATTGGAAGAAGGCGCAAATGTAAGGGTGTGGGACCCTGTTGGGATGGAAAACGCAAAGCGCGTATTTCCAAAGGAAATCACCTATTGTTCGACGATCGAAGAGGCGGTTGCGAACGCCGATATTTGTTTTATTTTTACGGAGTGGCCGGAGATCCGGCAATTTGACGTCCGTCAATATGCGAATTTAATGAAAACGCCGCTTGTGTTGGATGGGCGGAATTGTTACAGTCTAGCGAGTGCGCGCGAGGCAGGAATCATTTACGAATCGATCGGCCGAAAACGGGTGTGTCCGGCAGAGGACCACTTGCCGTCTGAACATATCCCCGTCAAGTAGATAGCAATCCCCATTGTCGTTTCAAGGAAAACAGTGGACAATCCAAATTCATAAGCGGAAGGAAAAATCGTATAGTCAGCAAACTTACCTTAGCTCCTATTGCGTTGGGCTAAGGTAGTTTTGTTTCTGATGAATTTTTTATGATTGCAACAGGCTATGTTGGGCGGAATAATGTGTCGAATTTCAACCTGAATTTATATAATGATATAGTAAAAAAACCGCGTATTATCAGTGCAAAAGATTTGCAAGTAAAGAATAGCTAAAAAATAATAATTTAGTGAAGCGAGTTGGTCTGAATGCACCAAATGCAAATAACATGAAACAATTGGTAAAAATAACAAAAACTTTTCTTTCTGGCGTTTGGCCAATTGTGATGGGCATAATGCGTTTTTGGTGCTAGTTACCTACTTGACTTCTGATGCCAGCTTGTTAATATCTAATAAAGGTAAACACCTTCATTATATTACTTTGCGACAATACATCTATGTGAAGCATTATGATATATTTGGGAGGAGTTTTATGCTGTTGAAGAAGGCCAGCGTCAAAACATGTGAGATGTTATTAAAAGAGTTTGAGCAAGGGCCGAAGCCGTTTAGTCCGGAGAAGTTAGTTTTTACAGGAGTGGGAGAACGGGATGTATATAATATCTCGGCACCGTTTGAAGACGAAGGAGAATTTGTTATCGCTGGTCGAGTAGAGCCAAGAGATAGTGAGCATTCGGAAGTGTATTTCTTTGTGAACCGTGGAGAAGAATGGGTGCCAAAGGAAGGAGCGCCAGTATTCACGCTCCAAGACCCGTTTGTTTCGAGAATTCGCGGGGAATTGATCTTCGGTGGAGTACAAACTTTTCCACATCCATCCATAGAAGGCACCTTAGGTTGGAGAACGATTTTTTACAAAGGGAAGAATATCTCTAGTTTAAAAGAATTTGCAAAAGGCCCAGATGGGATGAAAGATATTCGATTGATTGAGTTAAAAGATGGATCAGTTGGTGTGTTTACACGTCCGCAAGGGGAAAAAGGCGGACGAGGGAAAATAGGTTTTACACGAATCGATTCATTAGATGAGTTGACAGTGGAGATCATGGAAGAGGCTCCTCTTTTGGATAATCAGTTCGTAGATGACGAATGGGGAGGAGTCAATGAACTTCACTTGCTTTCGAATGGACTTGTTGGTGTTCTTGGGCATATTGCTCGTTTCGGTGAAGATGGCAAACGCCACTATTATCCGATGGTATTTGTGTTGAATCCGGATACAATGGAGCTTTCCGATATCGAATTAATTGCGACAAGATCACATTTTTTGGAAGGTCCTGCGAAACGCCCAGACCTCGTTGATGTGGTATTTAGCGGCGGGTTAATTCGGAAGGAGGATGGCACTGCAGATTTTTACGCGGGAATTAGCGACGCGGAAGCACAAAAAATTACTGTCATCGATCCATTTGTGAAATACGAAAGACTAGGAGATGGCCGTGAACATTTTGCCAAAACTAGGTTCGCCTAGTTTTGGCATTTTTTTATACAAATTTGTATCAGTAAATTTAGAAATTTTATATGTTTTTGCGATAGAAAGCGAGCGCTTTTTGGTAGAATGATAATATAGAACAAAGAAGTGGAGTGATAAAATGAAATCGGATAAAAACGCCCCATATTCTCGCAGAAGTGGGAAGGGGAACATTGTTTCCATACAAACCGCAGTGGATCAACAATTAACGGAATGCATGCATGATTTATTATGGTATGCGACCGAAGAATATGCGGATGAGTTGTTAAAAACCATCGGCGATCCAAGAGAATGGGAACAACATGGGGAAATCGGAGAGGCGATTAGTTTTTTTATAGCAAATTGGACTATTTTTTGCGTTCCAGTGACGCCGCGGGGCGAAACGATCATTGAGCGATATGTAAAGTGGAGAGGTTCGTTATGGCGGCCTTCCACTCGCTCCATTCTTGCGTCATGGATTGGAGCGGCGCCGTCTTTTGATATAGTGGTAGAGCTTCAAGGAGAACGGCGTTTCGTCGTTCAAGATGTGTTGACATTGGAAAAACGAGTAGTGCGCATTTTTGACAGTGAGCCATTGCCGCAAGTGCAAATAGGAGATTTGCTAATGGGGATTATAGTGCCTGCCGGAGAGGAATACACGTATTTTACTGCATTTTTTTCATTTCCAAATATGATCGCCCATGAAATTGCATGTTCGCTAAAAGAGGATTGGGAAGCATACGGACCGGAAGATGCGCGTGTATTTTTGCGGACATCCTTTCCAAGCGCGTGGATGACGGCCGTTCGTATGCTCGTGTCATTCATAGCCGATCCGTTCGAATGGGAACATCCGAATTACGCAGCGGTGGTTTATGAATTAGAAAAGAAAATGCCGCAAAGTATGAATTTGAATATGGCAAAAGCGATTTGGCATGAATATTGTGATACCTGCCAACCTGTTATTCGCAGCGTTCCTTTGCATGCGGCTGCTTTGCATTATTTTGTTTGTCGGATTTTGCGCGGCGAGGCAGTAACACAGACGGATTTGGCGCATCTTTATGGCGTTTCCGCAAGCAGTATTTCCAAGAAAGTGAATGAGATGATGGATTATATGACAGATCATCTCCTATCGGAAGATTTCGAAGAGGACGATGATTTCATCGAGGAATGGGATGATGACGAGTATTGGGATGAGGAAGAGCCATACCCTGTTAGCGAACTTGTGGAGTCGATGCTCGATAAACTTGTAAAAACAGGATATATATTTGGAAAAGAACAGAATCGGCAGGAGTTAAATCAGCTTGTTAATGAAGCGGTACGTGAGTTTTTCGAAGTGGAGGAAAATAAAATATACGATCGCAAAGAAATTCGCGCCATCGCCGAAAAGGTCATCGCTGATTTACTGGACTGAAGAATAGGCTGCATGCGCAAACGCTATTTGACAACAAAGGGGATTTTGCGGTCCTGAAAAGGGGAGGGACGAACGATTCGCATACGTCTGGGAATATTAGGGGCGGATGATTCGTTGGAAATGATTCAAAACATTGCGAATGAATATAAGGAGCTTTATTGTGTGCCTGTTGTATATTGGGACGAAGACGAAATTATCGATCTTATTCGTCCGTTTATTCATCAAGTCGATATGTGGCTTTTTTCGGGACAAGTTCCTTATTCTATTGTGAAAGAGTGGGGAGAGGTCGACTGCCCGATGTTTTATGTTCCGCATACGGGGGCAAGTTTATATCGGACGCTGTTGCATATTTATTATGAGCGGCAAATCCCCATCCATCAATTAAGTTTTGATACGTATCATCCATCGGAAATCGAACGGCTGTTGGATGAGGCGGGGATTTGCGAACGAGTTCCGCATGTGAAACATTATCAAGGGGAGATTTCCGCGGAAGTTTTAGCACAGTATCATTATGAGTTATGGAAGCAAGGAGTAACGAAAGCGGCGGTGACATGTTTGCGGACAGCGCATCTTGAATTACAAAAGCTTGGCGTGCCCGTATATCGCGTGCTGCCTGCTCGTTCGGCGGTGGAGTCGGTGATGCAAATGATCATTCGCACGGGCGAAATGCTGCGCTTTCAAGACGCGCAAATCGCTGTCCAGATGATCGAAGTCGACTCGTTATCTGCGATATCGAGCGAAACATTTTCGACTGATGAAATATATAAGATGGAAATGAAAGTAACGGAAAAGTTGTTGAGATATGCCAAAAAAATACAAGGATCGTTGAAAACTGCCGGTCCTGGCCGTTATGTTATTTTTACGACAAGAGGAGTATTAAAGGATATCACCGATCATTACAGAATCATTCCGGCGATGGATGAAATAGAACACATTGATCACGAGATGGTGACGTGTGGAATCGGGATAGGAAGGACTGCTTATGAAGCCGAAATTCATGCCGGTAAAGCGTTTCTTCATGCGAAGAAATATGGAAGAGGCACGTGGATGGTTGTATTTGATGATGATACGATTGTTGGGCCGTTAGGCCGTTCGGAACAAATACGTTATTCGTTTGATTGCGCCGAATTACAGGCGATCAGCCAAAAAACGAATTTGAGTGTCGCAACATTGAGCAAATTAAGCGCCATATTACGAAAGCTGGGGAAAAACGAGATTAATGCTTACGAACTAGCAACAAATATGCAAATTTTGCCAAGAAGCGCAAGACGGATTTTGAATGAATTGAAACATAAAGGATTAGCAGAGGTCATTGGCGAAACAAATCCATATCCTCGCGGCCGCCCAAGAAAAATTTATCGTATTTTTTATGATTATTAGTAGCGAACAAACGTCATTTGTTCGCTATATTTTTTTTAATATGAATTTTTTATAAATTAAATTATTCAAAAATTTTAATAATTATATTATAATTAAGGTCATAACCGAAATTCATCCGTAAATCGCAATGAGAAGGGAGGAACGAAATGATTAATGAAAACCGGCTTTGGAATCGGATCATGGAATTAGGCGAGATTGGAAAACAGCCATCAGGCGGGGTTACTCGTTTATCGTTTACAAAAGAGGAACGTGCCGCAAAGGAGAAGGTCGCTTCGTATATGAAGGAAGCGGGGCTTACTGTGTATGAGGATGCGGTCGGAAATTTGATTGGACGTAAAGAAGGAAAGGAAAAAGATGCGCCTGTCGTACTGGTCGGTTCGCACATTGACTCCGTCTATAACGGAGGAATGTTTGACGGTCCGCTCGGAGTGCTTTCAGCGGTGGAAGTGTTACAAACGATGAACGAACGAGGGGTGGAAACGAAGCATCCGATTGAAGTCGTTACCTTTACCGATGAAGAAGGAGCACGCTTTAGTTTCGGAATGATCGGAAGCCGCGGAATGGCGGGAACGTTGTCGGAGGAAGAGTTAGTTCATCAAGACAAAAATGGGGTTTCGATTGCCGAAGCGATGAAAGAAGCAGGGCTTAACCCTAGTGAAATCGGCAAGGCAGCGCGCCGAAAAGGCTCGGTCAAAGCATATGTCGAGCTGCATATCGAACAAGGCCGTGTGTTGGAAGAAGCGAATCTTTCCGTCGGAATTGTCACAGGGATCGCTGGGCTTGTATGGGTCAAATTTACGGTAGAAGGAAAAGCGGAACATGCCGGGGCAACGCCAATGCCAATTCGCCGCGATCCGCTTGTTGCGGCGGCACAGATGATCCAAATGATCGAGCAAGAGGCGAAAAAGACAGGAACTACCGTGGGGACCGTTGGGCAAATGAAAGTATTCCCCGGAGGAATTAACATCATTCCAGCAAAAGTCGAATTTTCCTTGGATTTGCGGGATATTGACGCGACAGTGCGAGATCACGTATTACAATCGATTATCGAACAAGCGCAAAAGATTGGCAAAGAGCGAAACGTACTAGTTAACGTTGAGCTATTGCAGGAGATGCCTCCGGTATTATGTTCCGAACTTGTGCAAAACGCGGCGAAAGAGGCATGCGGGCAGCTTGGTTTGGATATTTTCTCCCTTCCGAGCGGTGCTTCCCATGACGGAGTACAGCTAGCTAGGCTTTGCCCGATTGGGATGATTTTTGTTCGCTCGAAAGATGGGGTTAGCCATAATCCAGAGGAATGGAGTTCGAAAGAGGATTGTGCGGCTGGGGCGAACGTATTGTACCATACCGTATTGCGTTTAGCGATGGGAGAATGAGGAGAAGGGGGAAGAAATGATGGCAAACACGGAAATTAAACAGCTTGTCGATGAAATCAAAGAAGAAGTCATCGCATGGAGGCGGCATTTGCATGCAAATCCGGAGCTGTCGTTTCACGAAGAAAAAACGGCGCAATTTGTTTATGAAACATTGCAATCGTTTGGGAATTTGCAGATTTCGCGCCCGACAAAAACGAGTGTTATGGCGCGGTTAATCGGGGACGGTCCGGGCAAAGTGGTGGCCATTCGCGCGGATATGGACGCATTGCCGATTCAAGAGGAAAATACGTTTGAGTTTGCTTCAAAAAATCCAGGCGTGATGCATGCGTGTGGGCATGATGGACATACGGCGATGCTTTTGGGAACGGCGAAAATTCTTTCGCGGCTTCGTCATCAAATCAAAGGAGAAGTCCGCTTTCTTTTCCAACATGCCGAAGAGATATATCCAGGCGGTGCAGAGGAAATGGTGCAGGCCGGCGTGATGGATGGGGTGGATGTCGTCATTGGCACCCATCTTTGGTCCCCATTAGAAATTGGCAAGATTGGCATTGTGTATGGTCCGATGATGGCTTCCCCAGATCGCTTT
Organism: Parageobacillus toebii NBRC 107807; assembly: GCF_003688615.2. GTDB lineage: Bacteria > Bacillota > Bacilli > Bacillales > Anoxybacillaceae > Parageobacillus_B > Parageobacillus_B toebii. Next base: position 725,417 of record NZ_CP049703.1, on the reverse strand, counting down.
TTCATTCGTATTCATGGGAAAGGCGGGCATGCTGCTTTGCCGCACCAAACGATTGATTCGATTGCCATCGGCGCGCAAGTGGTGACGAACTTGCAGCATATCGTATCGCGCAACACAGATCCGCTTGAGCCTCTCGTCGTATCGGTGACGCAATTTATTGGCGGAACGACGCACAACGTGATTCCAGGAAGCGTCGAAATTCAAGGAACGGTGCGCAGTTTTGATAAAACGCTTCGTCAAAATGTGCCAAAATTAATGGAACGGATCATCAAAGGCATTACCGAGGCACACGGCGCAACATACGAATTTAAATATGAATTCGGCTATCGTCCGGTTATTAATGACGAAAAAGTGACCCGTGTCATTGAGGAAACGGTGCGGGAAGTATTTGGCGAAGAATCGGTTGATCATATAAAGCCAAATATGGGCGGAGAAGACTTTTCGGCATTCCAGCAAAAAGCACCAGGAAGCTTCTTCTATGTCGGCGCTGGAAATAAAGAAAAAGGCATTGTATATCCGCATCACCATCCGCGCTTTACCATTGATGAAGATGCGTTAGAAATCGGCGTTCGCTTGTTTGTCCATGCGGCGTTTAAACTGTTGGCGGAAGCCCCGTAAAAGCTTCCGCTTCCTATTATTCCGTGAGGGAGGAAATAAGGATGAAAGGAATTCGCTGGCTGATGGTGCTTCCGTTTCTTGGCATACTTGGCGGCATCCCGTTTGCCAATAAAGTGACTCCATACGTGCTTGGCATGCCGTTTATTCTCTTTTGGCTTGTCGCTTGGGTGATTCTCACTTCCGCCATCATGGCGATTGTCTACCGCTTTGATCCGGAAGTGCGGGAGGAGGAGCATACATGAATGCGGCATTGGTGATTATTTTCGCTTTCCTGTTGCTTTCCCTCTATTTAGGGGTGCAAGCGCGCAAAGGAAAAGATATGAACTTGGAACAGTGGACGGTCGGCGGCCGCGGGTTTGGCACGATCTTTGTCTTTCTCCTCCTGGCCGGCGAAATTTATACGACATTTACCTTTTTAGGCGGAAGCGGTTGGGCTTACGGCAAAGGGGGGCCGACGTTTTACATTATCGCGTACGGCTGCTTGGCGTATGTGCTGTCATATTGGATGCTTCCAAAAGTATGGAAATATGCGAAAGAGCATCAGCTGATGTCCCAATCTGACTTTTTTGTTAGCAAATACAACAGTCCGCTGTTAGGGGTGCTCGTTTCCCTAGTCGGGGTGGTCGCGCTTATTCCGTATTTGGTGCTGCAGCTAAAAGGATTGGGTATTATCGTTTCTCAAGCTTCATACGGCACGATTTCGCCGACGGCGGCGATATGGATCGGCGTTCTTTCCGTTACAGTGTACGTGATGATTTCGGGCATCCACGGCTCGGCGTGGACAGCGGTAGTGAAAGATATTATGATTTTAGTTGTCGCGGTCTTTTTAGGTCTTTATCTTCCATTCCATTATTACGGCGGAATTCAGCCGATGTTTGAAGCAATTGAACAAGCAAAACCAGGGTTTCTCGTATTGCCGGACAAAGGCATGAGCGTGTCTTGGTTTATTTCCACCGTGCTGTTAACGGTGCTTGGTTTTTATATGTGGCCGCATACGTTCGGTTCGATTTATTCGGCGAAAAGCGCCAACGTTTTTCGGAAAAATGCGATGATTTTGCCTCTTTATCAGTTAGTGCTGCTGTTTGTCTTTTTTGTCGGCTTTGCAGCGATTTTGCAAATTCCGCATTTAGAAGGCTCCGATGCTGATCTGGCTTTATTGCGGTTGTCCATTCAAACGTTTGACCCTTGGGTCGTCGGGCTGATCGGTGCAGCGGGGCTGTTGACGGCAATGGTTCCGGGTTCGATGATTTTAATAACAGCATCGACGTTGCTTGCGAAAAACGTCTATAAAGTGTTTTCTCCTTCCGCTACCGACGATCAGGTCACGAAACTAGCGAAATATCTCGTCCCTGTCATTGCGTTAGTTTCGTTATATTTCACGTTCCGCGGCGGAAATACGATCGTTGCACTGCTTCTTATGGGATATAGCCTCGTGACGCAGTTGTTCCCATCGTTTGTGCTCAGCCTGATGAAAAACAATTTTGTGACGAAACAAGGAGCGTTTGCCGGTATTATCGCTGGTGTTGCGACAGTTGCCTATATTACATTATCGGGCAGCAGCATCGGCACGTTGTTCCCTTCTCTGCCGCAGGTCGTGCAAGATCTGAATGTCGGAATTATCGCATTGATTGTGAATATCGTTGTCACGGTGGTCGTAAGCTGGATTCCGACCCGATCTGTCAGCGTCGACACAGAAAAAAGCGTGATGTAGGGAGAGGGAACTTCTTTTTATGTCTGTATTTTCCAAAATGGGGTTGTTGTTCTAACAGACACAATGAGGAAAAAAGAAGAAGGAGACATGAGCTGAAACATTCATGTCTCCTTTTTGTGTTCTTTCTTATTTGTTGATGTATCTTCTTGCGCCGGCGAACTCTTCGCCATATCCAGGAGCACGGTAATCATCAACGCGTACTGTTGTGCTGGAGTTTGGCGAGTGGATCATTTTGCCGTTGCCGATATACATGCCGACGTGGTGGACTCTTCCTTTTCCGTTATTATATGCAAAGAAGAGAAGATCGCCTGGTTGCAGTTCGCTTTCTTTTACAGGCGTGCCGAATTGAGCTTGCACAGATGAGTCGCGTGGGATCGTAATTCCGTGAGCTTTATAAATCGTATGGGTAAACCCGGAACAGTCAAAGCCAAATCCGGATGTTCCTGCCCATAAATAAGGCAAGCCTAAAAACTGTTTTGCGGTATTTACTAAGTCTTCCCCAGTTGGTGCTGAAATGTCTGCTTCCGTCTGGAAAATTTGGACATCCTCTTTTCTTAGCCATTTGGCACCATCACTTGGTGTTATCACTTTGACTGCACTTTTTGTTGAGTGAATCACAGGAAGGCGAGTGTTAAAGCTGATTTCCATAAATTTATGTTTTCCTTTTGGGTCTTTGTAAAGCCATGCAGTTGGTGAGGTAACTTGGGCAAATGGTTTCGATTGAAATTGTGCAAATGCTATTCCTTTTGTCAGTTGGTGAATCGGCATCCAGCCGGGATATCCAAGCGGATGGCGTGGTGTTGGTTGGCCATGTACGACAACTTTAGCCCAATCCCCCTGTTTTTCTAGTATCGTGACTTTCATGCCATATAACGCTTGTGTTTCAAGATTTCCTACTAACCATAGTTTTTCTTCATATGTCATGCTTTTTGTCCATTTCCACATATCAACTGGATTGGATAACGATGGACTGTCAATGTTTCTTGCAATGTTCGGCTCTGTCCAAAGCGTTGCGACAGAGACGTCAACATAAGCTATTTCATCATTGTTCGTTTTGGCATTTACAGGTGAAAGAAAGACGAGCATCATGCAAAAGCAAAGGAATGCAGTAAAGAACTTTTTCCATTTTTTCATTGCTAATCTCCTTTCTTACGATCAATGATTAGTTATATAAAGGAACATAACCGATCCCTGGTAAATCAGGAACGTTAATTTCGCTTCCTTGAAAGAACGAGCGACTGCTATCATCATCTATCCATAGAGGCGCATCTAAATCGACTTTTGTAATGTTCGGATGGGCAATTGCTAAATGGGTTGCTGCCAGTACGGAAAGAGTTGGTTCCATCATGCTTCCGATCATGCATTCGATACCGGCCGCTTCTGCTAGACTAGCAATCTTGTAGGCTTCACGTAATCCTCCCGTTTTCATTAACTTAATATTGATCAAATCGACAGCGTGATGACGGATCAGTTCTAGTGCATCTCGAGCCGAGAATACACTTTCGTCCGCCATAATCGGTATGTTGACTCGTTCTCGGATAAACTGAAGACCTTTTATGTCATATTTAGGAACGGGCTGCTCAATAAATTCGATCGGAAGTTGGAGCCGTTCTAACGATTGAATGATTTCCACAGCTTCTTTCGCTGTCCATCCTTGATTAGCGTCAATGCGCAGTGAAACATTTGGCCCCACTTCTTCATAAATTCGTTCGATTCGTTCGATATCCTTTTCGGCTTCTTTTCCTACTTTAATTTTTAAAATCGAAAAGCCTTTTTCTGTGACTTTTTTTGCGTCATTGACCATTTCTTCTACACTATTTACGCTAATTGTCATATCGTTGACATGACGGTTCGTCTTTCCTCCGAATAATTGATAGAGAGGAATGTTTAGTAGTTTGCAAAGGGCATCGTACATGGCCATTTCTAATGCTGCTTTCGCGCTTGTGTTTTCGATGCAACTAGTTTGAATATCTTTACTGTTTTTTGCTATTTCTTCGATTTCTTTACCGATGATTTTAGGGATGAGTACATTTTCTAAAATACCTATGATTCCTTGTTTCGTTTCTCCCGTGATGGCTTCGGTCGGGACGGCGGCCCCATACCCTTCAATTCCGTTATCCAGAGTGATTTTTACGATGATGCTTTCAATTTGCGTAGCCGTTCGCAACGCTGTTTTGAAAGGTTTTATTAATGGAGTCGATTGTGTGGCGATGGCTGCGTCTTTTATTTTCATGAATAGACATCCTTTCGTTTACAGTGATGATAAAATATGAGCGGTGAGCAACCCGTAATAGGTTCCAAGGAGATTGCCTAGCAAAGCTGTCAATATGCCGACAGGAATGAGTGACTGATGATATGCGCCCGCGAGAATTGGAGTTGAAGCCACTCCGCCGATATTTGCCAAGGAGGTTACTCCCATTGTAAATAAATCAAGTTTGCATACTTTTGCGATAATTAACATTAATAATGCGTGAATCAAAAGAATAAGGAACCCCGAGATGATATAAATTGGAGCTTGGAACAATTGAGAAAAGTCTGCTTTCGACGCGATTAATGCGATGACCACATAAAGCATGACTTTCGATACATCGTTGGAGCCGGGAATTTTCGCTATTTTTGTCATCGCCAATACTAAACCGATGACGGATGCGAATACAATCGTCCACGTTGATCCGTTAAATACGGCTCCCACCTCAGGCAAAGCATTTCCGATTTCCGTGCAAATTGTTGATAAAAGAATGCTGAATCCAAGTAAGACGATTAATTCGGCAAATCCCATTTTTCTTTGATGACTTTCGTTTGTTGCTGCTACTTCGTCGTTTGTAATAGGTATATCTACCATTTTTGCCTTTGTCCAACGGTTGAATCTGCCAGCAAATGGTACAAGCCAAAACATAAACATGACCCAAATAGAATAGTTGACCGTGTCCATCATTAAGGCGTAGCCGAAAATGTTTTCTGGAACATCTAAAATTTTTTGCAAAATAACCATGTTTGCCGACCCGCCTGTCCAGCTGGAGCTGAGTGCAGCAAAGGCCTTCCATGTATCTTTTGCGTAGAATTCTTTGAATAACAGATACGTAATGGTAAACCCAATAATAATCGTGAAAGATGCAGCAAAAAAAGTGAGAAGAATTTTTGGCCCCATTTTTATGATTTTTCGCAAATCACAATGCAGAAGCATGAGAATAAGCATAGCAGGAAGCAGTACGTTTCTAACGGTATTGTACGTATTATCGATCGAATCCGTTTTCCCGAAAACTCCAAATGTTTGCATCAGTGCGCCTCCGACATAAATAAAAATAATGCCGGGGACGACTTTAAAAAGTTTGGATTTAGACTTTTGCTCTGCAAAGGCGATAAGTGCTGCGTAAGCCAGCAAAATACTTAAGTAAACAACGCCGTCTTGAATCATTGTCTCTCCTCCTTGTTTATATAAAAATATAAAAACCCAGCAAATAGAGAAAACAATCACTCTATTCGCTGGGTTTCATCTGCGTGATGAAGGTACAGATGAAGCAGCTGACGAAACTATATTTTGATATTTTAAGCTGGCGTTTTTAAAAGCGACGATGAGCGCTTTTTGAGAAGAGCCGAAATAGCGAGTTTCGATTTCTTTTTTTACTGTGTCAATATCCAATATCGATCGGCCGACCAATAAGCTTTTGACAAAGGATTTCGTCAGTTCAATCGTCGCTGAACAATCTGCATCTACGATGATACCGCTTTCCTTATTAACCACTAATCCGATGAAAAATGCTTTATATTGCTGAGTAATCGGATTGTTTGAAGGCGCTTTCGCGTCTCCGATGATATATATGGCATTGTTCTCAAACATGCTAATCCTCCAACCAAATACAGCTATTACGAGGGGCATTTATGATAGACTCATAAATGTTGCTCGTAATATGTATTCGCTTCCAAATCTTATTATACTAAATAATCAGAAAATGGTCAATAATTTTGGAATCTTTTTTCTTTTGTAGAAAAAATTTAGTAATGTTATTCATTGATACAAATGTAGATGGGTATTTTACTTTTTCATTACAAAATGTTTTTGGATTGAAAGTAGATGAACAATGATGAAAATATATAAGTTTGACGAAAGAAATGACATGACAGTATTGAGTGAAAAAGAAATCCTCAAGATATATGACATTTTAATTTTGTGGTAACATGTTACATATATGATGGAAATAGATTCTAATGGGTTTTACATTGGATTGTTGTTGATCATTCCGTAATGGCGTGTTTCCATTCGCTAATAGGACGACAAATTGCGCGTGTGGGGGAATGAAAATGACAAAACCAGTGATTACTGTAGTCGGCAGTATCAACATGGACCTTGTGACGATCGCTTCCCGCTTTCCATCACAAGGCGAGACAATTTTAGGGGAGGAGTTTCATCTCATTCCTGGCGGGAAAGGAGCAAACCAAGCGGTGGCGGCCGCGCGGCTTGGCGCGGATGTGCATATGATTGGCGCAGTCGGGAAGGATGCGTTTGGAACGGAGCTGCTTCGCTCATTGGAGCGGGAAGGTGTTCATATCGATAATGTGAAACCGGTTACAGATAAAGGGACCGGCATTGCTTCGATTACGATTTCGGAACAAGATAACCGAATTATCGTTGTTCCGGGGGCAAACCATGCGCTTCGTCCAGAAGACATTGATCGATGCGAAGAAATGATTGCCAAAAGTGACGTATGTGTACTCCAGCTGGAAATTCCGCTTTCCGTTGTAGAAAGAGCCGCTTTTTTAGCGAAAAAGCATGGCGTGCGCGTCATTTTAAATCCTGCGCCAGCGCAGCCGCTGCCGCAGAAGCTTATAGAGCAAGTCGATTTTCTTACGCCAAACGAACATGAACGGGATATTATTTTCGAGCAAGTCGATGCGGACGCGTTTGCCGATAAAGTGATTGTCACGGAAGGGGCGCGCGGCGTGACGATTCGGAAAGATGGAAAACAGATGCTCATACCAGGCTTTCGCGTTCCGGTCGTGGATACGACAGGAGCGGGAGATACATTCAACGGCGCGCTGGCGGTCGCGTTAAGCAAAGGAATGAGTTTAGAAGAAGCTTGTCTGTTCGCCAACGCAGCGGCGGCGCTATCAGTGACAAAGCTAGGCGCGCAAGGCGGAATGCCAATGAAAGAAGAGGTTGAACGATTTTTAAAAGAAAATGCCGAATAATTCATGTACAATATAAAGATGTGATCGTTCAATAGAAAAACAGCATGCAAAAAGAAATTAGGTGACAACAATGCAGCAGAAAATCCAACGCTGGAGCCTTGTCGTGATCTGGTGTATCGTCATTTATTCCTTTAGTGAATCTTCGCTGTTTACCGGTGAAAATACGAAGCGCATATTAGAAGCGGTGTTGTCGTATTTGCCATTTAGCCATGACGGGGATGATGCATCGTCTCCGTTAAATTTTATTGTTCGGAAGCTGGCGCATTTAACCGAATTTGGCATACTGGCGGTGCTTGTTTGGCGGGCGATTGAACGAGGGCGTATGGCGTATGTTGGCGCATGGGTCTTTGCGACGGTGTACGCGATGACGGACGAATGGCATCAATCGTTTGAGCCGGGGCGCACCGCTGCGCCGACAGATGTGGCGATCGACTCGTGCGGAGCGTTCCTTGCCTTGCTTTTTGTCCGTTTGTATATGTATTGGAAAAGGAAAAAGAAGGATGTTTCCGTATAGATTGTTGCTGAAAAATGTGGATGATGGATTACAAGAAGTCGCCGCAAAGCATTTAGACGATTTGACTTGAAATGGGCAAAAAAACAGCATTTGATGAACGAGTCAAACAAATGCTTATTTCTGCTTGTCGAATATAACAACTTGAGAAGTGTTTAGGGGATGAGCAATCGAACTAATGGCTAACTCCGTGCCCAGATATCTTTATTTTTTCTTGCGTTTTTTGCCTAATAGAGCCGTTGCGATGGCACTAAAGAAGTTGCCTAAAGCTTCGATTAAAGCTTCGATCATTTTAGCAAAAAACACCTCCTACCTTAATATCCCTTTATTTACCACATATAACAATACTATAGAAAAACTATGAAAAACGACAATCTTTGTGAAAAGATCGAAAAAGAATATACCGTCGTAATATCGCGGCCTCTCCCAAGTATCGTTTGCGGTAAATATGGAAACAATGATAAAAGCAAGTTTGCTAGAATCAAAGAGGGGAGAGGTCTTTATGCTTGCTTTTATCGCCGGAGTATTCGTGGGGTCATTGGTGATGCTTGTTGTCATGAGCATGATGTTTGTCGCCAAACAGGCAGATGAGCATAGCGCCAATTGGCAGAAGAAATGAGAAAGCTTCCTGCAGACATGCAGGAAGCTGTTTTTACTCGTCAGCAGGAAACACGATTCCCGTTTGTTTGCGGGCCTCTTCCATCAAGGCAATCGTCAGCAACGAATGCTCATGTGAATTGATTTCGGATTCGCGTTTTCCGTTTTTGATCAGCTCGATAAATTCCTTCGCTTCATAATACATCGGAGGCTGTTCTTGCGGGACGGTAATATCTTCTATGCGCCCGTCGCGGTAGCGAATTTCCACTTTTGTCGGCGTATGGATCGCATCGATCAGAATGCTTCCTTCTTCCCCTTGAATTTCCGATGGAAGATAAGAGTTGGTGATTTTTGAGTACATCACCATCGCATCCATGTCGCCGTAATCAAAAATAATGCTTCCTTCTCCGTCAACGCCGGATTCGAGTTTCAAGCTATTTGCTTGGAGGCGATGCGGTTTTCCGAATAAGACGACCATCGGGTAAATGCAATAGACGCCGATATCCATTAGTGAGCCGTTGGAAAAGGCGGGATTGAACGCGTTCAAAATCGTTCCTTGTTTATACGCATCATAGCGGGATGAATATTGGCAGTAGCTGGCGAAATAGCGGCGTATTTTCCCGATTTTATGTAAATGTTCGCGAATCGTTAGAAAGTTCGGAAGCATCGTCGTTTTCATCGCTTCCATCAAGACGACATCATTTCGGCGCGCCGCATCAACCATCGCTTTGACTTCTTTTGTATTCGATGCCATCGGCTTTTCGCATAGCACATGTTTGCCGTGGTTCATAAGCAAAATCGCCTGTTCGGCGTGCAAAGAATTTGGGCTTGCGATATAGACGGCATCGATATCTTTGCTTTTCGCCAGTTCCTCAAGGTTTGTAAACGTCTGTTTGGCACCTGTTTTCGCCGCAAATTCCTTCGCTTTTTCTTCCGTCCGCGAATATACCGCGGTTAATGTGAAGTCTTCTACTTTTCTTGCTGCTTCAATAAATGCTTCCGTAATCCAGTTCGTTCCGATCGTGGCAAATCGAATCATGGCGGTCCCTCCTTGTTTGTCGTAACTATACCATTTTATCGTTCATACAGCTCAATCGGCAACTCATCGGGATCGCGGAAAAACGTGAACCGTTTCCCTGTAACTGGGTCGATCCGGATCGGTTCGGTAGCGACGCCTTGCGTTTGTAAGTATGCGACAGCTTCATCGATATCGTCAACTTCCAAGGCGAGATGGCGCAGCCCGCACGCTTCCGGATAGCTTGGCCGCTTTGGCGGATTTTCAAAAGAAAACAGCTCAATTTGTGTATGTTCGCCGACTTGCAAATCTAATTTATACGAATTTCGTTCTTTTCGATATTGCTCGTGAATAATGTTGAAACCGAGGATATTCGTATAAAAATGTTTCGACCGTTCGTAGTCGGAACAAATAATCGCGATATGGTGAATGCGGGTGAATTGCATAAGCTCCTCCTTTAGCAAGGCAAATGAATTTCTACTAGAAGTGACATTATTTTTTAAAAATAAAAAAATCCAATTCTGCATGAATATTGACGTGGAATAATATGTATATTATCATAAAAATCAATAGATAATAATATTCAAAATATTCATATATTTATATTTTACTCATAAAACATCACCTCTAAAAATTCAACATTTTTGAAAACGCTTACCAACTTGGTTTTTTCGTTCACCAATTATTGATTCCTCACGAATAGCAGCTCAAGAATGTCTACATCCTGTTTTGCCCACATATTATGATACTACACTATTTTTCTATGAAACAGAAAAGGAGAAGGTACATATGCGCTACGAATTCAAATTGCCAGACATCGGAGAAGGGCTGCATGAAGCGGAGATTGTGCGTTGGTTTATTCAAGAAGGAGACGAAGTTTCTGTCGATCAGCCGATTGCGGAAATTCAAACAGATAAGGCGATGGTGGAAATGACGACACCCGTAGCGGGAAAAGTAGTAGCGCTTGCCGGGCCGGAGGGAGCGACGATAAAAGTCGGTGAACCGCTTATCATCGTTGACCAGCAAAAAGCCGCTGATCATGAAGAAGCAGCCGCAGAATCTAAGCCGGCGCAACGGAAAAAACGAGTGATTGCCGCCCCGTCGGTAAGAAAAAGGGCAAGGGAAATGGGCATTCCGATTGAAGAAGTAGAAGGAACCGGAGAAGGCGGAAGAGTGACGCTTGCCGATTTAGAGCGATATGTAAAAGAGCGCGAGTCCGCATCGGCGGCGGTGGCACCAGCGCTGGAAGCTGCCGAGACGACGACGGTTCATAAGCAAACGGTAAACGAAGAACGCATCCCGATTCGCGGGCTGCGGAAAAAAATCGCCGAAAAAATGGTGAAATCAGCATACACCGCTCCACATGTGACGGGGATGGATGAAATCGATGTGACGAAACTGGTGGAGATCCGTACAGGTCTTGTGAAACAGTTGGAGACGGAGTCGGTCAAACTGACATATTTGCCGTTTGTCATTAAAGCAGTGACGCGTGCGCTAAAAGAACATCCAATATTTAATGCAACAATAGATGAAGAAACAAACGAAATCGTGCTAAAGAAAGAATACCATATCGGCATTGCCACGGCGACGAAAGAAGGGCTTGTCGTCCCAGTGATTAAGCATGCCGACCAAAAATCGATTCGCGAGCTGGCGATCGAGCTTGCCGAGCTTTCGGAAAAAGCGCATCGCCATACGCTGCGTGTCGATGAGCTGCAAGGAAGCACGTTTACGATCACAAGCACCGGGGCAAACGGCGGCTGGTTTGCGACACCGATTATTAACTATCCGGAAGTGGCGATTTTAGGCGTTCACTCGATTAAGCGAAAACCGGCCGTAATTGGCGATGAGATTGTCATTCGCGACATGATGGGGATGTCGCTCACGTTTGATCATCGCGTCATTGACGGGGAACCGGCAGGCCGGTTTATGAGAACGGTAGCGCAAATTTTAGAACATCCAGAGCAGCTCCTGTTAGATGTTCGGTAAGCGAAGGGGGAGGAAACGATGTTTGATCAAAACCAATTGCCGTTTGATATGGTACAGCTATTGGATGAAAACGGGAACGGGGATGAGGAAGCATTACAACAATTTTCCGATGAATTTCTCGTCACACTATATAAGTGGATGCGAAAAGCAAGAGTCATTGATGAACGTTTGTTAAAAATGCAGCGGCAAGGGCGGATCGGTACATACGCGCCATTCAGCGGGCAGGAAGCGGCGCAAATCGGCAGCGTGCTCGCGCTTGAGAAAGAGGACTGGATTTTTCCAAGCTACCGGGAAATCGCTGCTTGTTTGGCGCATGGGCTGCCTCTTACGCAAATTTTTCATTACGTGAGAGGCCATGTGCTTGGCGGCAGAACGCCGGAGCATTTAAACATTTTCCCGATTCAAATCATTATTGGCGCGCAGACGCTTCATGCGACAGGGTGCGCATGGGCGGCAAAACTGAAAGGAGAAAAGCAAGTATCCGTCTGTTATTTCGGCGATGGCGCGACATCAGAAGGCGATTTCCATGAAGCGATGAACTTTGCGTCTGTTTATCAAGTTCCGGTCATTTTTTTCTGCCAAAACAACCAATACGCCATCAGCGTTCCGGTGCATAAGCAAACGGCAAGCTGGACGATCGCGCAAAAAGCGATCGCATACGGAATGAAAGGCGTGCTTGTCGACGGCAACGATGCGCTTGCCGTGTACAAAACGATGAAAGAGGCGGTCGATTCGGCGCGAAACGGCGAAGGACCGATGCTAATTGAGGCGCTGACGTATCGACTAGGGCCGCATACGACATCCGATGACCCGACAAAATATCGAAGCGCGGAAGAAGCGGAGCAGTGGAGACGGAAAAAAGATCCGCTTCATCGCTTGCGGGTGCTGTTAGAAAAGCGCGGGCTTTGGACGGAAGAAAAAGAAGAAGCATGGGTAGCGCAAGCAAACGACGAAATCACGGCGGCGTATGAAGAAGCGGTGGCGGCGGAGACAGGGTCGATCGTCGATGTATTTGACTACGTGTACGGTAAGCCAAGCAAGCTTTTACAGGAGCAGCAACAAGAAGCAGCAAGGAGAAAGCAAGGGAAAGAGGTGAAATAACATGGCGGAAAAGACGATGATTCAGGCGATTAATGAAGCGATGCGGCAAGAAATGGAACGCGATGAGCGCGTGATTGTACTAGGGGAAGATGTCGGGAAAAATGGCGGCGTGTTTCGCGCGACAGATGGATTGTTAGAACAATTTGGGGACCGCCGTGTATTTGATACGCCGCTTGCCGAATCAGGCATTATTGGCACATCGATTGGCTTGGCGGTGAACGGATTCCGCCCGATTGCGGAAATTCAGTTTCTCGGCTTTGTCTATCAGGCGATGGATCAGCTTGCGGCACAGGCAGCGCGCCTTCGTTTTCGCTCGGCGGGACGGTTTACATGCCCGCTTGTCGTACGAAGCCCATACGGCGGAGGAGTGCGCACGCCGGAGCTTCATTCCGATGCGCTGGAGGCGCTGTTTACGCATTCACCTGGTTTGAAGATTGTCATGCCATCGAACGCCTATGACGCAAAAGGGCTGCTTATTTCAGCGATTCGCGATGAAGACCCCGTTTTATTTTTAGAGCCGATGAAATTATACCGCGCCTTGCGCATGGAAGTGCCGGATGAGCCGTACGAAATTCCGCTAGGAAAAGCGCGTGTCGTCAAAGAAGGGGAAGATGTGACGATCATTTCGTGGGGTGCGGCCGTTCCGCTTGTTGCGAAACTGGCGGTAGAGATGAAGTCGAAAGGAATTGACGCCGAAGTAATTGACCTTCGCTGCCTGCAGCCATTAGATATCGATACCATCGTGGAGTCGGTGGAAAAGACAGGACGGGTGATGATTGTTCATGAAGCGGTCAAAACGAACGGGTTCGGCGCGGAAATTGCCGCATTGATTAGCGAACGGGCATTGTTTACGCTATCGGCGCCAATCGTGCGCGTGACCGGCTATGATACACCGTATCCGGTGCCGTCGGTCGAAGATGACTGGCTGCCGAACGCCGCTCGCATTTTCGAAGGGGTACAAATGTTAATGCGCTATTAATAAGCACGAAAGGGGATCACAATGGGACTTTATGAAGATTTATTAGAACGGATTGGTGACCGTGAACGGGTGACGATAAACGAAACGGTTCTTGAGCAGCATAGCAAAGGGATGGCCTATCACGAACCGAGAAAGCCGGATGTCGTCGTCTTTCCAAGAACGGCGGCGGAAGTGAGCGCGGTGTTGTCCTACGCCAATGAGCGGCGCATACCGGTTACTCCATTTGGAGCAGGAACCAGTCTAGAAGGACATATTATTCCTGTTCAAGGCGGCATCACACTCAACTTTACGATGATGAATAATATTATTGACATTCGCCCCGACGATTTTTTGGCCATCGTCGAGCCAGGGGTAACGCGGATGCAGCTGAATCAAGCATTGAAAAAACATGGACTGTTTTTCCCGGTTGATCCGGGAGCGGACGCAACGATCGGCGGGATGGCGTCAACGAACGCCAGTGGTACAAACAGCGTCAAATACGGCGTCATGCGCGATCAAGTGCTAGGCTTGGAAGTCGTGCTCGCCGATGGGAAAATCGTTCATACCGGCGGAATGGCGATGAAATCGTCGGCAGGTTATGACTTAACGGGGCTGTTTGTCGGTTCGGAAGGAACGCTGGGTGTATTTACGAAGATTATTGTCCGTCTTCAGGGCATTCCGGAAGCGACGAATGCGATTAAAGTAAGCTTTCCTACGTTGGCGGAGGCAGCGCAGGCCGCAGCGTCAATTTTAAAAGCGGGCGTGTCTCCGGGGAAAATAGAGCTTGTGGATGAGCAAACGATTCAAGCGGTCAATCAATACAAACAGACAGACTATCCAGCGGCGCCGACGCTATTTATTGAACTAAGCGGCAGCGCATCAAGCGTAAAAGACGGAACAGAGCTTGTCAAAGAGTTGTGTGTTGCGGAAAACGCGGTTTCGTTTGAAATGGAAGAGGATTCTGTCGCGCGCGCCAAATTGTGGGAAGCCCGGCATCACGCGGCATTTGCCATTCAAGCGGCATATCCAGGGAAAGCGATGTTATCAACCGATGTGTGTGTGCCGATTTCCAAAATGCCGGCAGCGATTGCCGAAACGCGGAAGCTTGTCGATGAATATGGCATGACGGCCGCGATTCTCGGCCATGTCGGCGACGGCAACTACCATACCATTCTTGCTTTTGATCCGGCGGATAAGGAAGAAGTAAAGCGCGTCGAAGAAGTGAACGCCCGCATCGTCCGCTACGCCTTATCGCATGGCGGCACGTGCACGGGCGAGCACGGCATCGGCATTGGAAAGCGGCAGTTTTTATACGAAGAACATCGTGATTCCGTTCCGTTTATGAAAGGGATTAAGCAACTGTTTGATCCGAACGGCATTATGAATCCGGGGAAAATTTTCTTATAATGAAAATCCCTCACTGATTCACGCTCAGTGGGGGATTTTTTTTTTGCGTGATAAAATCCATCCTTTCTTTTTTCGTTAGACGGAGTGCGGGAAAAATATGTACAATAAAGTCGTATCATACATGTTTTTGTCAAAATAGGGGGTCGCCCATGCGGAAACGATGGAAGTGGATCATTTATGCCAGTAGCATTGTGGCGCTTGTTGCAAGCGCTTCCTTTACAATCTATTGTGCGTGGAAAGTATATGCCTATCATCAGCCAGGTGAAAGAGAAATTAATGAACACGAAAATAACGCGTATCATTTTGTCCTTGTTCCGGAGGAGCTCGATAATGATTATTGGCGCTTAGTGGAAAAAGGAGCGAAAGCGGCGGCAAAAGAGACAGGGGTTCATCTCGAATATGTCGGACCGCGGCAGGCCAACATTGATGAGCATATTCATATTCTTGAAAAAGCGGCCGCTTCCAAAGTAGATGGGATTATGACGCAAGGATTGACGGAAAAAGAGTTTACGCCAGTGATTAACCGCATTATCGAAAAAAATATTCCTGTGGTGACGATCGATACCGATGCGCCAACAAGCAAGCGAACAGCTTATATCGGTACGGATAACTATTACGCTGGTTTTATTGCTGGAAAAGCGCTAGCGGAAGATACGCACGGGAAGGCAAATGTAGCGATTATTACAGGAAGCCTTACCGCCTCCCATCAGAAACTGCGGGTTCAAGGGTTTAAAGATGCGGTGAAGAACGAAAAAGGGATTCGCATCATTGCCATCGAAGAGTCAAATATTACGCGCATACAAGCAGCCGAAAAAGCGTACAGCATTTTAAAAAAGCATCCTGAGGTGAACGCGTTTTATGGCACAAGCGCGCTGGATGCGATCGGGATCGCAAAGGTCATTGAACAGTTTCATCGCGAAAAGGAAACCTATATTATCGGATTTGATACGCTGCCGGAGACGATTCATTATTTGCGAAAAGGAACAATTCATGCAACGGTGGTGCAAGAACCTTATGAGATGGGATACCGAGCGGTGAAAGCAATGGTGGATATTATCAAAGGAAATGATGTTCCGTCTGTTACGAATACGGAAACAAAGGTCATCCGCAAGCAAGATTTGCCGCTGCGTCCGGCTCGCAACTACGAGGTGAAACATGATTAAAATTCGGACAAAACTATTGTTGTATTTTAGTATTTTTATCCTGTTGCTCAATGGCATTGTCTTCTTTTTATACAACAGCAGCGAAGATATTGTGAATGAGTACGACTACAGCATGCGCCGGCTTTTGCTGTTGAATGAAATTTCTCAACGTACGAATCAATTAGTAGAACAGTTGAATGCTTATCTTACAGAAAAAGATGAACGATATTTGCGAGAATATAACCGCCAATATCGCTGGTTGCAAGAAAACCGCAAACAAGTCAGAGAAATGTTTTCCAACCGAAAAAATGCGCTTTTAGTGGAAAATTATGAACATATGATTGAAAGTTTACTAGAGGAAGGGGCATTGACCGTCTATCATTTTCAAGCAGGCAATATTAGCTTATACTCTTCCCACCTTCACGAAGCGATGAAGATTTCTTCATTTATTCAAGAGACGACCCTTTCATTAATTCACAATGAATTAACGACTTATCAGCATTTTTACAATGAAGTGGAAGAGCGGAATCGTTATTTTCGCTACATGGTGATCGGATTGTTTATGACAACGTTTTTGCTTGGCGTTCTTTTGGCTGTATGGTTTTCCGGAGGCATCACAAAGCCGATCGCGCGTCTTTCGCGTGCCGCTCGGGAAATTGCAAGCGGGAAGTTGGATGGTCCTGATGTCGTTAGCACAACGAATGATGAATTAAAATTATTAACCCATACGTTTAATGATATGCGCCGCAATCTGCAGCGGCTGATTGAGGAAATGAAGAAAAAATCCGAACTGGACAGGCTCGTAAAAGAATTAGAGTTAAAAAGTTTGCAGAGCCAAATCAATCCTCACTTTTTATTTAACACGCTAAATGTGGTTTCGAAAATGGCGTATTTAGAAGAAGCGAACCAAACATCACGGTTGATTGAAGCGATTGCGGCGATTTTGCGATATAATTTAGGAGATTTGCAGCGTACGGTGACATTAGCCGATGAAGTCCATATCGCAAGGGAATACTTTTTTATCCAACAGACACGCTTTTTTGACCGAATTAAATTTTCGATGAATGTCGATAAACAATGTTTGCCATTGCCCATTCCGCCTCTAACCTTGCAGCCGCTTATTGAAAATGCCTTTATTCATGGAATCGAATCTTATGAAAAAGGAGCGGAGATTTCGTTAAAAGTAGAAAAAAGGAACAAACGCGTCATCATCGAAGTAAGGGACAACGGCGTCGGGATGAGCGAAGAAACGAAAGAAAAATTAATGGCTTTTATAAAGGGACAAGAAGACGACTCTGCTTCGAATGAAAAAAAACGCGGACACTCCACGAGCATCGGTATACGCAACGTCATTCGCCGGCTTCAGCTTTTTTATGGGATACAAGATGTGATGGAGATTGAGTCAACGGTTGGGGAAGGAACAACGGTTCGTCTGCTTTTGCCAATGACAAAAGGGGGTGGAAGCGAATGAAAATTGCCATTGTGGATGATGAAGTGTTGGAGAGAAAAGCATTGCAAAAAATGATTCGCGACCATCTTCCGAATATGGAAGTAGTTGCTGAAGCTGCCAATGGACGTGAGGCGGTGGAAATCGCCAACGAATATAAGCCGGATGCGATGTTAATCGATATTAAAATGCCTGGAATCGACGGGCTGGAAGCGATTGAGCTTATTCGCCGGCATCACCCGGATATGAAGTTTATTATCGTATCCGCGTTTGATACGTTTGAATACGCAAAGCAAGCAATGCGGCATGGTGTGAAAGAATATTTATTAAAACCGAGCCGGAAAGAAGAAGTGATTGGCGCGCTAAGGCGAGTGTATGACGAATTAATGGAAGAGCGGAAGAAAGAAGAAGAAAACAAGGAATTGCAACAACGAGTGCACCAATTGCAAAAGCTTGTAGAAAAAGAATGGTTATCAGTGCTGATGCTCGAAGAAGTTTCTTCAGAGGAATGGAAACAATGGGAGACGCTGTTTCCGTTTTCGATTGACTCGGGAATGTTTATGGTGATTCAATTTCCTAGCGGCGGAAAAAAAGAGGTGTGGAAACATTGGGTAGAACAGGTGCTTTTAGAAAAGGCGGCGACATATTACGTCATTGGAAGAATCATCGATGGACAAATGCCGATTTTGTTTTTTACGGATATTCCCGAGAAAACATGGAAGCCAATGATACAATCTCTTGCCCATGACCTTGTCCAGCAGTTTGAAAAGCAATATGAAGAAACACTTTATATCGGTCTTGGTTCTCCGGCATCCCAGCTAGAGGGGTTGCGTTATTCCTATTATGAAGCGCTTGCTGCTGTACAATATTATGCATCGCAAAAAAAGGCAAAGAGCGGTTTTCTGCCGAAGAAAGCGGTGCTCGCATCGGCGGCTATCGATCAAACGGAAAGAGAAAAACGACTGTTTGATGTGGTGCGTGAAGGTGATTTCGAACAAGCATTAACACAATGTCTATCTTATATAGAAGAGATAGCTTTTCATCATCCGTTTCCTGTCGTGAAACAGAAGATGGAGGAAACATTTATTTTGCTTGGACGCATGTTAACCGATTTCGGTATTTCGTATGAGCGGACCACCACTTTTCATTCGTGCAGTTCCTTGGAGAAATTGAAAAGAACAGCAACAGAGCAGCTTCAGCACATGGTGCATCATATACAAGCATGGCGGCATCAGCAGGCAAACGGAAAGCTTGGCAAGGCGAAAGATTATATTGACGAGCATTACCATCATCCGCTGACACTCGAAGAAGTGGCGGAATATGTCGGCATCAGCCCATACTATTTTAGCAAACTATTTAAAGACCGCTTCGGAATGACGTTTATTGACTACGTGACTGAAGTGCGCATCGCGCGCGCGAAAAAGGAAATGGCAGATCCGAATAAAAGTCTAAAGGAAATTTGTTTTCTTGTCGGCTACAATGATCCGAACTATTTTAGCCGCGTTTTTAAAAAACATACCGGAATGTCGCCTACCGAATATCGGAAAAAGCTCCACTTCGCCACTTGATGGTGATGAGGAGCTTTTTATCTATGGACAAAAAAGTGAAGAAGATCGCAAAAAAGTGCAGAGATTTGTTGGCTGAAATGATGAAAAAACATGTTACATTCATTATTGAAAGGGTTTTCATGATAAAGAAAAGGGGGAGGAAACGTGAAGAAAAAAGGATTATGGTTGTCCTTAGCATTAACGTTCAGCTTGGCGTTAGCTGGCTGTAATTCCGATTCCAATTCCGCATCCAACAATAACAATAAAGAGGATCAAGGCGGAAGCAAAGGACACGAAAAGCTTGAAATATTCAGCTGGTGGACTGGCGCCGGAGAAGAAGATGGATTAAAAGCGTTAATTAAATTGTTTCAAGAAAAATATCCAGATATACCAGTAGAAAATGCCGCAGTAGCAGGCGGTGCCGGAACCAATGCGAAAGCGGTGCTAGCGAGCCGCATGCAAGGAAACGACCCTCCTGCGACATTCCAAGTGCACGGCGGCGCGGAGTTGAATGAAGGATGGGTAGCTGCCGGTAAAATGGAGCCGCTCAACGATTTGTATGAAAAAGAAGGTTGGATGGATAAGTTTCCAAAATCATTGATCGACATGGTCAGCAAAGACGGGAAAATTTATTCCGTTCCTGTGAATATTCACCGCGGCAATGTGCTTTGGTATAACAAAAAAATCTTTGCCGAAAATGGCCTCCAGCCGCCAAAAACGTTTGATGAATTTTTCCAAGTTGCCGAAAAGCTGAAAGCGAAAGGCATTACTCCGCTTGCGTTGGGGGACAAAGAACCTTGGACGGCAACGCATATTTTTGAAACGGTTTTACTAGGCACGTTAGGAACAGAAGATTACAAAAAGCTTTGGACAGGAGAATTATCGTTTGACGATCCAAAAGTAAAAGAAGCGGTCAACACGTTTAAGAAAATGTTGAATTACGTCAACGAAGACCACAGTTCCCGCAACTGGCAAGATGCCGCTCAGTTGGTCGGAAAAGGCGAAGCGGCCATGAACATTATGGGAGATTGGGTCAAAGGTTATTTTGTGAACGATTTGAAATTAAAAGTCAATGAAGACTTCGGTTATGTGCCAACTCCGAATACAGAAGGCAAATTTATGGTGATCACCGATACGTTTGGCTTGCCAAAAGGCGTGAAAAATCCAGAAGATGTGAAGAAATTTTTATCGGTGCTTGGTTCTGTAGAGGGACAAGATGCCTTTAACCCTCTGAAAGGCTCGATCCCAGCTCGTATTGATGCGGATCTGTCCAAATATGACGAATATGGAAAACAAACAATTCAAGATTTTAAAACAGCAGAACTTGCGCCAAGCTTAGCGCATGGATCCGCAGCGCCGGAAGGATTTGTGACAAAAGTCAACCAAGCAGTCAATATTTTCGTGACGCAAAAAGATGCGAAAACGTTTATTGATACACTTGTATCGGCTTCGTCAGAATTGAAGAAATAAAGAAGAAAAGGGGACGGGAACCATTCTCTTCCCCTTTTCTTGTTACGACAGGAGGGATGGAATATGGAAACAGCAAAGGCAGTATCGGAACGAAGCGTGACAGTCGTTCCAAAGACGCAAAAAAAGCGGAAATGGACGGTAGACCATTGGCTTGCACTTGCATTTCTATCGCCATCGGTTGTGCTTATTTTGATTTTCGTGTATGGATTTATCGGCTGGACGGGATATGTTTCTCTCAGCAATTGGAATTCCCTTGTACCTGACTTGTCGTTTGCAGGACTGAAAAACTATATCTATTTATTTCATGATTTCCGTTTTCAAGCCGATTTGCGGAATACACTTGTCTTTACGGTCTTGTTCATCGGTGTCGTGATTGTGCTTGGACAATTGTTGGCGATTTTGTTGGATCAAAAATTGCGCGGCGAATCGATTTTCCGTAACATTTTCTTTTTCCCAATGGCGTTATCGTTTGTCGTAACAGGGGTTGTTTGGCAATGGCTATTAAACCCGTCAACAGGGGTCAACTTGTTTTTTAAAAAATTTGGATTGGACTCGAAGTGGTACACAGATACAACGATTTTAGGAAGTTTCCACTTAGGGAAAATTGAGTTTGGCGTGCCGGTGGCGATCGTGGCGGTGGTGATTGCCGCTGTATGGCAAATGACGGGATTTGCGGTCGCGATGTATTTGGCAGGATTAAGAGCGATTCCGGAAGAAGTGCGGGAAGCGGCGCGAATGGATGGCGCCACGGAGTTCCAAATTTATCGTAAAATTATTATCCCGATGTTACGGCCGATTACGGTCAGTGTCATCATCATTATGGCCCACATTTCGCTGAAAATCTTTGACCTGATTTACGCGATGACTGGCCCTGGAGCAAACTTTGTCACAGACGTGCCGGGAGTATATATGTTTGAAACGACGTTCCGCGGCAACTACTACGCAAACGGAGCGGCGATCGCGATCATTATGCTGCTTTCTGTGGCTATTTTTATCGTTCCATATTTGATTTCAAGCCGAAAGGGTGAATCATGATGAAACAACGGACATGGTCACGGGCAGTTTTGTATATCATTTGCATCCTGATGAGCTTATTTTTCTTAATGCCTGTCTATGTGATGCTCGTGACAAGCGTCAAGCCGCTCGATGAAGTGACGCTTTCTGATATGTGGAAGCTTCCGACTGCCTTTGATTGGAGCAGTTATCAGACCGCATTTGAGAAATTGGCGCCAAACTTTTTGAACTCTATTTATCTCGTTGTTCCTGCGACATTGCTCTCGGCGCTGTTAGGAGCATTGAATGGCTACGTATTATCGAAGTGGAAATTCAAAGGGGCGGATACGATTTTTACGTTGATTTTGTTTGGCATGTTTATTCCTTATCAAAGTATTTTAATTCCGCTCATCCAGTTTTTGCGGGAAATTGGTTTGTATAATACGATTCCAGGGCTTGTATTTGTCCATGTCGTGTACGGCATTCCGATCACGACGTTGATGTTCCGCAATTTTTACGCGGCAATCCCGGATGAAATGATTGAATCGGCGAAAATCGACGGAGCCGGGTTTTTACGGATTTTCCGCTATATCATGCTTCCGCTGTCGATTACCGGGTTTGTCGTCGTAGCGATTTGGCAGTTCACAAACATATGGAACGAATTTTTATTTGCGGTAACGATCACAACGTCTTCCCAGCAGCCCATTATGGTCGCTTTGCAAAACTTATCCGGAAGCCAAATCGTGCAATGGAACGTGCAAATGGCAGGGGCGCTGCTTGCTGCTTTGCCAACATTGCTTGTCTATATGTTCCTCGGCAAATATTTCGTCCGTGGTTTGCTAGCTGGTTCAGTAAAAGGGTAATCATGCATGCCGGCAAAGGCGAAATGTTTGTGGAGGATCTTTTAGGAGCTGGCAGGGAGAAGAACTATTTCGATAATGCCAAAACATCTGCAGTAAGAACTTCCTGTGCCACAATCTTTGTCGTCGACCTCCAATCGTGCAAAAACTCTAGGAGATCGACGACAATTTCTTTTTGCCTCTATCCTTACAGCCATCACCGATCCACTCTATTGACGGAATTTTCAAAATGGATTATACTGGACTTGCTTTGTTTTGAAAAGTGTTGATGTAGCAACGTTTTTGGGGTTTTTATCTTACCTATGAGGGATTGAAACCAGTCGGACAGGTTGTGTATTGGAACGGTACAGCCGTTTTTATCTTACCTATGAGGGATTGAAACTTTCTACTCAAATAATTGAAGATGAAATCGGGAATCAGTTTTTATCTTACCTATGAGGGATTGAAACCTTGTTCTAAAGTGATTCCCTCATTTTCCAACTCTGTTTTTATCTTACCTATGAGGGATTGAAACCCTCTAAAGATGTATCAGCGTACCGATCGAGGCATGTTTTTATCTTACCTATGAGGGATTGAAACTCAATTCATTGCTAAAAATCGGATTCCCTCCCGAACGTTTTTATCTTACCTATGAGGGATTGAAACTGAGAATTGGTGCGGAATGACATATGCGCTGCTACCGTTTTTATCTTACCTATGAGGGATTGAAACTCTTTCAGAATACAATGCAACACCGATTGTTCAGCATTGTTTATATCTTACCTAATAAGGAATTGAAACTGAGCAGCAAGGTGCGCATTTTGGGCCAAAGGAAAAACAGGTCGTATCTTATCTATGAAGAATCAAAACTTTATCAATCCACTCTTTTCGGGTACTTATTGAAAAACCGCTCAACACAAAAACCCGCTGATTTTCAGCGGGTTTTATCACTGGCTTGATGCCTTATGGTACAATAAAATCGGAAATCATAGAGACGAAAGCGGGGAGAAATGCGTGTATCTTGGGGCGATTGAAGCAGGTGGAACGAAATTTGTATGCGCTGTCGGGGATCGTGACGGAAATATAAAAGAAAGAGTGACATTTCCAACGGCGACGCCGGAAGAAACGATGCGCCATGTCGTCGATTTTTTTAGCCGATATGAATTAGAGGCGATCGGCATCGGTTCTTTTGGTCCGATTGATTTGCATCCCGATAGTGCGACATATGGCTATATTACAAGCACGCCGAAACAAAAATGGGCGAATTTTAATTTTGTCGGTGAAATGAAACGGCATTTTCAAGTGCCGATCGGATTTGACACGGATGTGAATGCGGCCGCGCTCGGTGAACGGCGCTGGGGTGCCGCAAAAGGGGTGCGAAGCTGCATTTATATTACGGTTGGAACCGGAATCGGCGTCGGGGCGATTGTCGAAGGGAACCTGCTCCATGGTCTTATGCATCCGGAAATGGGACATATTCTCATCCGCCGTCATCCGGAAGACACATTTGCCGGTGTTTGTCCATATCATGGAGATTGTTTAGAAGGAATGGCGTCCGGACCGGCGATTGAAAAGCGCTGGGGGAAAAAAGGAGCGGAGCTGGCTGATCGCTTGGAAGTATGGGAGTTAGAAGCATTTTATTTAGCGCAGGCGATTGCCAACTACATCTTAATTTTATCGCCGGAGAAAGTCATTATCGGCGGCGGTGTCATGAAGCAAAAACAGCTGTTGCCAAAAATCCAACGCAACGTTCAGGAGCTATTGAACGGGTACATTCAGCAAGAAGCGATTTTGCGCGATATTGATCAATATATTGTGCTTCCGGGCCTCGGCGATAATGCTGGCATCTGCGGGGCGCTTGCCCTCGCCGAACAGGCGCTTGCACAATGATCCACTGACCGCTTGTTCAAACAGGCGGTCTTTTTATATTTTTAGCCAAAATAAAAAAGAAGTAGGGACCTACTTCTTAATTTCTGTGACTGATGGGTCATAATTTATATAGAATCATGTTATAAAATAAGTTGATAAATATATACCGCTGTTTTATAATATTTTTGACTGTCTAGTCATATTATCGTTAGGAGCGAAGTCCAATGAAAAAGGAAACGAATTATCAACGAATTGTTCAATGGCTTCGGCAGCGCGGCGTGCGTGCGGAAATTGCGAAACCCCGCATCTCATTGCCATCGTATCGGCAATGCATCGAGCCAGGTATTTCGAAAAGTTCCTCTTTATAGGAGATGACGGGCATGACAGCAGGCCGGAGAGTGCAATTTATCGAAACAGCGATGAAATTGTTTGCTGAAAAAGGATACCATTCGACATCGATTCAAGATATCGTCGATGCGTGGGGGATTTCGAAAGGAGCGTTTTATCATCACTTTTCTTCAAAAGAAGACTTAATGCTCGCTATCATACGGCACTATTTTGAAAAAATGATGGCAAACATCACCGCCATTTCACAGGATAGCAGTTCAGAAAAAGAGCGGTTTATTCAGCAAATCGCCGCACATTTTGCGAATATGCATGAGCATAAAGACTTTTTGCAAATGATGATGAACGAACAGCTGCCAAAAATTAGCCACGATATTCACCATTATTTATTGAAGCAGTATGCTAACATCTTTTCTTGGTATTGCGACCGTCTCATCGAAGTATACGGAACAGAGGTAGAGCGGTACGTGCTTGATGTGGCGACGATGTTAAACGGCATGATTCGGCAATATATATTTTGTTTCATTTTGCAGGCAAATAAGTTTCATGCCGAAGAATTAGCGCGTTTTCTCGTACGGCGTTTGGATGCGATCATTGCGAGTTTTTCGCATGAAGAATCGCCGATTTTAAACAAAGAAATGTTAAAGCCGTTGATGGAAATAGAAGAAAAAGAACGCCGTGTATTGCGAGAAAAGATCAGCGCCCACATTGCCCATATGCAAAAAAAGATTTTATCGTTTTCACTCGATAAAAAAATACAGCACGAACTTCATGACGCGCTTGATGCGTTAGAAGCAGAGTTAATGAATGAAGAGTCGGCACCAAGGAAATATGTGGTGAAAGGAATTTTATTATATATCGAAAATCAACATATTCCGCTATTAGCTGATGATTTAGCATCGTTGACAGAAGTTATCCAACAATATATGACAGCGAATAGATGGGAGAGACGAAAATGGAAAAAGGAAATGAATTAGAAATGCAGTCAAGCACCATTCGACATCGAACGATGTTAATTACTGGTCTTATGATTGCTATGCTTTTTGGAGCATTGGACGGAACGATCGTCGGAACGGCGATGCCGCGCATCGTTGGAGAGCTTGGCGGATTAAGTTTAATGATATGGCTGACGACCGCTTATATGTTGACATCGACGACGATCGTGCCGATTGCCGGAAAACTTGCGGATTTATTAGGCAGACGAGTCGTTTATGTGACAGGACTCGTCATTTTTATGGTTGGCTCCGCCCTTTGCGGCATGGCGAATAATATGACAGAGCTCATTATTTACCGCGGACTGCAAGGAATCGGCGGGGGAATTATGATGCCGATGGCAATGATCGTCATCGGGGATGTGTTTACTGGAAAAGAACGTGCGAAATGGCAAGGGGTTTTCGGTGGATTATACGGCCTTGCCTCCGTCATCGGCCCGCAAGTTGGCGGTTTTATCGTCGACCATTTAAATTGGCGCTGGGTATTTTACATTAATCTTCCTGTCGGGATTTTAGCAACCATTTTTATTGCGATGGGATTGAGCAAATATAAAGCCGAGGGGCCAGTGAAATTTGATCTTGCCGGGATGTTTACGATGGTTGTCGGCGTGGTTAGCCTGCTTTTAGCGTTAACGTTTGGCGGGGATAAGTATGAATGGACATCATGGCAAATCATTGCCTTGTTTGCGGCGGCGCTTGTCTTTTTAACGCTGTTTGTATTTGTAGAGAGGAAAGCGGAAGAACCGATTTTGCCGATGCATTTATTTAAACACCGCACGTTTACCGTATTAAATGGAATTGGCTTTTTAATGAGTGTCGGCATGTTTGGGGCGATTATGTTTGTTCCGTTTTTTATGCAAGGGGTTGTCGGAGTAAGTGCAACCAAATCCGGCACGATCATGACGCCGATGATGATTACGATGATTATCGGAAGCATCGTTGGTGGCCGAACCGTTTATAAAATTGGTGTAAAATCACAGCTATTCATTGGCATGGCCATTATGGCGGCAGGGTTCGGTTTATTAAGCACGATGGATGTGGATACGTCCGAATGGACCGCCACGTTGTATATGATCATTTTAGGGCTTGGAATGGGGTTAGTGATGCCGCTTTTAACGCTCGCTTTGCAAGAGAGTTTTCCAAAGTCGGAGCTTGGCGTCGTCACCTCTTCCAGCCAGTTTTTCCGTGCGATCGGCGGGACGTTCGGAATGACGATTTTAGGGGCGATTATGAACCATCGCTCGAGCCAGTTGCTGGATGACCGTCTCATGCCAATGCTTCAGTCGCTTCCTGCGCAGGCAAAAGGAATGGTGGACCGGTTTGCCCATATGATTCATGATGATCCGCAAGGTCTTTATTCCGTCTTGTTTAGTCCGGAAACGCTAGAGAAAATACCGCCGCAAATGAGAGAGACGTTTGTGCCGATTTTAAAACATTCGCTCGTGGATTCGCTTCATTCGGTTTTCCTATTTGGACTTATTTTTGTCATTGGTGGAACAGTGCTCGTATTTGGGTTGAAGAATATCAAGCTATCTGACAAACGACAGTTGCAAGAAATGGCCGAAAAGGAAAAACTGCCGCAGAGCTAAACCTCCGCGGCAGTTTCTTTTTGAGGAAGTGGGAGGTTTTTTGCTAAGAAGGAAAATGTGGTGTTGTTGACGGTGTGCTGGTGCGTTTTGTCGCTTTATTTACGAAGCGGTGATCAACTGTCAAACACTTTTGAGCGTGTGTGAAAACGGACGCCTTCTGGACCTTCTAACGAAAACATGCCGCCACGCCCCGGAACGACGTCGATAATGAGCTGCGTATGTTTCCAATATTCGTATTGCGCTTTCGAAATGTAAAACGGACAGCCGCCGATTTCGCCAAGCAGCACATCGGAATCGCCAACGATCAGCTCGCCTTGCGGGTAGCACATCGGTGAACTTCCATCGCAACACCCGCCGGATTGATGAAACATTAACGGTCCGTGTTTTGCTTTTAACTTTTCAATCAGCTCCAAAGCGGCCTCTGTCGCGATTACTTTTGGCTGATTACTCATCGCAATCTCCCTCCTAAAATAAAAAAGATGGATGGCAGGAAAGGCAGCGTGAATGACACGCTGCCTAAAAATTAGAAGAGTCCTAGTTTTTTCGGTGAATAGCTGACAAGCAAGTTTTTCGTTTGTTGATAATGTTCAAGCATCATTTTATGTGTTTCGCGGCCGAATCCGGATTGTTTATAGCCTCCGAATGCTGCGTGTGCAGGATACATGTGGTAGCAGTTTGTCCAGACGCGTCCTGCTTGAATGCCGCGGCCAACGCGATAAGCGGTATTAATGTCGCGCGTCCATACGCCTGCACCTAAGCCATACAATGTGTCATTGGCGATCTCTAATGCTTCGTCCATGTCTTTAAATGTAGTGACTGCAACGACTGGTCCGAAAATTTCTTCTTGGAAAATGCGCATTTTATTGTGGCCTTTAAAAACGGTCGGTTTTACGTAATATCCGTCTTTTAAGTCGCCTTCTAGGATATTACGTTCCCCGCCGGCAAGCAATTCGGCGCCTTCTTGTTTGCCGATATCAATGTACGATAATATTTTTTCTAATTGTTCCGAAGATGCTTGCGCGCCGATCATCGTTTCCGTATCGAGCGGATTGCCTTGTTTAATTTGTTTCACACGCTCTAACGCGCGCTCCATAAATTTGTCGTAAATCGATTCATGAATGAGAGCGCGGGAAGGGCATGTACATATTTCGCCTTGGTTTAAAGCGAACAACGTAAAGCCTTCGATCGCTTTATCGAAAAATTCATCATCTTTTGCCGCCACGTCTTCGAAGAAGATGTTTGGCGATTTTCCTCCAAGCTCCAATGTGACTGGAATAATGTTTTGCGATGCGTATTGCATGATTAGACGTCCTGTTGTCGTTTCGCCAGTGAAAGCAATTTTAGCGATGCGGCTGCTTGAAGCAAGCGGTTTTCCAGCTTCTACGCCGAATCCGTTCACAACGTTGACAACACCTGGAGGAAGGATGTCTTGAATTAACTCCATTAAAACAAGGATCGATGTCGGTGTTTGCTCTGCAGGTTTTAAGACAACGCAGTTTCCAGCTGCTAACGCTGGAGCGAGTTTCCATGCTGCCATTAAAAGCGGGAAGTTCCAAGGGATGATTTGTCCGACAACACCAAGAGGCTCTTTAAAGTGATAGGCGACCGTATCGTGATCGATTTCGGATAAAGTGCCTTCTTCCGCACGGATGCAGCCGGCGAAATAGCGGAAATGGTCGATCGCAAGCGGAATGTCGGCATTCAACGTTTCGCGAATCGGCTTGCCGTTTTCCCATGTTTCTGCAACAGCAAGCATTTCCAAGTTTTCTTCCATACGGTCAGCAATTTTGTTGAGGATTCGCGCGCGTTCGGCAGGGGAAGTACGGCCCCATGCATCTTTCGCAGCATGAGCAGCATCCAACGCAAGTTCGATATCAGCTGCTTGGGAGCGTGGCACTTCGCAGTAAGCTTGCCCTGTCACAGGGGAAATATTTTCAAAATACTCTCCATCGACCGGTGGAACCCATTTGCCACCAATGAAATTTTCATAGCGTTTTTTGAACGTGATCAGTGAACCAGGCTGCCCAGGTTGAGCGTAGATCATCCAAGTTTCCCCCTTATATATTTTTTATATGCGCTTACAAGAAAGCGCATTCAATATAATGAAGTGAAAAATTTCTCCCAGTAATTAAGTTATCATTTTGTCACAATTTTGTCAAAACAAATTTTGATTTATTTAAAATTTTATAAAAATAAAAATGATGATCTAGTAATGCAGCTCGAGTCCTTCTATCCATTGGCTTGCATATACGCTGCTTAAATGATGGAACGCTTCGAGCACATCGCTTGGATTTGCCGCAAAAAGTTGTTTTGCAACGTTTTGATTTTGTTCGTGAATAAATTGAAACAGAAAGTCTGTTTTGACACGATTGACGATTAAAAGCGCACAATAAGAGCGTTCGAGCTGCTTTTTGCGCTCGATTGTATCGTCAATTTGTTCGAAATGCGCTTTATAGCGGGAAATAAGTTCGGATATATGCTCGCGAATTCGCGCTTGCGCTTCGTTCATCATTTCCTCCATTTCTCTGGCAGAAAGAAATGATTGCTCCTCGAGCATGGTTCCAAGCACTTGTTGTAAAGCATGCGACGATTCTGTTGCGAATGCTACATTGGCGAGCAATCCATGCATATATTCATTCTCATCCGCTGCTTGAATTCGTAATTTCATAATGATTTCAAGCACATCGGAATGAATTTTTTCTTTCGTCCAATGGGCGGTCAATTCATGAAGGAGAATGGACAATATACGGGAAACTTCCTCTTTTGTCATTTTCATCGTTGGCAGTTCCTTTCTGATTCGTGTTGTATATTTTAAGAATGCCATGGTGATGTATCCACCGTCAACGTTGCTTCCTTTTTTTAGTTGTAGAATCGAGCTTCTTTGAGTAAGATGGAACTAATAGAAAAGGGGAGGAGAAAAGCAATGAAGCCGCTAAGGCTGCGAGGTCATCATTTATTATGTGTTCATGGATTTCGCGGAATGGGATATAGCCCGTCGTTTGTCAAAAAAATGTGGGAAGTAGTGACGAAAATTCGCGATGAAGAACAAGATTTTCCGATTCAAGTCGTTGTCGCGCTCGATGATACGTGCATGACATGTCCGCATCACGGGGAAACGGCATGCCAAGCAGATCCAAATTCGAATGAACATGTGATCTCCATGGACCAAAAAGTGATTCGCCATTTAGGAATTGAAGAAAACGAAATTTATTTAAAGTCGGAATTAGTGCGGCTTACAGCGCAAAAAGTGCGGCCGGATGATTTAGATTACTTATGCGCCAACTGTTCGTGGCTTCCGTATGGCGTGTGTAAAGAAGGAATTGCCAATGTGCAAAATGGCAACGTGGCGCAAAAGGCAAAATTAAGTACCGGCAGAAAATCATTTTCGCAGCAATACCGTTTTCAGAATTCATAAAAAATAATGACACCATTGATAAAAAAGTGTGGTATGATAAACAAATATAAGAGATTTTCAGACAGAAAGGGTTATGGAACATGAAAGTGGCAAAATTTGGGGGAAGTTCGGTCGCAAGCGCCACACAGTTTCGAAAAGTCGCCGATATCGTCAGCTCTGATGTGGAGCGCCGCATTATTGTTGTATCGGCGCCGGGGAAACGATTTAAAGAAGATATAAAAATAACCGATATCCTTATTCAATTGGCGCAAGCGGTTATGGAAGGAACAGCATGCGATGAGATCGTTCAGGCGGTAGTAAAACGATATGCGGAAATCGCCAAGGAGCTGGAATTGCCGGCAGATGAATTTACAGCGGAGCTAGAAAAGGATTTGCGTTGGAAAATGAACGAATATCGTCATGATCCGTGCCACTTGATGGACGCGATAAAAGCAAGCGGGGAAGATCATAACGCTAGATTGATGGCGCTTTATTTACAGGAGATAGGGTTAGAAGCAAGCTACGTCAATCCGCGGGAAGCAGGAATTATTGTAACGGATGAACCGGGTAATGCGCAAATTTTGCCGGAATCGTATGAAAAGCTATATCATTTACGAAAACGACGTGGCGTATTAGTGATTCCGGGATTTTTTGGCTACTCATTGGAAGGGAATATCGTCACATTCCCACGCGGAGGTTCAGATATTACCGGATCGATTGTAGCAGCCGGGGTGAAAGCGGATGTGTATGAAAACTTTACGGATGTCGATTCGATTTATTGCGTCAATCCTTCCATTGTCGAAAACCCGCGCCAGTTAAAAGAAATTACATACCGAGAAATGCGCGAACTTTCTTATTCCGGATTTTCCGTGTTTCATGACGAAGCGCTGGAACCAGTTTATAAAGCAGGCATTCCTGTTTGTGTGAAAAATACGAATAACCCTGCTGCTCCAGGCACTTGGATTGTCGCCAAACGCAACCATCATGACGAACCGATTGCCGGCATCGCTAGTGATACAGGATTTTGCAGCATTAACATCAGCAAATATTTAATGAACCGAGAAATCGGATTTGGCCGCAGACTGCTGCAAATTCTAGAGGATGAAGGAATTTCGTATGAGCATACTCCTTCTGGCATTGACAACATGTCCGTTATTTTACGGGAAAATCAATTAGAAGGAGGAAAAGAGCAGCGCATTTTAGACCGCATTCAAACGGAGCTGGAAGTCGATGAAGTTCATATTGAACATGGACTTGCGCTGATTATGGTGGTTGGCGAAGGCATGGAACGCACCGTCGGGATGGCGGCAAAAGCAACTGCGGCGCTTGCGAAGGCAAACATTAACCTTGAAATGATCAACCAAGGTTCATCGGAAGTAAGCATGATGTTCGGCGTAAAAGAAGAAGTCGTGGCCGATGCGGTTCGCGCGCTTTATGAAGTGTATTTTCAAGAGGCTTCCGTAGGAAACGAAGTATAAAATACATAAGAGGCGGAACGAAAAGTAATCCATTACTTTCGTATCCGCCTCTTTTTATATGTTTTTATACATAAGATATAGAAGTTCGGAAAATACTACCAATGTATATATTTTATGAGGGAGGAAACGGCATTGAAACGATTTTTCTTCGCCATCATCGCATGTTTCGTTTTCACCATCGCCCATGACGGACCGCATGCATTTGCGCAAATCCAAAAGCAAGAACTAGAGCAGTACATAAGCAGTATCGGCTGGACGATGGAAGATTTACTAAATTATTTAGATGATTACCAGATGACGGTCGCAGATTTTCAGACGATGGATGAGCTAAAGCAGTGGCTCGGTACACCGATTACAGAAGAAAATTTCCATCAGCTGCTTACACGCTATCAACTGACACAAGAAGAATTAGAAGCATTGCTTGGCCAGTTTGGCGAAACAATTCAAGATTATACGTTTATTGATGACTTGGATGCGGCTGTTGGCTTTTATTTGCGACATAACGAACAAATGCAGCAAATTAATGATATGCTTGGGGCGATTGGGTTTACAGAAAAGGAAGCGAATCGTTTATTTGCGCATATTGCATCGCTTCATCACCAAAATTTGAAGCAACAGTTAGAAGCATTGAGCGCGCGCATACAACCGTTTCTTCAAGTGGAAGATGCAACACAGCTAACGAAGCAGCAACAGAAACAATTGTTTTCCATTTGGGAAGATGTGCTGGCTGCGCTGGAAATACAACCGAAATTTTACCTGGAGAAAAACGGGGACAAGCAGGAAGTATCTTATCGCCGGCTTTTGTCAATGGATACGCTCGGTGGTCGGGATTTACGGGTCGAGCTATACAATCAAAAAGGAGAATTGCTTTCCGATGTCCAGTTGTCGGAAGAAATGTTTACTTCGGGATATGTGTTCCGAGCAGGTGAAAAATTGATCGACGCCAGCGCATTAGCAAGTGAAATGAAAGAAAAAATGTATGGCGAAAAAATGCCAGATACCGCTTCTCCGTATCTTGCCAATATGTTGCTTGGTCTTCTGTTTGTTTTGCTTGGCGCTTATGTTTATTGGCGCGCAAGAAGCAAATTAGCGGAGTGAGACATATGAGCAGGCGGTGGAAAACATATCAAACGTACGGTGCGTTGGTTTGTATAATGATAGGATTGGTGATGGCACTTTGGAATGGATATTCCTATTGGCTCGGGTACGATGCTGTAAAGCCGTTGAAAGAGAAAGGAAAAACGCCTATTGCTCGGCAAATGACTATAAATACGGCCGCCAAACCGGAGATTGGCGAGCAAATCGGGATGTTATCGATTCCAAAGCTTGGCGTTTCTATACCAATTTATCATGGAACAGAAGAGCGGCAATTGCGAAAAGGAATTGGACATTATCCAAAAAGCGCTTTGCCGGGAGAACGAGATAAGAATAATATGGTGCTATCCGGTCATCGTGATACTGTATTTCGGCAATTGGGCCAAATCGGTGTTGGCGACAAATTAATTGTGGAAACAACAATGAAGCAGTTTATTTATCGAGTAAAAAAAGTCCGCATCGTGGATGAAAACAACCGTACGGTTCTCGTCGAAAAGCCTCGTCCAACATTAACGGTGACGACATGCTATCCGTTCCATTTTATTGGCAAAGCGAAGCAGCGCTATGTTCTCATTGCGCAGCTTGTTTCCACCATAAAGAAAAAGGGCTAGATGCGTGATTCTAGCCCTTTATGGTTGATTCATTGTTTTTAAAGCCGCGGCGCTCGTTCAATTGCTGTTTAAATTCCTTCAACAATGCTTCTCCTTGCAGCCCTTTTTTTACAAGACCCGCAAGTACCACTTCCGCTAAATCTGTTTTGCTTCGGATTAACAATCCATCCATAAGCACGCTGATATGGTCGTTCATTCTTGTGATGGAACGAACAGTTGCGAGCATATTGGCGGGATCGTTGCTTCGGTTTGTAATCGTTACTTGAAGACGGAATTCGTCATTTCTTTTTTGCAGTTCTGAAAATATCGATTCGTATTCTTTATCTAAATATGTTTCGATTAGCCAGCGATTTTGTCCGTCTTCTTTATTAATAATCAGTCCATCAATAAACGGGATTTCTTGTTGGTGCAAATCGTCGTAAACAACGGAGAGCCCCACAAGCTTGAAGGTCTTCATTCCATCACCTCGTCAACATTGTCCTTGTAGAAATTATAGCATATTCCAACGACCGAGGGAAAATGTATCACGTGCCCGTTATCTATTTAATATTTTATCCAATTGCAACCGTATCGATGTGGTGAGCTGTCATTTTATGGTTCGATAAGTCTATTTTTGATGAGAATATAGAAAAATTGAATTTTGCTGTCGATTTTACATCGTTCAGACCGTATGACCATCATAATTGCGGAAACAAACGGTATGTAAAATTAAAAAATGATGATTTTACGAAGAAATAGAAGTCCATTATGATGAATATGCATCGAAATGGAAGGGAGGGATGTGTCGAAACATGATTAATCAAGTCGTGCTCGTCGGCCGGTTGACAAAAGATCCGGAACTTCGATATACCGCCGATGGAGCAGCAGTCGCTAACATTACGTTAGCGGTAACAAGAAATTTTCGCAATGCGGAAGGGGGAATTGATACCGATTTCGTTCAATGTACACTTTGGCGGAAAGTGGCGGAGAATACAGCCAATTACTGCCGGAAAGGTTCGATTATTGGCGTCATGGGGCGGATTCAGACAAGAAACTATGAAAAGAAAGATGGGCAACGAGTATACGTGACAGAAGTAGTGGCTGAATCCGTGCGGTTTATGGGCGGCAAAACGAATGAATGGATCGAACATGCGTAAATTTCCTCTATGATTCCCCATTCTTTTCCTTCCAACCTTTTCCCCAAAAGAAAGAGAGCGTGTTTCCTCGTAACATCCCCAACTTTGCGCTAGCAGGAAACGTTAGCGCTTTTTTTTGTAGATATCGAGCGTTTTCGTTGCTTGCACCGTGCAAAGCGAATAGCTGGATGTGATTATTTGATGGCATCGGAAAATTCTTTTACTAGCTTAATGATGATCGATTCTAAATGTCTTCGCTTTT
Organism: Parageobacillus toebii NBRC 107807; assembly: GCF_003688615.2. Taxonomy (GTDB): domain Bacteria; phylum Bacillota; class Bacilli; order Bacillales; family Anoxybacillaceae; genus Parageobacillus_B; species Parageobacillus_B toebii. Next base: position 690,138 of record NZ_CP049703.1, on the reverse strand, counting down.
TGACCGGCAATTGGGTCAGCGAGTAAATCGTTTTTTCCATATTTGGGTTTTGTCTCAAATAGTCAATAATATCCAACATTTTTTCATCAATACGATCCGTTTGATATAGAAGGTTTACCTCTCGCAGCAACTCTTTTTTTGTCGTATGCTTCCCAATTAAAAAATCGACGCTCACTTTGTATAAATTGCTTAGTTTTTGCAACGATTGCACGTCCGGAAGCAAATCCCCGTTTTCCCATTTGCTGATTTGTGAGCGCGATATATTGAGATGTTGCGCCAGCTGTTCTTGTGTCCAATTATGCTGTTTGCGCAAATATTTTAGTTTTTCTCCTAAATTCATGATCATTATCACCACGCTCAAATAAAATCCATCAATAACTTAAAGATAGGAGAGCGTGGAAGAGGTTTGTGTTCTGTTTAGGAACGTTTGTTTATTTGTTCCCAAAAAGATCAAACTTTTCCACTTGTCAATGTTCGACATCTTTGTCCGTTGACTGTCATCATGGTACAATAAGCGAAAAATGGATAAATATTTACTATAACCAGGAAAAAGAGGGATGATGGTGAATATTTATCTCGCGGATTTAATGGTAAGTGAGCGGAAAGGTTTCAAACGAAAGAAAGGAACGTATCGGGTATTTATCAAAGAAATGCGAAGCCCATTTTCGATCAAATTGAAAACGATTGCACCAACTAATTTTACGGATTCATTGCGGTTTTTAAAAAGCGAGGAAAAACATGACCGTTTCTTGGGGGAAGAAGCGCGGTTTCGCACCATTGCGTGTTCTTGTGATGCTCAATTGTATTTCGTATTTAAATCGGTCAATCAACTATATATGTTTATCGTAAAGCTTGATTTACAAAAACAAAAGTTCGAAATTGCCCTCTATGAGTGGAATCAGCTCCAACAAAAATATCTCCGCCTTCACACCAATGAGCTATTAACCATTGAGAGGCAGCTTATTTATTACATTTTGCAGTCGCTTTATATTTTGGACAACAATCGTATTTCTTATTTATTTATGTGCCCGGCAAGAAAAAACAATAAACGGTTGTAGCTGTTTTATGATCGCCTCAAGAACTTCCCTCGTTTGTTCTGCTTTTCCTATGGTATTTTGGATGAGGATTGTACGTTAAGCTGCAGATATTCAATACGATTTGATCCTTGCTTAAATAGGGTATTCCCTATTATTTTTTTAAAGTTTTCCAGTTCCCCGCCGCGATTATTCTGGTTTGGATGGCAGCGAACATGGCTGTTTTTTCGTAAAGATTATCTAAATTTTGTATAAAAAAACAAAAATGCTCTTTCTATGGGAAGGGAAGTTTCGCTATACTAATAATATACGTGACTAATTTTCACACCTTTCCGCATGTCGAAAAATGGAATCTGGCTAAAAAGATGTCGTATCTCTCAGACTATTAGAATGGGCAATTTCAATAGATTCCTTTTTTCGACATTGTTGCGATGTAGATTCAGCCACGGGGGAGAGCGAAAAGGTGTTGAATTGAGCTGAATTAGCATTGATTCAAGGCGGCAAACGTTGTACAATGCGGGAAGCAGAACAATAAGGGAGAGGTAGATGATTGTGAATTGGAAACCAAGACAGATCGTGCTAACGTCCGCTTTCGTCTCTGCGCTGTTTCTGATGCCGGATGATGGAAAAGCAGCGGAATGGAAAGTGGGGATGAGCTCGCCGCAAATAAAGGAGCTTCAGCAACTGCTAAAGGAGAAAGGATTTTTTACATATCCGACTGCTACCGGTTATTTCGGAACGATTACCGAGCAGGCAGTAAAAGCATTTCAAGCATCCGTTCGTTTGCCGGTCACGGGCATCGTCGATGATGCTACATACGCCAAGTTAAAAGGAACAGCTGTCTATAGTACTTCGGAAATGAAAATCGGCTCGCGCGGAAACAATGTAAAGGTGCTGCAGCAAAATTTAAAGTTGCTTGGCTATTTCCGATATCCGGAGATCACTGGTTATTATGGAGTGATTACGCAAGAGGCGGTCAAGAAGTTTCAACGAAATAACGGCCTTTCCGCAACAGGAGTCGCAGATGCGCGCACTGTACAGTTGATTCAAAACGCGGTGAATAAGCAATCTAACAAAACTTTGCAAGCAAATGCATTAAAAATAGGTTCAAGAGGGACGGAAGTAAGCAAATTGCAACAAAAATTAAAGCAGCTCGGTTATTTTACATATCCGGAAATTACGGATTACTATGGAACGTTTACGGCGGAGGCGGTCCGCAAATTTCAGGAGAAAAACAAACTTCCAGTTACCGGAGTGGCTGACAGTGCGACGCTAGCGAAAATAAACGAAGCGATAGCCAGCTCCGAACCGCAGCCGTCCGCACCGAAAGCGGGCATCTATTTAACAATTGGATCGACTGGTTCTAAAGTGAAAGAAGTGCAAACAAAGTTAAAACAGCTTGGCTATTTTACATATTCGCAAATCACTGGCTATTATGGAACTATTACAGCAAATGCAGTAAAGAGTTTTCAACGGGATGTTAATCTGAAGGCAACAGGTGTTGTCGATGCAGAAACACATGAGCGTTTGATGGGAAAAGCACCGCAGCGAAAGCTTGATGTTACTGAACTTGTTGCCGATGCGGCGGAACTTCTTGGCAAACCATATGTTTGGGGCGGGGAGACGCCGCAAGTAGGTTTTGACTGCAGCGGATTTATTGTTTATTTGTTTAAAAAACAAGGAATCTCTTTGCCTCGCACCGTAGCGACGATTTGGAACGTCGGCACGCCGGTTTCCTCCCCTTCGGTCGGCGACATTGTCTTTTTTGAAACGAGCCGTTCTGGCCCATCCCACGCAGGCATTTATATTGGCAATAGGCAATTTGTTCATAGCGGCTCTTCCACTGGCGTCACCATTAGCAGCTTGGATAATTCTTATTGGAAAGCGCGTTACTTGGGCGCAAAACGATACTAAATTAGGGGAATTTTAACAGAGGGAATTTATAAAATAAAGGGATGGCTTGGGAGTTTCCAGAGCCATCCCTTTACTTTAGAAAGCTTTTTAAACGCTGATTACGGCAGCAAAGAAAACAGGCTAATTAAGAGATCCAAATTTACCTTTTTTGCTGGAACTGTTTGGCGCATCGAGATCTTCATTATTATTAATATTATAAAAGATTTTCTGCATGAGACACAAACAGAATAAAGGATGCGAAATGCATCGCAAATCGATTTCTTCCTATTTATATTTAGGGTATTTCCATGAAATTGAAATCGGTATAGAATAGTTGTATTAAATACTATTTTGGGGGAAAACAAATGAAAAAAGTGAGTCGTTTAGGTGCCATTCTTTTTTTTGTAGCCATTTTTATGTTTGGAACACACGGGTATGATGCGGAAGCGGCAGTACGATGGGGAAAGCTGGAGCTAAAGAAAGGAATGATCGGGAAAATTACTGTCGTAAGCGATACGGAGCTTTATCGTTGGACAGCGCCGGATAAGTTAACAGTGATTGGAAAATTAAAAAAGGGGCAAGAATACCGCGTTTACAGCAGTAAAACAATAAAAGGGAGCGTTTTCTATGGAGTTGGAGGAGGAACTTACGTTAAAAAAACGGCCAACATTCGGTACACTCCGTTATCGAAAGAGCAATTTATCTCGCTTGTCAAACAGGCATTGAAAGGGCATTATGTGATTGTCGATGATGGGCAATACGTTCCGTTTGTCATTGAAAAGCAGAAAGGAAATCGTCTGTTTGGCTGGTATCTTTACAATGGGGAAGGTTCGCTGCCGATAGAAGGGGAATTGTCTGGAAACGTCGTTACGCTTCGTGTTTACTTTGAGGATGATTATGCACATATTTTGGATTCCATTTCCTATTTACAGGAATATAAAGTACCTAAAGAGGAAATCGAAGAAATTGCCGAGCAGCTTGTCAACAACGACGATTATTATATGCAATTCCAATTTACGATTGCCGATAGTCCAACTGAATTCAGCGGGCAATTCCGCTTCGTCGATTTATATTTAGATGATCGTTACGATGTCGTTAGTACAGAATTAGGAGAACCGTTTGCCATTCAGGTCAAAAAATTGGATTAACCCTAAACGGATAAGTGAGCGGCCAAGAGGCCCTCACTTTTTTATTGTGAAAAATGAATGGCGTAAATGGAACTATTCTTAATTTATATGGATTAATCAGGAAAATATACATAACTATTGGTCTATTTGAAAATAATGGGCATATGTTATATATGGTGTTTGCAAATGAAAAAAATATCAAAAAAAATATTGACGAAATCTCTGAAAAAAATGCAATTGAGGCTAGAAATTCCAAAAAAAATGTATTATTATAGTAATCGTGGAGCGTTTATGGAATAGAAAGAAAGATATAGTAACACAAGCACCATTTCTATTATCATCCTGTTATAGGCTTCATAGGATGATAAAGTAAATTTCTTGAGAATTTGTAAGCAATGAATCTATAATATACATTGCTCTAAAACAAGTGGATTAATAAAGGATTAATAAAGGGGGATATATTTCTCAATGGATAAGAAAAAAGCTGTGAAATTGGCAACAGCAAGTGCTGTAGCAGCAAGTGCATTTGTCGCTGCAAATCCAAACGCTTCTGAAGCGGCTACAGACGTAGCAACAGTAGTAAGCCAAGCAAAAGCACAATTCAAAAAGGCATACTACACTTACAGCCATACAGTAACGGAAACTGGCGAATTCCCAAACATTAACGATGTATATGCTGAATACAACAAAGCGAAAAAAGCATACGCTGATGCGGTAGCATTAGTGAATAAAGCAGGTGGCGCGAAAAAAGACGCTTACTTAGCTGATTTACAAAAAGAATATGAAACTTACGTTTTCAAAGCAAACCCTAAATCTGGTGAAGCTCGTGTAGCAACTTACATCGACGCATACAACTATGCAACAAAATTAGACAAAATGCGCCAAGAGCTAGAAGCTGCTGTTCAAGCAAAAGATTTGGAAAAAGCAGAACAATACTATCATAAAATTTCCTATGAATTAAAAACTCGCACAGTCATTTTAGATCGCGTATATGGTAAAACAACTCGTGATTTACTTCGCTCTGCATTCAAAGCAGAAGCACAAAAACTTCGCGACAGCTTAATTTATGATATTACCGTTGCAATGAAAGCGCGCGAAGCACAAGAAGCTGTGAAAGCAGGCGATTTAGACAAAGCGAAAGTTGCTGTTGATCAAATCAATCAATACTTACCAAAAGTAACAGATGCTTTCAAAACTGAACTAACAGAAGCAGCGAAAAAAGCATTAGATGCATATGAAGCTGCGCTTACTCCAAAAGTTGAAAGTGTAAGTGCGATTAACCTTAAACAAATTGAAATTAAATTCAACAAAGCTGTTGATAAAGATACTGTCGTAATCGATAACTTCAAAGTTTCTAAAGGTGCAACTGAGTCTACTATCACTTCTGCTGAACTTTCCGAAGATGGAAAAACTGTAACACTTACGGTGCAAACTCCTCTTGAACAAAAAGGAGAGTACCGCGTATTCGGTTTTAACTTGAAGGCAACTACTGGTGCAAAATTTCCTTCATTTGTTCAAGATATTACAGTAGAAGATACAGTAGCTCCTAAGATTGTTTCTGCTTCTGCTGTAACGAAGGATGACAAAGTTAATTCATTTACACTTAAATTCTCAGAGCCGGTTTCATTCACAACTATTAAAGTTGGAGATTCAATCCTAGGTGCCGCTAAAGTTGACGATTTCACTTACACGGTGTCTGGTAAAGAGCTTGAAGTTGGTAAATCATATGAAGTTGAAGTTTACGGATTAACTGACCTTGCTGGTAACAAAGGTGGAACACCAGAACGTGCTTCTATCGTAGTTACGAAAGATGCTGTAAAACCAAACTTCGTTATTAACGCAGTTGGTCCTAAGACATTCGAAATCAAGTTTGATAAAGATATGAACACTGCTGTAGCAGTTGATTCAATCAAAGTTAAAGATGCTAAAGGTAATGCTGTAGCACTTAAAGCTCTTCCATCATTCAAAGATGATAAACGTACACTTGTTGTTGAACTTGCTAAACTTCCATTTGAAGATGATACTGTAAATTCTGCAACACTTGATGTTACTGTACAGGCTCTTCAAGATAAGCTTGGCAATGTGGTTGACACTAAAACTGTACAAGTAACACTTGTTCGTGACACTGTGAAACCGGCAATCAAGGAAGCTAAATTTACAGCTGCTAATGAAATCGAGGTAGAATTCTCAGAAGCTGTAACAGGTGTGGAAGCTGGAGACTTCTATGTAAACAAACAAGATGGTACAGCTGCGACAACAGTTTCTAATGTAACTCCTGTTACTGGAACAAATAAATACAAGCTTACTCTTGCAAGTTCATTGAAAAATGGAAGCTATAATTTAGTATTGAAAGTTAATGCAGTTTCTGATGATTCATCTAACACTAATGCTGCACAAGTCTTAACTATCACTAACGATAAAGAAGTTGTTACTCCAGTTGCACCACTTTCAGCATATATCCAATCTACTGGTGTAACTTCTGCAGATAAGACAGTTACTATAACTTTCGATAAGAGTGATGTTCTAGCTGGAGTTAACCCTGCTACAGGTGACCTATACGTTGATGGTGCAGACAATAAGGCACTTTACTCAATTAATGGTGCTGCACTCCCAGCTAAGGCAAAGGTTATATTCAAAAATGACCAAAGTGTTTCTGAAGCTGTAGTTAATGCTGACTTAAACAAAGATGGAGATAAGTCAGACACAGTTGTTGTAGATACAGTTACAATTGACCTTTCAGAAGTTGATGCTAAGGACTTAGTTGGTCCATATGCAGCATTCGGTAATGGTGGTACTGCAACAATTTCTGTTGGCGGTGTTAAAAACGCTGCCGGGGCTATTTTACCATTAACTAGCCTTCCAGTTGTCGTTGTAGATGCTACTAAGCCTGTCGTTAAAGAAGCGTATATTACTGGTAATGCTACAAATGGTTACAAACTTATTGTGAAGTTCTCTGAAGCTATGAAAGCTGTTGATGAAGCAGACTTTGTCCTTGCAGGTAAAGCAGATGCATCTACTCCTGCAGAAGGAATTACTTTAGGAACTGCTGTGCTTTCTGCAGACGGGCTTTCTGCTGAAATTCCTGTAACTAGCCTTGGTAATGCGGACCGTACTCTTGGATTTACATTAAATACTGACATACAAGAGAACCTTGACTCGACAACAGATAAAGCAGATAATCCTTTGACAGAAATCACTACACCAATTACTGTAACTAACTTTACTACTAACTAATTAAGAACTGGTGCCTTTGTCACCATTTGAAATGTTGAAAAGCCCTGCGGAGAGAAATCTCTGTGGGGCTTTTCTTTTTGTCAAAGCTGTATCAAGCTTGATTTCAAATATATATTATGATTTTGAACTACAGTCATAAAGCCTCAATTCCTTTCGGGGAATTGGGGCTATTTTTGTTTTAGGAGGGAAAAGGATGAGCCGTTACCAAACGATCACACATCAACAGCTAGAAATGTTAAAAAAGAGAAACACTTATCAAACAGTCAACTAAGCGCATCAATATTGTGAGCCTGAAGTTTTGATTCGTGAGTCTAGCGAGGCTGTACAAGGAGCGTCAAATTCAAAGATTAAAAAGGACATAAATGGATATTTGGTATAAGAGAAGAATAGCATGTACTCTAACTAATTCCGCGATTTATTAAAAAATTAAATATTTTTTGTCATAAAATGCTTGTTTATGAATAAGATTGTACTAAAGATAGGACAACGATAAATCCATGAACTCCCAATGATACATACCTTATATTTCATAAGGTATGGAATATTATAGATCATTAGGGAGGTATATTATGGCAAATTTTGGTTTGGAAGATTATGAAGTGTTTTTTGAATTACTGCGAGAGGATGTTCAAGATCAGATCCGGTGGTTGAAGTCACGTAGAGATCCAAAATATCGACTATACAACGCGGGTCAAATTCGAGCATTGGAATACGTGTTAGACATCATTTCATTTGATAGTCGTCGAACTGGATGAACTTAAGACCGCTTTTTACAAGCGGTCTTTCTATCAAGTAACCACAGTTTAAATGGATTATGGAGGAATGAGTAATGGAAAATTATAATCATGATATTGAAAAAGAATTGGGATTTCGTCCAAAGCTTCATCCGATGTTTGACAATATTGAAAATAACGAAGTGTTAAGTCCAGAAGATGTCGCCAATATGTTGAAAGTCAGTAATGAAACAGTCAGACGTTGGTGCCGAACGGGAAAATTACCGAATTATAGCTTTGGCGGAAAGTATGTCATTATTGGAAGTGATTTTAAAGAATTTATGAGGAATGCCCGAAGCCGATTAAGAGGAAAAGGGAGCATCAGACATTGAGTCTAGAGCTCCCTACATTGTCTTTTTTTAAAGCCAATCGAATTAATTATTATTACGACAAGCCTTTTCTTTATTTTGCATGTTTCCTCTGTGGCGGGGAAGTCAAAATGAATGTATTCGATACAAAATGGGAATGTTCTATATGCAAAAAGAGCGGAACATTATCTCACTTAATTGTCATGAATAAACATCTCTCCTCTCAGGTAAGACAAAAGATTTATCATCCGGAAAATGAGAGGAAACAAATCATTCGTATGTTTGATAAGCTGATTCATAAGTATGGAAGTGATATTGAGCCATTAAAAGTCAAAGTGGAGCGATTGATTCAGTATTATCAAGAAAAAAAGAATACGGATGAATGAAAAAGATGTCCAGGAAATATAGTGGACATCTTTTCTTTTTTATAGGAATGTAAGCAGATTGATTACATTCGGTTTTCTTTCCGTCTACAGAACAAATCATCATCGAAAATCTCAGGATACTCACGTTTTAAAGGATTGATGACGTTGGGACGGGTAAATAAAAATTCCTTTAGTTTTTTTCCCGAAACTACATATGTATTTGATGCAGATTCGGTGGTCAGTTTGTTTTGTCGAAACCATCTTCGGGCAGTTTCTTTGCTAATGTTGGTGATAGCTGCAATAATCGAAGGACTATACAAATTTCGATCGACAATCCGTTCAAAATAAGGGGGGAGCTTGGGATTATACCCAAGCTCTTCACATCTTCTTAAATATTCTTCCAGTGATATCGATGGAGTCATGAGTAACCCCCTTTACGTTTCAGTGATTGAATTTGTTGTTTTATCTGTTTAATTTCTTTATCGAGTTGTACGGTTTTTTCCGTCCATTTGTCGATATCCTTATATTCCCCTCTAGGTCCTTTAGCAAGTTGATCGGCTAATCGCTCTTTTTCAGCCAACTCTTTTTCCAAATGTTCTAACTCCTGTTGAATGTCTTTGGGTAGTGATGCTGAAATATCTTCTTCTGTTTTTGTTACTTCTTCTTTCATGTCACGCTTTCTGCTTCGCTTGATGAATCCTTTTTCTTCAGCCCACGTATAAAATGCACCATCTTGATGATCACCTAAATCCCATGGGAAGTTAAGGACTGAATCGATGACAGTGTAGTATTCGAGCATAGAAATGTCTTTCGTATAGCTTCGTCTTCCCGTATTCCCTGCTTTTTTCTTGATGTCGTGTCGTGCATGAATTTGGGCGGCACGTTCTTTGGTGACAAAATCTATCCCTTCTATATTTGCTTTAATTAAAAGGTTATAGACCGTGTGTCGGACATCATAGTATTTAAAATGTTTTCGTTCCTCTTCAGGCAGAAACAAAAATTTCTGTTCTGCATAAGGTGAAAGCCATTGTACCATACCGCGACTCGTGTACGGTTCAAATGGGAGTTCAGCTTTTGGTCGCAGTAAATATCCTTCTCCTTTAGCATTAGGGTTTTCAACGTATAAAACGGTTTTTAAGTATAGATTAATCAGTGTCACTAACCTTGGAACGACAAGTGTTCCAAACTTCGGATGTGAAGGAGAATAACCACCTTTATTGTAGGTGATAAACAAGCGTCCCCAGCCTTTTTCATAATGCGGATCTGATTTTTTTATTTCCACTAAATCGCCAATTTGATCATCAAATTTAAACCGTTTTAACAGCTTAGTTTCTGGATCAAGCACAAAATTGTCAATGCGCAAATGTGCCAGTTCATCGGGACGTATCCCAATAAGACATCCAATCATAAATAAAACGGTTTTTTTCAAAGGATCATTTAAAGACGGATCATTTCGAATGACATCCTTTGCCATTAGCACCTGCTCATGGGTTAAAAATATTGGAGGAAGTTGTTCTTCAGAATAGCTACTTGTACGAATAGGTACCTTTGAAATCGCCAATTCAATTCCCATTTCAAAGGTTTCATAAAACTCTTTCGCTCGTTCCAATTCTTCTTTTTCTTCTTTACTTAGTTTCTTACCAAGAGATCGTTGCTTTTTTTCAATCCACTCTTCTTTCAGTTTATTTAATACAAAATAAAGAAAAGGTTTGAGGTGTTTTTCAAACAGCTTAGTGAAAGTGGTGTCTTTGTATCCCATTCGAATCCAATCTATATCACTTGGACTAAAGTCCACCACTTTAAAGACATCGGGATTAAATCTTTCCATTTCCTCTTCGTTTAGATCACGATACTTTCCGGATCTCTCTAATACATAATAATTTTTGATGCCACATCTGCCGCAAATGATTTTGTAAAACACAATGGAAAGAGTCTTTCTCCAGCTTTTTATGGTTCGTTCCACTTTTGCGGGTACATATGCCCATTGTAACTTATGCCCAATTCGAATTCCTTGTCCGCTCTTTCGGCGGTTCAGGTAATCTTCAATCCATTTTTGTTGTTCGTCATTTAAAAGATCGTAGTACATACTCTGACGATGTTTTCCTTTTTTACGATAAGAAGTTTCGTGTAAACGCGTGAGGTTTTCCTCAAACCATTCCATATTCCAAAAGTAACGACTGATACGACCTTCATTCAGATATCCTTTTGTAGAAAGGTTTCTTAACCATGCGTATGGGACATGTAATTTTTTTGCAATTTCTTTAAGGGTATAGCCGATTTCTTCTCTTTTTAGCTGTTTTGCCCATTCCTCTAGGAAATAATATTTTGCTGTTGGAGCTCCTTTTTTTGGCTGAACATCCGTTCCTACTTTCACTACATTTGGACCGAAAACTCCTTTTTCAATCAAATCCATGACAAGTTCGCGTGACATGTTTAAATGCTTTCGAAAATCTTCTACGTTGATTAATTTTCCATGCTTCTTTTCAAATTCTTCAAAAGTAGGAATATTATTGTCCAATCTTCATCACCTCGATTCAGATATACACACAAATGACAAAAAATATGACAAATTTTTATGAAAATTCCGGTTAAATTCGACAAAATTTTATGGTCGAATGTGTGAATTGTGTGTACCTCATTTTTCATAATGATGTAACCTGCCGCTTGACGTTATTTTAGGAGCACAAAATTTTTCGATTTCGACAAATCCAGCAGGTCCTTTATCGCGATTCTTCTGTTGCGTAGCATGTAAAGAATTCAAATATAAATATTTCTTTTTGTATAAACATGTTTTTTTATGTTTTTGGAAAAATATAAAAAACAAAGGGTACAGTGCATTGAAAATATATTTTTTTATGTTTTTGATGCATAAATGAGCGTGAATCAGGAGAAAATTGAAATACATGAAAAACATAAAAATATATTTTGTATCCTTTGTCCGAAACATCGTGAAAATTATTTTAATTTATTTACCGCCGGTCGAAGATTTTCGACATTCAGTTGTTGATATCGAGCCGTTGATCGTAAATCGACATGTCCAAGGATACTGGCGATGTATTTTTGATCCACATTTAAAAGGGTTAAATGGGTAGCTGTACAATGCCGTAAAATGTGTGGAGTTACTCGTTTATTGATTCCGGCTAGTTTCGCGATTTTTCTCATTGTTAAACGAATGGCACCCGAATCGATGGGCTTATTTTTAAATTTAGGCGAATTAAACACGTATTCCGACCCATCGTAACGTTGGTTGATGAGAAAATTCGCTAAAATATGGTACATATGATCATTCAACGGTAAGTGCAAGTCCCGACCGCCTTTGATTTTTTCAAAATAAATGCAACGATGTTTCAAATCAACGTGCTTTTTAGGAAGTGTGCGTATAGGCGTCAAACGGCTTCCTGTATAGTAGATGAGGCTAAATAAAACATAGTAAAATTCAGAATATCGTTTCGCTGTGTTTAAAAATTGTTGGACTTCTTCCATGTCCAATATTTCTGGTAAGGGTGTATAAATCCTTGGATGCTTAATTCGTGCAGCAACATCAACCTTAAAATCCATTTCATGCACAAGAAATTTGTAGAACGATTTTAAAGTTGATAAATGACGCGCAACCGAATTTGGCTTAAGTCCTAAGGATTCCAAATATCCCAAGTAATCGAGAATGTCTTCTTTTTGAATTTCTTCTGTCAAAATGTTACCGTGGTATTCGCGGTAAAGAAATTCATTAAACTTTTTAAGATCCTTTTCATAACCAGTAATGGTTTCTTCGGAATAATGTTGTCGCTTTAAATAGCGCAAGAATTTGCTTGTGTAAATTGGCAAATCATAATTGGTTGTGACAATCAAAGAGTTTCCTCCTTTCACTATTGGTAAGTGTTATTATTCCCTAAAAGAGAGGAAATATGTAAAAAAGCTCCTGCCCTACATGGCAGAAGCTTCACTGTGTTGTTCTAATAGATGCTGTTGGATATACCAGTTGAGTTGGTGTTCTGAACAATCAATATGCTGAACATTGATGTTATGGTTCAAAAGATATTGAAATCGATGTAAGACGGAAACTGATGGGCTAAACCAAATGAACCGAGCCACTTTTTGCGGTTGTGACAAATGAGGAAGCGGCATCTCAGTAAGATAGCGCACATTGCTTTCGCCTAGCCAATTTTCAAACATCGTAATCTGGTTTTGTTCGGCATATAACAAAGTCACAGATAACGCAGATTCATCGAGTTGCAGTTTAAAAAATAGTTCTTTTTCGTCTAACGGGATATATCCCAATTTTTCGTGGAACATCGGTTCAGAAACATGCTCATTTTTGATCAGATTTAGCCAATACCGCTTTACATCGAGCACCATCTGTTTCACTTCTTTTAATTCATAAGGCGTTAACAAGCTGTAAAGCTTCTGTTGAAGCTGTGATTTGAACTCTTCAATGATTTTCTTACACGTGTTTTCTTCTAGCTTCATCAGCAAGTTCACAAACTCTTCCATATACGGTGGAAGGGAGGATAGACCAGTTTTTTCTGTTTTGATGTCATAATCCTGATCATTCAGTTTCTCATCCCTTAAACTAAGCAATTCATCGGGATCGACACGAAAGAATTCAGCGATTTTTCGAATGGTTTCCTCTGTTCCGCTTCTCATCCCTTTTTCAAGAAAGCCAATATAAGCATGAGAGAAACCGAGCTGTTCAGCCAATAAGCTTTGACTTAAATTATGCTTTTGCCGCAGAGCTTTAATCCGATTGCCTAATGCTGTTGACATGGATAGGATAACCTCCTTCATTTACTCATCTGGAAAGCGTTTGTTGTTTTGAAAGTCAAGGACTTAACCAGATCGCATTCCAATGTATTGCATTTCTTCGGCTTTCAAATCTTGTACGATAAAATGTTGTGGGTTAGATGAATCGAAGGTATATAACACCGGAATGAATTTTCCGAGAAACTCCTTCATGTAACCAAATCGAAAAGCAAATAACGTTTTCCCTTGCGAGCCAATTAATAAATGTTCTTCGTTGTGTCCGAATGCTTTTGAGTAACCTACATACGTGTTTTCGCTCAAGAAAACAGGCTTTGGGTTTGCCATTCCAAACGGCTCAAGTCGCGACAATTCTTCCCGCCAATGATCAGGGAATTGGGTAATTGGAACTTTCATTTGATAGTTAGCCAAAGGCTGAATCATTGGTTCGTGTTTGGCAGATTGCTGAATGGCTTGTTGAAACGCAGGTAAACGTTCTAGATCGATGGTTAGTCCAGCCGCGGTTTGATGACCACCGTACTTTTCTAGGTGCTGCTCACAACGCTTGATTGTATTTACAATGGAAAACTTCGTATTTTGTACGCTTCGCGCGGATCCCTTTCCTTCGTGGTTAATGACAATGGCTGGTCGTTGATATTTTTCGGCAATCCTGGAAGCAAGAATTCCTATTATTCCTTCATGAAGAACATCTTGAACAATGATGACAGGGTGGTTGTATAGCTTTTGACGAACGATAATTTCATCGACTTGTTGAAATTGTTCCGCTGTCAATTTCTTTCGTTCATTGTTCAAGTGAATAAGATGACGGATTTCCTCAAGTGAAGGATTCGGGTTACACAGTGTGTTGACCGCAAAATTTGGATTCCCTATTCGACCACAAGCATTAAGAATGGGAGCGAGTTGAAACGAAATAGCGGAGCTGTCAATTCGTGAAATTTTTGAACTACTAGCCAAGCTTTGAATGGCACGATTTTTTCCACCATCGTTCATCACCCTCATTCCTAAAGCGGCAATGGTTCGATTTTCGTCAATCAGTGGGACCATGTCAGCAATCGTCCCTAGTGCTGCCAATTCAATATACCTTTGAAAGTGTTCTTCCCAGTCATAGCTTAAACTCTCCAACAACGCTTGAGTAAATTTAAAGGCAACACCCGCGCCACATAAAGAGTCAAAAGGGTAGGTACTGTCAGTTCTCTTTGGATTAATAAATGCATAGCAATCCGGGTGCCCTTGTAAGACTTCGTGATGGTCGGTGACGATGACATCGATTCCTAACTCTTTTGCTCTTTGCATAGCGCTATGTGCCGAAGAACCGTTATCAACGGTGATAATGAGTGATGCTCCATCAGCCGCCATTTTTTCAACTGCCTCTGGAGTAATCCCATATCCCTCAGACCTTAGCGGAACTTTAAACCTTACATTGGCGTTTAGAAAGGACAATGCTTGGTACAGTAACGTAGTGGCGGTTTGCCCGTCTACATCGTAATCCCCGAATACAAAAATCCTTTCCTTATTCTCGATGGCTCTAAGCGTTCGATCGATTGCCTTTTTCATGTCATTTAAAAGAAATGGATTGTGTAGTTGAGAAAATGACGGCGTTATAAAGTTGTATAAATCTTGGAAATTTTTAGGGCGGTATTGCGTAAGAATCATTTGAACCACAAGAGGGTCCATTTTAA
Organism: Parageobacillus toebii NBRC 107807; assembly: GCF_003688615.2. Classification (GTDB taxonomy): domain Bacteria; phylum Bacillota; class Bacilli; order Bacillales; family Anoxybacillaceae; genus Parageobacillus_B; species Parageobacillus_B toebii. Next base: position 674,970 of record NZ_CP049703.1, on the reverse strand, counting down.
ACACTTTTGCACAATACCGAATCACTTGTCTTCCTTTATCTGTAGGCTTCCTTTGTTGATTTATCCATTTTTTCAAATCATCTACTCCTTCCTATATTGTGGCAGCAGTCTTGTTGTGTGAGTTGGCGTAGACTATGCTTCTGAGAATGCGTTGCAACTCTTCTGTTCGTTCACCTCCTTTCATGAAATAGTTATTTTTTTCTATTATGGTCCATTTTTAAAGAAAAAATTCCCAGAAGTTTTTTGCAAAGAGATGGGTTTACCTCTTAGGCAGAAGAAATTATGAAAATAAAAGGGATCATCATACAATGGGATATGTAAAAATAGATATTATCTGGAGCATAAATAGATGAACTGCTTCACCTTCTCTGGAGATTCCATCTGTTCATGGAACCATGTTTTCATATATATTAGTTAGCTTCGGAGTTTTTTAATAGCGGATAAAAACTTTATCTTAAGAAGTTTAGGAAAATATTTGCTCACCAATGTGCCATAGAATAAAATGGATTAAGAGGATATATTAATCAATAATTCCATCTATCTATCTTTGCAACTTGAAAATGTTTAAAGGAGGATTTAATTGTGGAAATTAAAATTGAAAAATTAGAAGGAGAAATAAAACAACAATTGTTTAAAATGACTTGTGGTCCTGAAGCTGAAAGGTTATATGAACTTTATGTTTCCAAATTGGGTGATAAATGGTATGGAAAATATGTAAATGTAACTATTAATCTTCCTAGTCATCTTCCTAGTGCGAGTGATTGGAAAGAATTAAAAGGTGAAATTACAGATTTTGGGGGTGCCTTTAAGGAATTGCAGGCTGAGCTTGAGGATCAGTATAAGAAGAATATTGAAAATAAAAATATCTAATTTACAGTTCATTTTCAACATCATATAGCTATCTTAATTTAATATAAGTAAATGCTATTAAAAGAGTATTAAAGTTATTATTCCCAAAAGGAAGGAGATATGTAAAAGCTCCTGCCATACCTGGTAGGAGCTTGACTGGTAAATGTTGTTGGGTGTAACAATTAAGTAGTTGTTATTATCTTAATATTGATGTTATGGTCAAAAGATATTTTGTTCTTTAAGCATACATCTTGTAAAAGTAGAAGGCAATATTATTAGTACATGAGGGGTAGCTATTGAGTATTAGTATAAGGAGAGGGTGGAAGAATATTGTCTATTCAATGATTTTATTCATTACTGTTTTCATATGCCACTTAAGTCTTTCAAAAGAAAATGAATCTAATGCACGTTGACCAGATAACATTGATGAGTAAAAAATAGGCACATTGCGTCCATTTATGTTAATAATATATGTCCCAAATTCATTGCAAAAATAATTAATTTTGGGAGAGACCATTGGGATTACATATTTCTTAAATAATCTTGCTGCCTCAGCATTACAAATAATAATCATTTTTGGATTGATGATTTTAATTAATATCGATAGGATCTTTAGTTGACGAAGTGCAAATGTAGTTAATCCCTCATTTATATTCTTTCCGTTTCTGTAAACATAGGTCTTAAGAAATTCAGCTTGGTTTGTTTTTCTAATAAAAAATAAATCTGTCATATACAGTTCTCTGCCTGGATCAATACCAAGGTATCGAGCAATTTCCTTTGGGCGTTTTTCATAGTTATGGTGTTTTCCAATTATGTGCTCAACTAACTCAAGTTCAGATATTAACTCATGAAGATTGTATACTTTTGTTCGACTTCTTGTAATAAAGGAGCGAAATCCCTCTTCATATACTTTTTGAAGATTTGGGTTTTCTTTTAGCTCTTTTTTCAATATTTTACGATAATCATCCTTATTTAAAGCAGGATTTATTCCAATAAATAATAATTTTACTTCTGATGAAGGGGTTTTAAAAAAAGCTGGTAATGGTTCCTCCTCATCTCGTTGTATTCCTCTCCAATTTTTTCTCCACAATGAAAGTATTAAACGATTTAGCCTTTCAATGTTTGTTTGAATAGTTACCATGACTTATCTCCCCTTGAAAAGTTTTTATAATTTTTCAAATTTTATCATTAAAATAAAAAGATTTCTACTTGTAACTAAAGTTAAACTAAAAAAGTAAGTGCGATTACCACTACTAAAGTAAAAGTTACATTTAACAAGGAAATCGAAGGATTAACTCGTGATTCGTTTACAATTAAGAACAAAGCTACTGGAGATAAACAATATGTTAAAGCTGTGACTGTTGCTGCTGATAAGAAATCAGCTGAAATTGAGTTGTATGATGCATTAAAATCAAAAACAACTTATAGCATAGATGTTAAAGTTGGCGATCAAACTCTTAATGCTGAATTAGACTTTGTTATTGGTGAAGTTGCACAAATCATTGCTGAAGACCAAACAATTCCAGCAAACAAAGAAACTGCAATTAAATACCAAGTCCTTGATACAAATGGTTTAGATATAACTGCTGATACAAAAGTAAGCTTTGCTTCTGATAAAAATATTACTGATGGTAAGATTACATTAGGTGCTGGTGAATTTGCATTTGTAGAAATTTCAGCAACTAAAGCAGATGGAACAGTTGTAAAATCTAAACGTATTAAAGTAGCAGCAGAAGCAGCTAAAGCCGTTGATATGCCTAAGTTTACTGTTGATGCTGATGGTCAAGTAGATTGGGCGAAAGATACTTTAACAAACAAAGTTCAAATGGGAACTACTCCGTACTTAAAAGCACAATTTAAAGATCAATTCGGTGGAGATTACACTGGAACAGTAGAATTTGAATCTTTAGATAAAGAGGTTGCATTGGTAGACCGTGTAACTGGTAAAATTACTCCATTAAAAGAAGGAAAATTACCAGTTCGTATTAAAAATGGTGATTTCACTAAGACTGTAGAATTGGAAGTTGTTGCAGCTTCAAAATTAACTTCACTATCAGTAGAAAATTCTACACTTAACGTAACAACTGTTAAGCCAACAGGAACAGTGAAAATCACTGCATTAGACCAATATGGAAATAAATTCAATGCAGGAGAGGCTACGGTTAAAGTATTAAGTGGTGCTGATTACTTAAGTAGTACACCAACTGTATCAAACTCTAATGGAGAATATACTTTAACTGTTACTGGTAAAGCAGAAGGTACTGCAGTTGTTGAAGTGACAATCGGTACATTAAAACAAAACATTACTGTAAATGTTAAGAAGCCGGGAACAGCCGTTGACTATAATGTAAAAGGTTTCAAAGCTGAGCTAGATAAAGTTGATGATGAATCTACTACAACTGTTGATGAAAGAACAATGGAACTTGAAGTGTTCCCAGTAGATGCTAATGGTTTAGAAACTGGTTCAGCTATTACATCAACTGTAAAAGTGTATGATCAAGATAATAAAGTGCTAGCTACAACAACTGGAACTAAACACACAATAAATGCATCTAATTTTGAAGCTGGCAAAACTTACACAGTTAAAGCTCTAGTAAACAACTTAGAAGTCTTCTCTAACACATTCACTGTTAAGGATTCTACTAAGTATCCAACATTACGTTTAACTGCTAGCACAGCTACAATTGATATTGATGCTGATAAAACTCTAGAAGCTGGACTTAAAAAGATTTTAGAAGTAACAAAACCAGATGGCACTGTAGCTTCTAACGCTACTGTATTGGATGTTAAGTTTGTATCCGACAATGCAAGTGTTATCGAAGACAACGATAAAGGTACATCTTCACCGAAAAAATTAGGTAATGCAACTGTAGCGGTATCTGAAGTAAAAATCGACCTAGATGGTGATACATCAACAACAACTGATGATCAATATACAATTAAATTTACTTCAAACTTAAATGTAGTTGTCGTTGACAAAACTGCGCCTACTGCAACAATTGAGACCGCTGCTGAAGATTTTGGTGAAGGAGTTACACTTCCAGTAACTACAGTTACGTTTAGTGAAGCTGTAAAAGCATTCACTATCAAATACAATAACAGTGAAATTACCTTTGAGGTAAAAGATGATGGTAATCTTACAGCTAAAGATAGTTCTGGAAATGAAGTATCTGCTGTAGAAATTGAGGATACAGCTATTAAAAATGAAGGTTATAAACAATATAATGTAGGTAGCGATAATATTAAAATTAAGTTCGATGCTGCAACTAATACTGCTAAAGCTGTTTGGACAAATGGTGCCAATGTAGATGAAATCAAAGCAAGCTTCAATGGTTTATTTGAAATTACTGCTACCGATAAAGCAGGTAATACTTCAGATGATTTGGCTAAATAAGTAATGATTCCTGTCACCATTTGAAATATGTCGAAAGGCTCTGCGGAGAGAAATCTCTGCGGGGCTTTTCTTTTTTATTTATTTATATAATAATGAAAATAAAAATTAAAAAGAGAAAGATAAAAAACAATGGTGGCCAATCCACTAGAATATTAGTACCTGTCACTCCTCAATGAATGAAAAATCTGTCGAATTTTGTCAAACGAAAAATAACTTTCTTTTTTAATAATTGTTGTAGAATAGTAATGGTTAGTCTAATAGGATTAATATGGTAGATAAAAAGAAATTCAGCTGTTGATCGCAGTGTGATACATAATTAGCGAACCTTATTGCTATTAGGGGGGAGTTTTATGAGAAACTGTAAAAAGATATTTTCTTTTTTCTTCGGGCTTGCCCTTATTTTCACTATCCCTTTTCTGAAAACGAATACGGCATTCGCCAGTTCATCGACAGATCTGCCGTTCGATACATCAGTTTCTGGATACATTACTGATACTGATGATCAACAAATCTATACGATAAATTTAAAGCAAGCTGGGAAAGTTACAGTTAATCTGGACTCTTATATAGGTTGGGTGAATATAGCACTGGAAGATTCAGACGGAAACGAAGTATTCGATCAATATGTTTCTGGAGGCGATCCGATGGACCCGGTAAAAAGGTCGTTTTCGGAGGATCTTGAAGCAGGGACATATTATATTAAAGTTTACCAAGAAAGCAATTATACGGGAAAATACGATTTAGAAGTAAACTACGAGGCAGCCCATAACAATGAAATCGAACCCAATGATGGAACAGTGCAAGCGCAGCCGCTTGCGGTCAACAGCCAAACGGTAACCGGATTTATCAGCTGGAATGACAGCAAGGATGTTTACAAGGTCGTCTTGCCGAAAGCAGGTCGGGTAACGGTTAATCTGGACTCTTATATAGGTTGGGTGAATATAGCGCTGGAAGATTCAAATGGAAATAAAGTATTCGACCGATATGTTTCTGGAGACGATTACCCGGTAAAAAGGTCGTTTTCGGAGGATCTTGAAGCAGGGACATATTATATTAAAGTTTACCAAGAAAGCAATTATACGGGAAAATACGATTTAAGAGTAAACTATGAGGTAGTCCCTAACAATGAAATCGAACCCAATGATGGAACAGTGCAAGCGCAGCCGCTTGCGGTCAACAGCCAAACGGTAACCGGATTTATCAGCTGGAATGACAGCAAGGATGTTTACAAGGTCGTCTTACCGAAAGCAGGTCGGGTAACGGTTAATCTGGACTCTTATATAGGTTGGGTGAATATAGCGCTGGAAGACTCAAATGGAAATAAAGTATTCGACCGATATGTTTCTGGAGACGATTACCCGGTAAAAAGGTCATTTTCGGAGGATCTTGAAGCAGGGACATATTATATTAAAGTTTACCAAGAAAGCAATTATACGGGAAAATACGATTTAAGAGTAAACTATGAGGTAGTCCCTAACAATGAAATCGAACCCAATGATGGAACAGTGCAAGCGCAGCCGCTTGCGGTCAACAGCCAAACGGTAACCGGATTTATCAGCTGGAATGACAGCAAGGATGTTTACAAGGTCGTCTTGCCGAAAGCAGGTCGGGTAACGGTTAATCTGGACTCTTATATAGGTTGGGTGAATATAGCGCTGGAAGATTCAAATGGAAATAAAGTATTCGACCGATATGTTTCTGGAGACGATTACCCGGTAAAAAGGTCATTTTCGGAGGATCTTGAAGCAGGGACATATTATATTAAAGTTTATCAAGAAAGCAATTATACGGGAAAATACACACTTAGCGTCCAATGCCCTGACTTGCTGCCTGCACCGCCAACTGTAAATTTAGTAAGCAATAAGAGCAATGCGGTGACAGGAAAAACAGTGCCAAATGGAATGGTTTCCGTAAAAATCAACTCGAAAGTATATACCGGTAAAAGCGACAGCAAAGGTTTGTTCAGTATCAAGATTCCAACACAAAAGGCAGGAACAAAGCTTTATATTACGGTAAAAGATAAGTACGGTTGTACGAGCAAGGAGCGGATCGTTGTTGTAGTGGACAGAATTCCTCCTACTGCTCCAATTGTAAATAGTGTTACTAGTAAATCTAAAGTGATTACAGGGAAAGCGGAAGCGAACTCCACGGTCATTGCATATGTGGGAAGCCAAAAAATCGGCAGCGCCAAAGCGGATAAGTATGGAAAATATACGATTAAAATAACACCGAAAAAAGCAGGAACGTCCATTAAGGTGATTGCTGTTGACGGAGCTGGAAATAAGAGTGCTGGAAAAGTTGTAAAAGTGAAAAAGTAGGATTGGGTGTGTGCCTGTCATCGGTCAAATTAGCTCTGCGGAGAGAAATCTCTGCGGGGCTTTTCTTTTTCCTTCCTTTTCTTCGATTAAAAAGAAAAAAGGCACGGCGACAATGGCTTTACCCTGAAATGGATGATATCTAGTCATCTGAGACTTTAATCAACACCTCTTCTCTTTTCCGCTTTATTTCGTTTCCAAAGATACGGACTAGTAAATAGTAAGCACTTTTAGCCTGTTCGTTTTTAACCGCTCTTTCCAAGTATTTCATTATCTTTTCGCCGCTATCTTCATTTCCTTGTGATGATAGTAGATCCATCTCCTTCTGATATCGAAGCAAGACGCCGTGGATGAACTTGATCCTTTCTCTTTCTTTTTCTGCATCGATTAGTTCATATATATCCTTTGACTGATGAATATCCTCAAGCAGTTTCTCAAATTCTTTTGATTCCTCATCATTTAAATAAATGTATGGCAGTTGGTAGTGTTTATTTGGTGGTGCCTAATAATGATGCCTTTCACCGTACGAAATTTGTTGAAGATTGGTAGAGACAGAGAATCATAGTGGTTCTCTGTCTTTTTCTTTTTCCTATATATAGAGCGAGAGAAATAATGCGGTTTCTATAGATGTTTATAATGCGAATTATGTCGAATGATTTTGTAATATCTTGTAAAAAAATTACTCTATAATGAAATTATAAACAATAAATAACTTGTTGTTGCTATACTTTGTAGAAGCGGGTTGTGGGGGAAGAAATATGTTAATAATGACAACTATTTTTATCCTGTTAAGCATTATGTATCCAATTTTAGACTACTTTTGGATGAAAAGAATCAACAATGATAAAGAAAGACTAAATAAAAAGAAAATGTATGTTCAAATTATATTCATACAATGGGTAACAGTTGGAATCATTGCTTTGTATTGGAGAATGACTCATAGAGACTTTCAAGATTTAGGTTTCATAAATAATTTGGCTGACATCAAAGATTTTTTATTAGGTTTTCTTGTTAGTTTGTTGTTCGCGTTGATCATTAATTTCATCATCATTATGAATGTAAAATCAATCAAGAAAAAACTTTATCAGCAACTTGAAATTATTGAATTCATGTTGCCAGAGGATTTTAAAGAACGCATGCTATTTGTATTGGTAGCGTTAACAGCCGGTTTTTGCGAAGAAGTGATGTTTAGAGGTTTTATGTTCTATTATTTAAAAGAACTTCCTTTTCATATCCCATTATTTGTGATCGCTATGATTACTAGCATCATTTTTGGAACAGCACATCTATACCAAGGTTGGAAAAATGTTATTGGAACGGGATTGATGGGCTTTTCATTGGCATGTTTATATATATATTTTGGGACAATTTGGGTACCAATGATCATACATATCATCATTGATTTGAGAGTGGCTATTTTACCAAGCAAAATAAAGGTAAAAGAAGCTAAACAAATGGATAACGAAAACTTTGGAGTTTAAAATGCCCACTTTTTCTTTAACGAGTGAATTAGTTAAAGAAGGACAATGTAGGATAAAATTATTAAAAAACGATTGGGTTTTATAATCCGAGCGTTTTTGTTTATTATTGATCTGTTAATTTAGTTGCGATTCAAGTCGCTATTTGGTCTGTTTTTTTGGATTTTCCTTTCCTAAAGTGAACTCGTTAGTGTGAAATAGTGGATTTTTATGACTATCATTTGCGCAAGGATTTATGGCAAGTGGAATTAGAAAAAATCCCTTTAACGTTTTCTAATTAATAATAACAAAGCAGATGTTAACGAAGTTATTATTAAGTAATTAGGATAGGGGCTGTCACCGCCTGAAATATGTCGAAAAGCTCCGCGGAGAGAAATCTCTGCGGGGCTTTTCTTTTTCCTTTCTTCAATTAAAAAGAAAAAAAGGCAAAGCGACAATGGCTTTACCCTGAAATGGATGATATCTAGTCATCTGAGACTTTAATCAAAACCTCTTCTCTTTTCCGTTTTATTTCGTTTCCAAAGATACGGACTAATGAATAGTAAGAACTTTTAGCCTGTTCGCTTTTAACCGTTCTTTCCAAGTATTGCATTATCTTTTCGCCGCTATCTTCGTTTTCTTGTTGGGATAATAGATCCATCTCCTTCTGATATCGAAGCAAGACGCGATGGATGAACTTGATCCTTTCTCTTTCTTTTTCTGCATCGATTAGTTCATATATATCCTTTGACTTATGAATATCTTCAAGCAGTCTCTCAAATTCTTTTGATTCCTCATCGTTTAAATAAATATACGGTAGTTGGTAGCGTCTATTTTTAGAAACAATGCGCTCAAACTCTTCTGATGAAATATTCGTTATATCTAGAATTTCATCTCGGCTTAGACCGTGTTCGATTAATTTTTGAATGGTGGGTACTAGAGGTATCGTGTGTTCTTCTTTTTCTTTTATTAACTGATTTAATTGTTCGACTAAATGCCCTTGTTGTTTTATAAGGTTATTGAAGTCTTCGATGCACTGTTTTATTTGGGTATTAATTCTTGGCAGAACATCCATTTGAATACACCTCTATACTTAATTTTATTAATGCTGCCGGATCGATTGGTTGGTTTTATTATGTTTTTGCCACATCTATAATTATTTAATCATCTCATCCGGCAAATTGATAGTAGCGATCGCCGCGCGAAGTGATTTGCCAAGTCTAATTCTTAATCATTTTCATTTTTAAATAATTGTATTAGATACATGCTCTAACTAAAATGAAAAGTTTTGTATCTATATTTGTAGTGAGAGTATTCTAAACAGAATATGGCTACGACAACAGGGAATCCGCTGATGATGCTAAATCTTGCCTGATTTTTTTCTATTTATAGGATGTTCAGTGGAAGGATTTTCTAGACGTTATAGTGAATAATTGGAAAAGGGGGGGAAAACGGGTCAGGGAAGGGGGATAGAAAGCATTCTCTGTATCGAGTAAAAGAGATAGCGGAATTGTTGTCTGAATTTAGTGCCGAAACAGAAAAAGTCGATGGTTTCTTAGAAGTAGCAAACACTATATGACGAGAACAGCAGAAAGCGGTGAAACGAATAAACCATAAAGCGGGTGAATCTCACATGATCGATGGAGTGGAGTTGGAACGAGTTTTTATTAAGAAGGATGTGGTAATGAAGAAACTGTATCAATTCATGGAAGTAAGGGCTTCCTTTCATTCCTTCCCCTTCGTATATGATTCTCGTATTCGTTTAAAAAGACCGCTACTATCCAAGGGAGAATGGTTTTTTGACTCGTTTGCTATTTGGAACGAGAAAACGAAGCGGCTAGAGGAAATTAAGGGTCTTTACTCTGATGTGTTGCTGGACGAAATTAAGCAGCTAATTCTTAAAGGTATGGAAGAACAAAAGCAAATACATAAGAGATAGCCTTTTTATCGAAAAAATTCGGTTAGAATAGCGGAGGGTGAGAGGTACAATATTTAAAAGATTGCTATTTTATACTTATTATTTGTTGAAGAAGAAAATATACAAAGAAGAGGCTTTTTGGGCCGCTATGGCATGGTTAAAAATTTGTCGGTTGAATGGTTATGAAAAAGTATTCATTCAAACCGATGTTTTTTATTTTTATTTATATTGGCTCTGTGTTCTCAATTACCTTGATTTTTCACCAAAAGAACGTAAGAACCATTAATCGTTTGCTATAAACACTACAGGGGTTTTTCTTTTTTTTCTATTTTTAAAAGATAAAAAGGAGAAGCTTTACGTACTTCTCCTTCACTACTCCCGCTCCCATTCCTTTCCGCAATCCGGACATTGCCATTTAATGACACGATCTTCTTCCCGACTGTAAATGCGAATTTTTCTGGATCCATGAGTAGCGCCGTAATGATGCTGGATTTCTTGCAGGATCGGCGGTCCTTGCAAATCAGCCCCGCAAAACGGACAGTATTCTTTGTTATCATCCATGCTTTGGTTGCTCCTTTCGATTGGGCTTTGGATTTATTTTAGCTGCCTTGATTTTTACCTTTGTGATAAGGATACCATAACTCTTGGGATCCGATCGATAAGCGGTTTTCTGGAGAAAGCCGATCAAGCCTTATATCGGGCGAAGGAAACGGGGAGAAATAAATTCGTAAAATGGCCTCTTTCATATCGTAGGACATGGGGTGTAAAGCCGATACTCAAAGCCTCCAAATCTCTTTTCAAGTGATGATGTTCAACCATATCGTGAAAAAGGGAGGCGGTAATGACTGAGGGTGGATGAGGCTGGCCAATGGTCAAGCCTATGCTTATGGATATTTTATGTCAGACAAAAAATAAAAGCGAAAGGGAAGAGGGATATGTCCAAATCATCGATGACGGAGGGATGGAGCGGACGACGCGGCCGCTATTGATTATAGGGGAAATCTTCACCATAACGGACAAAATCCGCTCAACGAATCAAAAAAAGTTAAGTGGACTTGTCATTTTACAGGAAGAAGTTCGAAGTGAAGGGTTAAAAAGGGGGCAATAGGCAAGTTAGAATAATCATGTAGGATCGATTTTTGTCTACTTTTTCTCTTACAAACGAATTTCATACAAGACCTTTGTGGTCAGATGGATGGGATGGTTAAAAATCATCGACGGGGATGTAGGACGAAAGCAGTCGTTCACATTCTTGCCGGTGTTTTTTTATTTATTAACAATGTTTCTGGAGGGATAGTGTATGAATCAGTATTATGTCGTTCTTCGAACAAAAGAACGCGATGAATTACTCGATGTTGTGGATGCTTTGTCATTAGAGGAAGCCATGGCGATTGCCGAAACACGTTATGAAGAACAAATGGAAGTCCGTGATGGATTATTTGTTTTTAAGGTGAATGGTCCCTTAACCTTTAATGAACAGAATCGGTTCATTCGCAGCGGCGGCGGGGAAATGAAAATATTGATTCGGTTTTAATGAAACATAAAAACATAAAAAGAAGCTGACACCTGTTGGGATTCTGACAGGCGTCATTTTTTTTGTTTCTGATCATCATTACGAGCAATAGATACCTATACATGATCCATTTTTCAAAGAATTCCTTTGCGTCTATGAATGAAAGGGATGGGAGTTTGATGATCGTTCCAATATAAGAAGAGTGACCAACCGTCGAAACACTCCGTAAAAATTTCATCCATTTGTCGATGAATATCTTCATAAGTTTACAATGTGAAACACTTCTGATAAAACGTTGGGGTCATTCTAAAATCAGGAGCGAATTTGGAGCTGTAAGATCCTAATTCTCGTCTTGGAAGGGGGATTTTGTTTATAAAAAACCGTGATTTGACGCGGTTGTGGAAAGAGAAGGGGGATGAAGTTGTTCATAGGGTTAACTGGGTAGGTTATTCTATACCCAGTTAACCTTATGAATCGATAGGTTCCATCAACACCATTTTGTCCGAATTCGCAAATCCCTCCCCCTGCCCTTTGTTAGCTATGGATCCATTTTTTCCGTCGGCACGACCATTTGTAAACAAGGCATCGCATTTCATCATCCCGCATGTTCTTTTCTGCAGATCAGCAGGCGCTATTCTCCCTCTTGTGTTCAACATTTGGAAACCCCTCATCGTTACGTTCATTTATCACGATGATTCGTCTCTTTTGTTAGTCTCGATTAGGGATCAACAAGCAGCCATAGCGCCAAACCATTCTGTTCTGAAGTGATCGACGTGGTAACGCATATAGGGAACGAAAAGGAAAAAATGAGTAAAAACACAGGGGGATCAGGATAGGGAAAACCGAATGGCCACGATGAATCGATACGCATTTTCGTTGCCATTGTTTTTTACAAGAAAAAAGTGCAGAACATTGCAGTATATAAATTCCATATATATGAACAAATATTTTATAGTCACCGTAGATTGTTTGAAAGAATTTCTTAAATCGATCGGGTGTCATTCCAACAATATAGGGAATAACGGTATCATTACTGATATCCCAATAAAAGAATTCCGTATCTTGTGAGTCATCAAAGTCAAGAAGATAATAATCATCAAAACAACTTAAATAATCCATGACATAAACAAATTATTTGTTCAATATATTCTTTAAAGTGAAATGTACAAATCCCGGCAGTAAAATGGTCTCTTCGTAGGGAAAGAATTTCCTTCAGGTTCAATATCATTTTTTGCATAGGTATGGCTTTCCATATGATTAAAAAGTACAATATTCTGATGATCAAACTGAGTAAGACAATTGATCCGTAATTGTTGGATGAGGAACCATTCTCATGACAAATTGAGCATATGTTTTTTTCGGTGTTCGCTGTTGTATTCATTTGAATCATCCTCCAGTTTGTGTATTCGTTAGTGGGGTGTTCATGCCTAGGAAGTTGTCCTAGACATGAACATTAATAAGTTCCTCTTTTTAACTTAGGATTTTTAGCATAAAACCAATCAAGAAAGGCTTTTGCTTTCTGGTAAGCTTCAGAGAAAGAAATTCCGTCGTGATACCCTTTTATATTGGTTGGTTTTCCGTATAAATCGAATTTACAACGATATATATTTACGGATTCGTCTGGGTTGCGTTCGATGAAAATATAGCCGCTGTCGCTATATTGGTAGCAATAAATCTCCCCAAAATTGCCGACGAGCCATCCTCGCTGTTTAGCAAATTGATTGTTTAATAAGCGCATTTTTAACGCTTTTTTCTCTTTATTCATATCAGGAAGCGGAATATTCGTATCCATGCGGATGAATATTTCGCTGTCCTGAACCCAGATGTCGATGTTATGTGTATCGAGGTGATGTAGAAACTCTGTAATCGTCAAAGTTTCTTCACCACTTCATTTTTTTGAGATTTTAAAGTATTATTATTTTCAGGTTGATTATTTTCAGTATTTGTTTTAGGGGAATTAGGAACCTTTAGGTTTTGCAATTCCCCTTCTTTTTTCTCTTTATTTTCAAGGGTCAGCCACGTGTTAGGGGTATTAGGGTCGGCATTCATGGATTCAAATAATAAAGGGTTCACATAGATCATTTCTTTTCGGCCCGATTTACCACCGAAAACACGTTGAATATAAAAACGGGATTCCAGCATGTTTAAAGTATTGTTTAATTGTTCAGCAACCTCAAATCGTTTTTTTTGTCTTTTGCCAAAGTGCTTGTTTACTGATTACTAATTTTTGTTCAGCCAATAGTTTTCCTAAAATAAATTGTGCATCAACAAGCAATTCATTTTGTTTCATAATGCCAAAAGCTTTCTCCGCATGGGCTATAAAATACTCTTTTAATTGGAGGGCTTTTGTTAATGTTTCTTTGTCAATCACTGTGGGGATGTCTTCTATACAACTTGCCGTTTCGGCATACTTTGTAACATGAAGAAGACCAGTGATTCGAATTAATTGGCCGACTAATTTACCACCCCACGCTTTCAATTGATCGTGTAAGATTCCACCTTCCCGGAAATTTACTTCTACTTCCATTTGAAATGTCGAAAGTAGTTTTTCCGCTTCATGTTCGAGATGAAGTGCAATCGGCTGATTGGTTGAGAAATTCAACATTTTTTTAATGAGTGAAATATACTTGTTGCGAATTCTTTCCGGGATTGGAAAAGCATTTAGAACATCACGGTAACCCACGAAATCATCTGGAATCGAAAAAAGGAAGCGTGGAATCAATCCCCGATCGTTCAGTTTTCGTGGCATATTTTGTATAACCGTAGGCTGAGCCGATATACAAATGGTTATTAACGGTTCTTCTAGTCTTTCTGTATTCCGAGTAACTCTGTCTACACGAAGATGATCTCCGCTGTAACCCTTTAAATATATATCAAGCTTTTCTTGGTCACTTCCTTTTACTTTCATTCTTTCAAATAAATCTCCTTCAGACGACATTATTGCGATTTTCTCATTGTTTTCTTGTAATCTTGTAGCAATTTTTTCTTCCGTAGAATTATCTAAAAGTAGTGTTGGTTCATATAACTCAGGCAATGCTTCGAGTTCTTCTACAACCTCTTTAATCTCTTCTCTGATCGCAGGATCACTAGTTTTGGCATAATCATTTTGGAGTTTTTCGATTCGTTTCTTAATGGCGCCGCGTTCAGCTAATCTCTTCTTTATTTTTGGTTTCATTTCACTTATTAGGTCCTTTTCATAAAAATATATTGGTTCTGTCATTGCGTTATAGGCGGCCGATTTACGGTTGGAAGATTCCATTAATACGGTTGTATAGGTGTTTAATGGTTCCTTCCAGCCTTTTTTTGGTTCGACAAAAAATTTCTTGCTCAGTACAGTTGATAATACACCAAAAGCGATAATTGCCGGTAAGTCAACGGGTGTTTGTGTGAATTTGGCAACGGATTCAACCATATCTTTTATCGTTGGCGAAAATACTTGACTATCAAACTTTGGAAGATCATAGGTGCTAAATGGCACAGGCGTTTCCCATTCTAATTCATCATTATCAACAGATTGTTTTTTATTTAAGGCGTCAACAATCTCTTTAAACAATTCTTCTCCAACTCCTACATCTGTCATTTTTCTATTTTTTCTCATTTCTTCGATTTCCTCTTTTGTTCGGTGTATTGGTAAATAATTTGTTTCATTGTTCATTTTGTTGATTACCCTTCCTTTCTGTTTTTGGATTTTAAATATGTTAGCAGAGGTTTTTTGCCATTCGAATACTTTTAAGAACTTTTTTTAGTCAAAAATTAACTTTTTTTATATGGGCAGAGAGATTAGTGAATGAATTTCTTTCCCCTAATACCCCTAAAGTATCCGAAATGGTTAAACCTCTAGCCTTTCCTTTAGGGAAAGCCAAATCCCTAAATGGCCCTAAGTTCCCTAAAGAACATTCCATTAAATGGTAAATGATTTAATGCGTAAATCATTGTATCTTTGAATTTTTATATTTTAAGAGGGTTTTATAAAAAAGTTATAAAAAGGTGAAAATTTTTTTAAGGAAACAAATAAAAGCTAATAAATGAGCGGAATCTTTAAAGACAAGAAAGCCTTTAGTGAGATTCGGGAAGGTGAAAGCGGATTTTTTTCAGCCGTTTATTTCATTAAACTTCATATTACTTTGGTAGTAATTTATAAACTTTAAAAAGAAAAAAGAACACCAGAATCAACTGATGTTCTTTAATGGTAGATAAGTGAGATGGTTAAATAATATCTCCATATATTTTTGTTGATCGCCTGTCCACTTTTCTTTTGGAAAAGCGGAAGGTAAATAAGGTTTCCGATCATGATATAAAATGACTTGCTCCAAACCTAAACGCTGCAGTTTGTTTTTTTGTATTTCTGCATCAATTATATGCATCTTTTTAGAAAATAGGAAAAAGCCACCGAACGCTAGGGATTCAAATTCATTGGCTAATCTAGTAAATATTAATTGATATTTGTTTCCTTTTATTGCAACTGCGAAGGACAGCATCGAGTTAAATTTAAAAAATTTAACTGATGAGTAGCCTTTATTTATAAAGAACGTACGAATCCTTTCCTCAACAAGTTTATGATAATATGGACGTTTCATTTCAAGTGATATGGTTTCCTCTAACATATTTATAGGCGCAAAAATTAAGTTTACTCTTGCTGAAAAGGAACCCATCGCATTAAGAAAGGCAGTTAAAATCGTTGTCCATCTCCGTTTTATTCCATAGAGTTGTCTTTTTTCATCCGTGATAAATAAAATTGCATCAGGTAATTCCTCTTTATTTAGTTGAGAAAAGTAGTGCTTGTAGTTGATGAATTTTCCATATAGTTGCTGGTAACCTTCCGTTCCTTTGTCTATCTCAATAAAATAACTCCGACTGCTATCAATAAGCATTTCTGCATCAGGCCGAAGTTTGCCATTTCCTTTGTCAGATTGATACTCTCTTGTTGCGTACATCGACAAGCGGTAGTCAATTAGATTCTCTTTATCTAGAAAGTCTAATTTGATTAACGTATCGATTAATAATAGATGATGTCCGATTTGTTCTAAAGGAGGTTTATAGATGCTATATTCAAGATCGGCATGTGTATGATATCCTTCTGATTCAAAGTCATCCGCAAATAAATATCCATCTCCAACTTGACCGATTTCAATATTAAGTAAATCCTTAGCTATATTAAATCCACTTGGTGTTAAAAAATAAATTGAACCCAAACCAGCATCATCTTCTAATTTCTTTGATGTGACCAGTTTTTGTTCTTTTAATCGTTTTAAATAATTATGAATCATTGATTTTTGAGAGTTCTTAGGGGTATAGGTATTATGAACTTTTTGAGCTAGTTGCCAAGCTGTCATTCCACGATATCGATATAAAGTGCGAATAATGTCTTTGTCACGGTTAGATAACGTACTTTTCCTCATAATGATAGCGTCCTCCTTTTATTTTATTAAAGTTATAAACCATGAAAAAAAGAATTAAGTGCTAGTTCTTTTGCTGGAGTTCCTCTGTCACTTTGAATCAAATCATTCCGCTCTACTAAAGGGATTGAAGGGTAGAGTAATGTGTGAATTTGCGAGTGAATGAATGTGAACCATTCATCAAATTAATCATCTATTGATTCATCTTGTGACAGAGTTTTTGAGGGAAAATTTCTAGCAAAATCATATAAACCTACATCAAGTTTCCTTTTCTATAAATCATCTTAACCTCTTATTCTCTATATTCGAACGATATATGCGGAAGAACTATGATTAAAATAAGACTGTTTAAGTAGAAGATAAATGTATATAAGGAAAAAACAGAGGTCCATGAAAAGTTTTTTCAGTAATCCCATTAAAAAGAGAAAATTACGAAAGTATACTATTTAAGACTTTGATAAAAACTAATAAATTATGATAAAGGAGGACGACATGAAAGTAAAAGAACTCATTCAATTGGTCAACAATGAAGGTATGGATATTTATCAATTAAGTGTAAATGAAGGTTTTTCAAAGGGGACATTACGTCAACGATTATTGCGTTTGGGCTATAAATACAATAGAGAAACTGATAAATGGTATTATGCTGGAGCCGATGGGTCTGAACCACTTGATAAAGAGATCAGCTATCCATCAAGGAGAAAACAATATTTGGCGAATGACGAAAAGGATCCAATTGATTTGAAGGAACATCCGGATCTGTTTTCGGCATTGCTCCAACTGCCATTTGAAAATTTTGATGTGACAAATTCGTTTAAAACAAATAAGGCCCTTGTTGATCGCATGAAGACATTTATTAAGCAAGTTTCATTACCGTCGGGAAAGATTTATTCTTTAGCTATTTATGAATTCCTCAAAAAATATGAGCCGATTATAGAAAAGTTTAAAAAATAACCAAAAGTGAATGAAATTATAGCAAACTTTTGTTTGTTGTAAGTTGCAGGTCGGTATACAATTTATAACATAAAGTGAATATTTTTTAACTAATAGTTAAATAAAAGGCAATTTTAAAAAAGTTAATAAAACATAAAAAAGTTTTCGATAAAGGTTAAAAAGAGAAAAATCAATGGTAAAATGAGTAATGTAATCGAGATAAATCAATTAAATATAGCTGTTCAAACAAGGGAAAACCCCATGAGAGATTTAATAGAATAGATCGGTGATCTATGTGTTGCTGCACATTCTATTAATCCTCTTTTTGGGGGTTTTCCTTTTTTGTTTCTCTGGAAGAGGAGATAAACTCTTCAAGGATATCTTTTAATAGCTGATGCTGCTTAGGAGTCAGCCTAATTCCTTTGTAGTAAAGGGTTTGATTATCTTTAAACAAACTCATTAAGTCCTGAGAGGGAGGTGAAGATAACTCCACATAACCGGCTTTTTCCATGAGATGTTCATAAGCAACGTCAAGTGCCAAATGAAATTGTTTAAGTAACTCGGGAGATGGGATTCCCCTTTTTCCGGTTTCAATTTGAGATATATAGGCATTGCTGACACCTAATTCAGCAGCCAAATCATCAATTGTTAGTCGCTTAGCTTTTCGTAAAGTGCGTAAGTAGTGACCAAATTCTTTTGGATCCAAAAAAATCACCAACCTATTACTTTTATTGCAGATTTAATTAAACAAAGATATAATAACAAATAGTTAATATTTTATAACAAAATGTTAATAAAGGAGATATCTAGTATGAAAATTGTATTTAAAGATGCAGAACAATTTCAAATTACATTAATTCGCAAGGGGTTTTCACAACGGCAATTTTCTAAAAAAATTGGCATTAGTGAAGCATATTTACATCAAATCATTAATCAAAAGAAAAATCCAAGCCCAGCTGTCGCTAAAAAGATTACAGAACACCTCGAATTAGATTTCGACGACATTTTTACAGTCCAAATTTAATTTGGAGGCATAAGAAATGAGTACAATGCCACATATGATTCTTAATATGGATACAGTAATCTCTCTCTATTTAGTAATCATAGCAAACTGCAAAGATATTTAACAGATGATTACATTGATATTTACGAAGGAATTATTGAAGAAGAAAAATTAAAGAAATTATCAAAGCCTTTGTCTCGAAGCGAAAAGTTCATTTTACAGTTAGCTCTTCATCTATATTCTGACCGAGGAAAGCTTGATTTAAACGATATTGATTATTTAGATGATGAAAATAAGCGTCTTGTAATAAAGGCAATGAAGCTAAGATTTAAAGTAATGTAATGAGGGGGAAAATGATGTTATTTACAGAAGCACAAGAACGGTTTAAAGAATATTTGATTTTTCGAGAAAAGAGTAAAGAGACGGTCAAAGGATATATGAAGGACTTACGCAAATTGAATCGGTTTTTAGAGGATTTGAATAACGGACCAGTTTATTTGGATGACATTGAGATGGAACATATCGAAAAGTATATGTTATATCTAAAGGAAATTGGTTTAAAGCCGAGAAGCCGAAATCGATATTTGTTCAGCGTCCGTTCTTTTTTAAACTATGCTGTAAAGAAAAAATGGGTTGACTATAATGTAGCATCCGAAATCGAAAGTGTAAGTGTCTTGCAAGAAAAGAAAGTAGCGCTAATGCCAGAAGAAATTCAACAATTATTCGAAGCTATTGAGCATCCAATTATTGAATTTGCAGTGATTTTGCTCGCATATACAGGGTTGCGTATCCAAGAAGCCCATAATTTACGTTTAGAAGATATAGATTTTGAACGGAATCGCATTTTAGCCAACGGCAAGGGTAAAAAGCAACGATATATTCCAATTGCAAATGCATTAAAACCATATTTAGAAGATTATTTAGCTAACGTTCGTGGTCCCGTTGATTCCGAATATGTATTAGCAACTAAAAAAACAGGTAGATTATCACCGGGATTCGTTAATTATGAACTTCGTAAGGCTGTGCATAAGCTGGGGTGGAATAAAACTGTAACTTGTCATACTTTACGTAGAAGTTTTGCTACTAACCTATTACGGAAAGGTGTAAATATTTTTACCATTTCAAAGCTACTAGGACATGCATCGGTTAAAACAACTATGGTTTACCTTCAACTAAATGAGGATGAATTACAAGCAGCAGTTAATAAGCTTTAACGCGATTAATAAACTTTACGGGAGGATCTAACATGAGTGTAGTATCAGAAAAAATACCGATTTACGACGATAGAGTGAATTTCATTATAAGAAGTCTTGCAGAAGGAAAAACAAGAGATGAATTAGCGAAAGAATTTAATCATAGTGATTATCGTTCATTAGATATGTATATGCGCCGCCGAAATTTTGTTTGGGATGCAGAAGAGAAGAACTATAAGCCAGCTGCAACACGGATTAATAAAAAGAAAATCAATTCAGAAGTTTTTCATTCAGGTAAAGTATCAAAAATCATTCAAGCTTTTAGCGAGGGAAAAGATCCAAAAACAGTTGCCTCGGAATTTGGATTTAGTGATCATAAAAAGTTAGCAGAATATATGAAAAATAAGGGTTATGAATGGAGCCGGGAAGAAGAGAACTATATTCCGAAAAAAGGGCTTGAAAATACTGTAGAATCCAAAAAAGACTCTTCTTCCTTGCAAGAAGACGCCAAAGAGTCAAACCATACAAAACAACAAACAGCTGTAAGTGATCAATTATTAAATATAGTTAAAGCCTTGCAAGAACAGCTGAATATAACGGAATCACCGATTATAGATAAGATTCCGCGCTATCTTGTTCCGGGAATTGCTAAAACTAAGTCAGTACAAATCAGCCATCTGCTAGCTCAGTTAATTGAAGATTTTAGTTATGATAAGAACATTACGCAACGCCAAATTTTTGAAACAGCTATCATTGATTTTCTGTATAAATACGGATATAAACATGAAGTCGAGGCCTTGCTCGGCAAATAAGTTCTAGGAGGCTTTTCCTCCTAGAACCTATATAATTTTTGTTCGCAGAATTACCATTCTGCGCCGAATAGTATTCTAATCAGTTTATAATTGTTCGCAGAATTATTTAAAGGTTTAATTAAAATTGTTCGCATAATTTTTTTCAAAACACTGCTAAAGAATAATGTTGATTAATGTACATTTTAAGTCAACAGTGAACAATAACGGAGCCTTTTTAAAAACATTTTCTATGGGGTGTGCCATGCAACAGTTTGTTGATTCATTTGTTCATTACTTATATGAAGAAGCAAAAGATAAAAAAACAATCTCTTCGTATCGCACGACGGTAATCCATTTTCTCAAATGGTATGAACAGCGGGAAGGGAATATTACAATAGAAGAAACTCGTCCAATCGATATCAAAGAATACATAAGCTACTTGAAGCATCAATGCAAACGAAAGCCGGCAACCATCAACAAATATATTGCTGCATTAAAGGTATTTTTTTCATACTTAACTGAGACCGGCCTGATAAAAGATAACCCAATGAATCGAATCAAAATGGAAAAAATCGAGTATGCTCAAAGTTCCAGCCAAACAAAATGGTTAACTAAAGAAGAACAAGAACGGTTTATAAGCTATGTTGAATTAGAAAAAAATGAGTTTAAACGCCTCCGTAACCTTGCGATCATCGATCTAATGCTTTATGCAGGTTTGCGGGTTAACGAAGAGTAGCATCCTTAGAATTAAGTGATATTCAAACCAAAGGAAATGATATTGAAATTACTGTTCGTCAAGGGAAGGGAAATAAATATGCCTCTGTTTTGCTCGTTCAAAAGTATTCAAGAAACCTGAGAAAGTGGTTAAAATACCGTCAAAGACTTGAGAAGAGCATTCATAAGGAATCTCAACGTTTATTCGTATCGGAAAGATCCAAGTTTCTAACAGAGCGGGCCATTCAAAAAATGCTAACGAAATACGCGGATTTAGCCAACATGGAGAACATTACCCCGCACCGCTTCCGTCATAGTTTTTGCAAAAACCTAGCCAGTGCTGGAACGCCCATCGAAATTATTAGACGGCTTGCTCGGCATGAAAGTATACAAACAACCGCTATTTATGTTGATTCTTCACAGAAGGAACAAGTGGAGGCGTTGAGAAGAATGTAATATTGTACAAGTCTTAAGTGTACGTAAGATGTTAAAAAGTATTTGTTTTTCGTTAATAAAATTATCAGTAAATGTAATAATTAACAGAATAACTAATATGGTAAGAGTCGTGTGGCGATTAATAGCACGGCTCTTATTATTTTAGTTTAATAAGTAGACGTATAACAAAGCAATTACTTGGATAATAATGAATATAAAGAATAATAGTCTAGGGAAGGTGCAGGCTATGAAGGAGTTTTTAACTAATGAAGAAATTATCAACTTTTATAAGGCCGGAATGCCTATAGAAGAAATTGTTAGAAAGTCTAAATACAGAGACAAAAGCTCAATATATAGGATTCTTAAAAAAAATGGGGTTACCCCAGATAGAAATCCTAAAATAAACCTTTCAAATGAAGAAATAAATAATATAGTCGATTTGTACAATAGCTCCCCCACAGTATCTGCGGTTAAGATTGGCAAAAAATTTAATATATCTGGTGATTCAGTGTTGCGTATTTTAAGAGAGAAAGGCGTTTCCATAAGAGAACAACCTAGAAAACATATTTATAGATGAGCAGTTTTTTGACAGAATAAGTCCAAATGTCATTTATATTGTTGGTCTAATCCAAACAGATGGAACGATACATAAAGATCTTTTAGGTTTCTCCATAATCCAAAAAGATTATGAATTATTAGAAAAGATAGCAAGGGAAATGGGAGCGAATTCAGATATCATATATAAGGGTGCAAATAATACATCAGTATTAATTGTTAGAAGTAAGAAAATGGTTAAATCGTTAATTGAAAAGTTCAAGCTTCACCCTAATAAATCTAAAACTTTAGAATTTCCGCCAATACCAGAAGAACTTGTACCTTCGATGTTGAGAGGGAATTTTGATGGAGATGGTCACTTTTCAAAAAGAGAGGCGGGTATTGTTACTGCTAGCGAATCCTTTGCACTATCTTTATATGATATTCTCCAAAACTTCGATCTTCATCCAATATTAAATCTTGAGAAGCCAAATGAAACATGGTTATTTAGGGTTTATGTTCGAGGTAAAAATAATTTAAAATCACTCGAAAATATCTTATATAGTGATGGAAGCCAGCTTTTTAAAGTAGATAAACGAAAAAAACTTTCAGAAGTGTACAAATAAGGAGAAATAAGTATGAAACGGCATAGGAAATTGGAAAAATCAATACTAGAGAAAAAAGTCATACAAATGTATGTAATGCATAAAATAGGTGGGACAAGAATTGGTAATGAACTAGGAATAAGTTCAACTGAAGTTTATCGTATTTTAAAAAGAAATAATATTGATCGAAGAAAGAGGGAATCACTAGTTGCCCAGAAGATTATTAAATTATTTGAGAATAATATAAGTATAGCTGAAATAAGCCAACAATTTGGACTACAAGAAAAAACAATAGAGATAATCATTTCACAAAAAAACATTAAATAAAAAGTCTCTTCGGATTAGGTAGTGGAAAATGTACATCATTTGCTTTTCCCTAAATGTGAATTAGCACATACGGTGAAGTTTAACAAATGAAATTCAGATATTTCAATGATACAGCAAGAATAGTAAACGTCCATCTTGTAACATTTGCACGTGGTTGTAATGCAAGTTAATGCACCGATTAAGCCTTTAGAAGAAAAGTTATTTGTATTACCAGAGGTATACATCATGTATTTGGGATAAAATGTGGGGTTATGGTGAAAAAGGATTAAGCATTTTAGTTTCGCTAATAGAAGACATCGATTAATGCATAATACGTTGGAAAAGCGCAACAAACTATTATTTTATATTTTGAAGATAATGAATAGAAAGGATATTTCGCCATATAATCCGAATATCCAATAAAAAAAGGGCATTTAAACAATTAAATGTTCTTTCAGCTTGTCGACAAAGTCGACAAGCTGAAGCTAAGAAGAGAATCTCTTCTAGCTTTTTTGGTTTAGAAAGGTTTATTTTTATATCCAACTTCCAGATAAAGTCTACCATCCACAGGATTATTTTCTGCTTTTACCGTTCTACCATTTGCAGTAAATCGGTCTGGAATGTGACCACTGTTAAAGTAGTTCCATACCTTATCTGCATCTTTTTCAAAATAGAATTTAAACAACTCTTTAGAAACAATAGGTATTCTATAGGATTGTGGAATTGCTTCGTCTCTCCACATGCTAAATGCAATCATAACTTCACAATTACTCCAATTGTTATCAATCGTAATTGCAAAAGGTTGTCCTGAAATGTGATAATAAATTCCCTTTTCAAATCCAAGCTCTTTCTCAAGGATTTGACGGTTTTTCTCTTTGTCAGGAGTCCAAGAAGATTTCAACACAGGTGCTACCCAACCGTCAGGATACTTTTTGCCAGAAGGCTGAGTGTTTGTATTAGGTTTAGAAGGTTTGGAGGCTGCAGGGATTTTTCCCACATAGATAACTGTCTTGCTACCTTCCTTCGCGATTTTCACAGGATAACCAAATCCTTGGGAAGCCGAAACGAACTGTACAGGAACATAAAGTACATTATTTTTATACAGTGCTTTGATATTGGCGTTAACGTTTTTTCCTTTTACCTTCTTTATCACTAGCGGAACCACTTTTCCATTGAACACCGCAATGGTCTGATTCGCCTTAATGCTTATCACCGTTTTATTTTTCTTTTGAATGACGGATTTCTTTTGGGACTTTATCCATGTTACCTTATCCCCCATTTTTTGGACAATCGCATTGACAGGGACATAGGTGGTTCCATTCGATGCGAACGGTGCCCCTTCTTTTGCGTTCACCTGAACATTATTTACTTTTAAGATAAAGGAAGGAGATGTAGTTTGAGCAAATGCAGAAACAGTGAATGAAAATAACAACATAATAGACAAGAACAGTTTCTTCATCATCTTCCTCCATTCTATATTTCCTTTTTCTTTCATAATTATAACGTATTTACCTATTAAAAATTAATATTTTTCCTTCCGAATATATTTGACAAAAGTATTGAAAGCTTTATTTAGCGCTGCAAATGAAAAACTTTATCAACAACACCATTGAAAGGTATATGTCAAGCAATCCTATAAATTCTAAGCAGTTGATAACATCACCCGCTGCTTAAATGACTGCAATCAAGTGCTCATTATCCTCCGCCGCTTCCGTCACAGCTTTTGCAAAAATTTAGCCAATACTGGAACGCCCATTGAAATTATTAGACGTCTTGCTCGGCATGAAAGTATACAAACAACCGCTATTTATGTAGACACATCACGAGAAGACCAGATGCAGGCGTTAAGGAGAATGTAATTCGATGAGTAAAAAACGTGTTGTACTTGATTATTTTTATGAAAAAGTTGCTGATGAAGTTTGTGATACAAAAATTTGAAAAAAGGAATATAAAGAAGAAGTTATTTTAGTTTTAGAATACTCGAAAAGCTAATGAAGATAACGATTTTTTATTTTTGTGCAATTAGGAAGAACCCCCTGACCTCTTAGCTAAAAAGTTATAAGGGAAGGGGGGCAACATATAGCAATACATTCCTCTTTTTAAGGAAAAAATAAGTTTGATCAAGAACTTTTTAATAATTTTTTGCATAAAATAATCATATATTCCGTTTTTTGAGGAAAATATATAGAAAATCAATACATTCTTATTTATAATTTATTGTAGAGGTGAAGCGTATGGTAAATACAAACAAAATTGTAGGTCAGAATGTCAAAAAATATATAGAAAGTAAAGGTATTAAACATTCATGGGTGATGGAACGCACTGGTATTAAGAAGACAGCTTATTATAATTTCTTAAAAGGCGAAGGAAATGTGGAGGAGTATGTTGCAAAGATCAATAAGCTATTCCGCATTAAAGATCCGTTCTTTTTTTACAAGGCAGATATGGAATTCAAAGAAAAAACGTTTGGCCGTAGCCGATCTGATTCATTTATGAATTATGTGGCACTTTCGTTTCACGGTACAGTGGACGAAGAATTAAAAAAGGGTATGCATCTTTTTAGCGAATTTGTTGAACTGATCGATGTTTTAAAATCAGTCACAAATTCGGAAAATCCAAGGGGGCAGTCCATTGATTACAAAAGATAATCTTGAAATGATTCTAGAGCATAACAAAACACATTTGCCGAAAATTAAAAAGGCAATGGACCGTATTTACTCCCTCGGAGATCCTCTTGCTCATGTAAAGCCGCTTGATTTTATAAAAACCTATCTTTACGAGCATGCAAATGTATTGCAGTTTCCGATTCAAAATGCTGACTATGGTGGGCTTGTGTATTACTATAACGGTGATTATTATGTCCATATTAATACCGCACAGCCGAGAATATATGAAAATTTCATGTGGGCGCACGAGTTTTATCATTTCTTTTTTGACAGAGATAAAATTAAGAACCCTGACCAAAATTTTATCATGATTGATCATATTTATGATGAAAAAGAGCGGCTTCCTAATCTCTTCGCTTCCGAATTTTTAATTAATGACTTTGTGTTAGAAAGAAGCTTTCAATTTTTAGAAACTGCTCATACGAAACAATCTCTCCCAGAAAAAATTATGCGATTAATCAGTATCTTCCAGATCCCGTATAAAGCGTTAGTTGTTAAACTTGCTCAAAACGAATTGATCACGATTAACGAAGCGAAAAATGCATTGGACTATGATTATAGAAATCGTATTCCTCATGATATAGACAAATCATTTTTCGAGCCTAGTTATACAATAAACATCAGCGGGTTTGATGAATTGTATGAAAAAGCAAAAGGGTTGATGTATGAGGAGGATCTTCAATCGATTAAAAAATCTTATGATAAGCTATATGAACAAGTGTTGGCGTCAGTGCATGATCAAAGGGGGACTAAAGGATGAAGGTCCTCGATTCTCCTGTTTTAGAATCTGTTCGTCCGTTTATTTCAGATAATACGGAGCAATTGTACCAGTCACTAAACGAACACCAAACATTTTATATGTTAGATAATATGATTTTAACGAAATTAAGAAAACAAATATCAAATTTGCCGCTTTTGCTGCAGGCGTTTCATCAGTCTCCGATTTTTCTTATTCCTGATGTAGTGTTAGAAGAGTCTTTTAGGAATATACCCACAAAGGAACGGTATAATGATTATTACTTTGAGCTTTTCAAACAATTATCGGCGAAGAAACAGCTATACATTATATCGATGGAAACCATTTATCAATTATTAGAAAAAGGAATGACGAAAAAGCAATACATATTTGATGCGATGAAACAACTAGCTTTGGAAGCTTTCA
This sequence comes from Parageobacillus toebii NBRC 107807, assembly GCF_003688615.2. Lineage (GTDB taxonomy): Bacteria > Bacillota > Bacilli > Bacillales > Anoxybacillaceae > Parageobacillus_B > Parageobacillus_B toebii. The sequence goes on along the minus strand of NZ_CP049703.1, from coordinate 647,786 downwards.
GAGTAAATAGAGATATTATTAATAATCTGGAACGATGTGAATTATCCTCTTTTTCGGATCTTCCGAAATTGAGACAAATCATTTTACATAACGGAAATAATGCAGGAGAGCGCTTTATTTGTTTTTTCTCATTATTGCTTGTTCATCAGTACTATGGTCCTGCCTATATATGTAGTGATGACGGCAAAGGTGTATATACGATGTATAATACTTTTGTAAATAACGAAAGTTTATTTCGAATATTAGGTGTCGATGATTTTTTGATGTTTAAAGAGCAATACATCCTGCTGTCTTATGACTGTATTCTACAATTATCCATTAAGAATACGGAATTAAGCTCAGAAGAAATCTATGCTTTTGTGCAGAGTAGCGGTCGAAACGAGTCAAGGAAGGTCATTTATTCGTTAGATGGACAGTCATTCCATACAGAAATTAAAAATGCAAATTTCGCCAAATGGATAGAAGAGAGGAAAATAGAGATTTTCTTTTAATTCTGTTGTCAATCATGAAATCTTTAAAATGAATTTTAGAGTCGGATTCATTTTATCATTGGCTTTAACACAGGTAAATGAGGTTTCTTCATTAAGAAATAAACGACATCATAACTAAAGATAAAGATGTTCAAGTGACCATTCGGGAGGACAAGCGGATAAGTTTGCAACTGTAATACTGGTTCAAAATTCAAAAGTCATACTGCTTCATTATTTCGACAAGCAGTGCAGTATAACGGAGCGATAAGACGAGAGGATATTGAGCCTGCCGAATCAGCATATGAAAGTTATTGCGCTTTTGATCCTTGCCTTTATTAATCAACTGGGAGGAAAAAAGAATGAGTGATTTTTTTAAGAAATATGCAGTCGAGGTGAGCTGCATGTTCAAAAACTTCAATTAGAAGGAACGATAGCTGCACAGATCAAAACAAGACGGAAGCAGCTGAATATGTCTCAACAGGAACTTGCAGATCGTATTGGAGTTCCAAAATCCACAATTGGAAGGATTGAAGCAGGGCTTACGAGTCCTAGAGTAGGGACACTTTTTAAAATTTCGCAGGCACTGAATACTCCTTTTATCATTGACGGTACGAGTAGACAGGGTCAGACAGGATCATAACCATAACTGCATGTTCAAGTTTAGCGCATCATTCATACGCTTATATTAAAGAAAAAAATATCAATTAAAAAATGGAGAAAAAGCGGATATTTATCATATTTTATTAAAAGCAATTGCTCAAAATCCACCTGTTGTTAGCCTGTCAGTGGACGAAATGAAAGAGAGAATCGATCAGCTGCTAGTAATTAATTCAAAGGAAAAAATCGAGAAGAACAAGATTAGAGATTCTCTTCAAAAATTGCATGATATCATGTTTTCTAGTGAGCCTATTTATCAAGTCTTTGAATGGAAAGATAATCAAATATTCATTCTAGATCCCCTGTTCCTGTTCTTTTTAAGATGGGGTATTTATTGATCGTGAAGGGGGATTTGTATATGTCGATGATTCAAAAAGAGCCGGATATAGTTATAAAAGAATTAAACGTAAATGATCTCGAAAAACTTATAAGCCTCTATGAGCAAAAGCAAGATGTTTATAACTCCTTTAATTCTTGGAGGAGCAATGTAAAAAGAACGTTGAGTGAAAATTTTTCTGAACCATCGATAACTTGAAACAATTATTATTCGAGAAATCACTTTCTGATTTCTAAAATGCAAAGAGTTTTGCTAAGGTGAATGGCATGAATGCTCACAGATGTTTATTGCAAAATAAAAGTGGCTCTGACGCAATCTTGATGATCGGAAGAGGTTCATTGAGAAAATGAGTGTGCAAATAAGTCTTTTTATTTGCATTCTCAATTACCTCAATTTTTCACCAAAAGAACGTAAGAGCCATTTTCTTTTTTTCAGAAAGGAATAAGTATATGGTGTAGTTTGTGAAATCAAATACCCGGCTGGTGGAATCATGCTGATTATGTCTAGTAGAGGGCGAAAATATAGCTAAAAATAGTGGCTTTAAGAATAAAAATGGAAGATTCTAAACTTACTTGACGGTTACACTACTCAAACTATTCCTCAGCTATAGATGCTTTAGATTCTCCTTGAAGGTCCTACCTTTTTTGTTATGGCAAAGCTTTATACATCATTTCGCAGTTCAACGTTTGTAACTATACTTGTTGATATATGCTTTTGAGTCTGAAAAAAGCAATTTTTAATTAATCGATTCAAATGATCGCCTTTGCAACGAGAATATTTGTTGGTCGAAAAATCAGGGGTATCATTTTTTGGAAGAATGTATATACTATGTATATACATTTTGGGTTGGAGGTGACATAATGAACTCAAAGGAACATTTAGAAAGCAAAATAAACCAAAGTAAAGGAGGGGACTACATGTCTACAGTTGTTGTTCAAAAATGGGGAAACAGTTTGGGCATTCGTATCCCAAAAGATGCTGCTGATAAAATAGGGATCAAACAAGGTTCCGAGATGGAATTAAACGTGATTGGAAATGAAGGTATCATCACATTAAAGCCAAAAAGAACACGGAAGAAATACACATTGGAAGAACTAATATCACAGATTACACCTGAAAATCGACACGAGGAAATTGATTTTGGGATAGAAGGGCGTGAATTGATTTAATGCCAGCAGACGTACCAGAGAGAGGCGATTTCGTTGTTTTAAACTTCAATCCGCAAGCTGGTCATGAGCAGGCTGGGAGAAGGAATGCTATTGTTTTATCGCCTAAAGAATTCAATCAAGCAACAGGATTTATAGCTGTTTGTCCGATTACCAATCAAAAGAAGGGTTATCCCTTCGAAGTGGATTTGCCAAAAGAAGGAATATCCCTTGCTGGCGATGGCTATCCAATAACAGGGGTAGTTTTAACTGATCAAATTAAATCATTGGATTGGAAAACTCGTAATCTAAAAATTTTAAAGAAGTATAATCCAGAAGATGCACAAATTGAAGAAATAGATAAAATCATTGATGAATGCCTAGCGAAAATAGAAACATATCTGACTTGACATAATCCTTTCTCTTTCAGAAAGGGTTATTTTTTGTACTTTAAAGTTTCTTGATAATTTTTGAGAAGCTAATTTTAGTTGGGCAGGTGTCGAAAAACTGAAATTAGTAAGTTGATCGTTTTTATTTTAGGGTCTTCACCATTTTCTGTGATTTCTACTCAATCCTAGATACATGTTAGCTGGATGAAATAGGTTCATCAGTCAGGATCCTTCTTCCGCATACAGACCACGAAGTTGGTAGAATGGAAACAGTCAAGTGCTTTCCTTGACGGGTTCCATTCTACCAACTATCATACCGATAGCGGAAGAAGGGAGCGCTTAAGCAGCCTGACTACCTGTAGTGTTCCCTGTACACTCCAGAAATACACGCAAACGAAACCGTTCTAGATTTCGATAGCCATATGCCCGGCGTTTGATGTTTTTGATCTTGTGATTCGTCCCCTCGATTCGGGTATTCGTATATGGGCACAAAAAGTAGGAAAGAATAGGCTCCTTCCACCTTTCAAGCGTGTTGGCTGCTTCCTGAAAAGAAGCAAAAGGGCTCTGTTTGGCTAACTTAATCCATTCTTCCAAGCGTTCCTTTGCTTCATTATATCCATCGGTTCGGTAAAAATCCCGAAACAACTCTTTCAGATAATAAGCAATGGAAAGTGCCGGATACTCCTCCAAGATATCGTCTAATCGAAGCCGTTGGTCCTTACGAAGCTTTTCACAGCCTTTTAAGAGAAGATATCGAGCCTTTTTCCATGGAGAAAATTCCTTTCTTGCTTGATCCAAGGCTTGTGTCACTTTTTGAACCACATGGTACTTATCGATGACAATCGAAGCAGATGGAAACAGGGAGCGAACCGCCTTATGATAAGGTTCCCACATGTCAAGAATCACCGTTTGGACCATTTCTTTCGACAGGATATTTTGGCTCAACAAGTTGATGGCGGAGTCACATTGGCGATCGGCATGCATTCCCATGACCGATCCGGCTCTGGCATCCATCAATACGGTTTCATACTGATGTCCCTTTTTTACCGCGATTTCATCTAAACTAAGCACCATTCCTTCTTGAGAAGATGCTTCTATCGCTGTTTGACGCTCTTTTGCTTTTTTCGATGCGATGGAGTAATAAATGCGTTCCAATGTTGTATATGGGATGCGGTGCTTTCGGCTAACCTCTTGAATGGTGGAGCCTTCGCAAAGTTCATACAAGTACTCACAAAATCGATTGGTGTAGTGTTGATTGGGTGGAATCGATTCCAAAGAGGCGGAAAACACTTGGGAACAATTCCAGCACCGATAGCGCTTTACCTTTACGAACAAGTACACCGGTTGATGGAAAATCGCCAAATCCCGTACTTTTCTTGTCCGTCTGTCGTGGACAGAGGAAGTGGCAAACCCACAATGAGGGCAACGTTCCTGTGTCTCTGTTTTCTCTACATGAATCGCATAACCATAGGAAAGAAGTTCTTGTTTAATCACTTTAAATTCTGGCAATCCTAGTGATATAGAAAGCACTTACGAGACCTCCCTAATGTTTATTTCACCGCTAACATTATTGCCAGGATCTCGTCAGTGCTTTCTCTTTTTTGTCACTAAATCACAAAATTTGGTGATGAACCTATTATTTTTATGGAAATTATCAGTTTTGCAATGATTCTGGATCAGAGGCTGTTACTTTACTGAAATATCATTTTTTAGAAGAAGCGATTCAATTTAAACATGTAGAAAAAGTCCTTGGAACACCAGAAGAGAGTTTTTTGGATGAGATGACAGAAACTTATACTTGGATTTATTCTCTATCAAATGGAATGACACTTATATTTTACTCTTCCTCAAGTTCACCTGATGGATTAATCGAGGCAGTAGAACTGCGCTTGAAATAGGAGCCTATGCATCGCGATCCCAAAAGTAGACAATATAAAATCAGTTAACATGAAGGAATCAGGGTGAAAAAGCTCTGGTTCCTTTTCTTTTCTTGTCTTTTTCTCAGTGTCTCAGAACCCCGAAAGGACTATCAAGGAAAACGCTTGACAGCCCCTTGGAATTTTGAGAAGAGGTGGGTAAGACGAGAAAGGGGAAATAAAAGCACAAAACTTTAGATTAGAACGGATCTGCCCCCTATTCGAAACATTTTTACATCACTTAGGCAGGATTTTTTTCAAAAATTATTGAATATCCATTTATATGAAGGAAAGGAGTTATAAGCCAAAGAAGTTGCAGCAACATATGTGCGTTTTTCAGGGGAGTTTCGTAGCTTTATAGGCATGCTCATGGCTGGTGTTGTGTAGACCTAGGCAAACGTTTTGCAGCAGGATTTGTGCAACAACGTAAAAGAGAGAAGTGCTTTACAAGGGGTATACTTTGTCATAAGGACATGGGGGGATTTATTTGGTAAGTCGGCTTAAGCATATCACTTACGCTCTAATAGCTGCATTTATTTTTTTAACCATATTACCAGCTGCAAACAAAGTGGAGGCGAAAGTATTTTGGGGGAAAACTGAACTAAAGTCAGGAATGATTGGAAAAGTTACTATTTTACAAGATACGAACCTCTACCGTATTAAAGACAATAATATAGTGCGTAAAGCGAAGAAAGGGCAAGAATTTAGAGTCTATTTTAATAGATACCGGCAAGGGATTGGCAGATTATACGGCCTAGGTGTGGGAATTTATGTGCCACAATCGAGTGCTATCAAATATGAAACGGTTCCCCAAACATTAAAGCGTGAACAGCAGGTGACAAGCATTACATTAAGCGCCGCAGGAGATGTAACGCTTGGACGTGATGAAAATTACGGATATGTAAATTCTTTTGATGATGTAGCAAAAAGAAATGGTATTCGCTTTTTTTCAAAAAATATAGAACCGATTTTTAAAAACGACGATTTTACCACTGTTAACTTGGAAACAACCTTAACAACCTCTACGCGAAAGGCGAATAAAAAATTCCGGTTTCGCGGTCATCCATCGTACGCAAAAATTTTAACATTCGCAGGGATTGAGGCTGTCAATTTGGCGAATAACCATACATATGACTATTTGCAAAAAGGATATGAAGACACGATCGCAAGCTTAAAAAAGGAAGGCATCGGTTACTTTGATGAGAAACATCCGATGTTGACGACAGTAAAAGGGATCAAAATCGGTGTAATTGGCTACAAAGGATGGGTGGATAATAGTCAGGTTCGCAAGCAAATTCTCAATGATATTCGCTCACTACGGAAAAAAGGAGCGAATATTGTCCTTGTTCATTTCCATTGGGGCGTGGAAAGAAGTTATATTCCTAATACAACCCAAAAATCATTAGGACGTTTTGCGATCGATAGCGGAGCGGATTTAGTTGTTGGACACCATCCGCACGTTATCCAAGGAATCGAAGAATATAAAGGCAAATTCATTGTTTATAGTTTAGGGAATTTTATGTTTGGGGGCAATAAAAATCCGGCCGATAAAGATACTTTCATCTTTCAACAAACTTTTTATGTTCAAAATGGCAAACTAACGGCCCGAAAAGAGATTCGTATTATTCCATGCCGCATTTCATCTGTCACAACAAGAAATAACTATCAGCCAACTCCGCTAACAGGAAGCGAAGCAAAAAGGGTGAAAACGAAAATATTGAATTTGTCTGCAAAAATAAAAAAACCGACGTGGACCGTATACGAAAAATAAACTCGTGCCTGCCGCGCCTCGAAGTTTGTCGAAGGTTGCTAGAGACAGAGAGTCATTGATTGGTTCTCTGTCTTTTTTAATCCTACGGGATTATCAATCGTTTCCTTGATAAAATCGTTTGTTCTGACTGGAACCGTACTTTTGGTTGCTACAATCACAAAATTGGTTCAGTTCAAGACATGGGCAGGGTACTCTGTTCTCTGGAATGGGTTAAGGCCGAATCAGAGAATACCCTACCTTTTTTCTTTTGTTCTAGTAAAATGCTTTACACAAAATTTTATACATCATCTACGAATCACTTAACATTTTTGAAAATAAGCCGATAAAAAAGTATAAGAGTAGAAAAATATTGTTCATTTTTCCTTTGTGCTTCTCAGTAAGCAGATAGAAAAAAAGGGAAGTAGGTGGGAACGAAAAGATGAAAAATATAGGAAAAGCTGTCATTTTATCGATGGGGCTTTTGGTTGCTTCTATGGGGGGATCTATGATTCCGTGGAACGTAAATACAGTAGAGGCAGCGAGCACGGTAATAAACAAAACAACGTATCAAACGACTAATAATGTATACATGCGGTCGGGAGCGGGAACGAATTACAAAGTGATCATCATGATTCCGAAAGGAAAAGTCGTCACGGCGACAGAGAAAAAAGGGAACTGGTACAAAGTTTCGTACCAATATGTGCTGAAAGGGAAAAGCTATACGAAAACAGGCTGGGTAAGCGGCAGTTATTTAAAGGAATATGATCAATATATCCAAACGAGCGGTACATATTACTTTACCAAGAAAACGGTCAATCTCTACAGCGCGCCAAACACCAAAAAGAAAGCTGTTACTAGTTTAGCCAGCGGCAACGGATTATATTCAACGAGAAAAGTAGTCAATAGTGTCGGTCAAACTTGGTATGAAGTTTCTTTTAATGGGAAAAAGCTGTATGTCATAAGCAGCGATGTCGTCAAAGTGTCGTCCAAAAGTTTTGCGGCAACGAAGTACATAGCGAATAAGGATACATTTTTGTATTCTTCCTTTGGAAGCGCATATGCAAAGTTGGAGAAAATCGCAAAAGGAACAATTGTTTCATCTAGTTTTAGTGTTGGAGATTGGTATAAAGTTAGCTATAAAAACAAAACTGGATATGTTTATATCAAAGATTTTGCTCGTTACACAGGAAACAATGCAGGACAGAAGCCGTCATCGCCAGTGCCACAGCAGCCAGCGCAAGATCAGCAAACAACAGAGCAACCAAAGCAACCGGATAATTCATCGAATACGCCTGTTACAGAACAAGCGATTTCTGGCAAAACGTTTGCGGTAAGGGCGGATTTAAATGTACGAAAAGAACCGAATAAGGACTCTGATATCCTTGCAACGATTTCAAAGGGAACGATTATTGTGCCGACCCATAAAACGTCCAATAATTGGTTCAAAATAACATATAATAATACAATCGGTTACGTTTCTGGAGATTATGTGACGGAAGTGAAAACAGGAGCGCCTTTAAACGGGGTGCGGGACGGCTACCAATTTATTGATTTACGGACAACCGCTTCGGTTACGGCTCAACAAATAAACAAGTATATCGAAAATTATGTCAACTCAACAAATAAGCCAAGCGTTTTACTAGGAAAAGGTCAAGTGTTTATCGATGCCGGTAAAAAATATGGAGTAAATGCGTTATATTTAGCCGCGCATGCGATTCATGAAAGTGGTTTCGGCACTTCGAGACTGGCACTGACGAAATACAATTTATTCGGTTACGGCGCTTATGACGCATCCCCGTTTGTTTCGGCATATCGCTTTTCGTCCGTAGAAGAATCGATTGATTATATCGCTCGAAAAGTGAAAGCAACATATTTAAACCCGGCCTATTCGTATTTTAAAGGAGCGTATCTTGGTTTTCGCACTAATACATTAGCGGGAACACGTGTCAATGAGAGTAGTGAAGGCATGAATTTTTATTACGCCAGCGATCCATATTGGGGGCAAAGCATCGCCCGCCATATGGCCAATATTTTGGCGTATGATAGTAATTATTACAAATCCGCTAAACCAAACGAAACGGTGCCTGCCTCACCAGGTATTCCGCAAGGATCGGACGTGTTTCCGGAAAATATCGTCGCGGTGGCGAATCAAGACCTTGCGCTATACGGTCAAAAAGGAGCGGATAAAAGCATAACCATTTTGAAAAAAGGATCTACATTTACGTTGCTGGAGAAAACGAATGATTACTGGGTTCGTTTAAAATACAACAATCAAGAATATTGGACGAATTCCATTAAATTTTATGACTATAAAAAATACATTACGGTCAAAAACTTAGGTAGTGTCAATGTGATCACATTAAATGTAAGACCAACGCCGTCAACGACAAAAGATCCAATTGGCGAGCTAAAAATGGGAGAATATGTTCAGCTGTCGTTAACGGACGATGGAAAGCTGGAAATCCAAAATTCTTGGTATAAAATCATATTAAAAGATGGACGTGTGGGATGGGTCAGTTCGAAATATATTGTTAGAGAACTAAATTAATTGCGTGATGATAAAGATTTTCGTAAAACCCGATTATAGGCAGATATGAAGATTTAAAATCTACCTACTTAAGTGGTTTTTTATAAACAAAGATTGTAGTGTGCCTGTTACCTCTTGGATATGCCAAAAAGCCCTGTTGTGAGAAATCTCTACGGGGCTTTTTTGTGCTTTTTCTTGCATAAGAGCCGATTGAAAAATAAGGACACCATAAAAAAAGGAGTCATTCACAGTATGGTAGCCTCTGAAAAAAGTCAATCGTTTGTGAATGACTCACCAACCAGAAACTTACCGCTACTATAAATTACGTTATACATTTTCTCCTTTTAGGGGGCGATGTATTCAATATCGTGAACTTTTTTAAAATAGGGATTTATGATGCTTGCCTGTGCACTGCGATTCAAAACAGTATAAATATTCAATTAATGCGAAGGAATCAGGGCTACGGTAGCTCTGGTTCCTTTCCTTTTCTTTTCTCGTCTTAGAAGAGTTAATTTTCACTTTCAGAAAAATATAGTTAATATTATATAAGAATAATGTTAAAACAGATCATTTTGATAGTACGTGAAATGTAGAAGATGTTGTTCTATCTCTGGAAAAACACATATTCATGTATAGTGTGTGCTGTTTTGTAATGAATGAAATTTGTAATTTTCCTAAAAAAAAACTTGTAATGAATGAAATTAGATTTCTAATTTTTTTAAAAAACTTGTAATGAATGAATTAGATTTGTGATTTTCTTAAAACATTTGTGTCTAGAATTCACTAGAAAATGTATTACAGTAAACGGTGGAATGATGAGGAATAAACATCAAGATATAGCAATATATGCGCCATTTTCTATTACTTCGTATTCGTAGAGTAATAGGGTGTTATTTCCGTTAACTATTTTACAAATAGTCAAGTCTTCTAGGCAATGGACCTACTAAATCTATCGCTTTAGTAATAATTACTCTAAAATTTATATTAAAGAAGGGAGACGTACTACCCTATGAACAAAAAGAAAGCTGTTAAAATTGCAACAGCAAGCGCAATCGCCGCAAGCGCATTCATAGCTGCCAACCCAGCTGCTCCTCAAGCGGCTGCTAACGTTGATGCAGTAGTAAACAAAGCGAAAGCTCAATTCAAAAAGGCGTATTATACTTACAGCCAAACAGTAACTGATACTGGCAAATTCGCAGACATTAAAAAAGTATATGCTGAATACAACAAAGCGAAAAAAGCATATGCTGACGCGGTAGCATTAGTGAAAAAAGCAGGTGGCGCGAAAAAAGAAGCGTATTTAGCTGACTTAGATGCTGCATACAAAGAGTACATCACAAAACGCGTAGTAACTTACCTCGACGCATACAACTATGCGGTTAAATTAGACGAAATGCGCAAAGAATTAGAAGCAGCTGTTGCAGCGAAAGATATCGATAAAGCGGAAGAGCTTTATCACAAAATTTCTTATGAGTTAAAATTCCGTACAGTCATCTTAGACCGCGTATATGGTAAAACAACTCGCGATTTACTTCGCGTAAAGTTCAAAGTTAAAGCGCAAACACTTCGCGACAGCTTAGTTTACGATATCACAGTTTCAATGAAATTGCGTGTGGCTGAAGAAGCAATTAACAAAGGCGATCTAGATGCTGCTGAAAAAGCTTTGGAAGAAGCTGAAAATGCATTAGCAAAAGTAACTGACGCATTCAAAGCAAAGCTAACTTCTAAAGCAACAACGGTAAAAGCTGCTTATAATGCAAAAGCAACTCCTAAAGTTGCGAATGTGAGAGCGATTAACGCTACAGAATTAGTAATTCATTTTAATAAAGCAATTGATAAGTCTACAGTGATCGAAGCTTCTGGTGCTAATGCTGGTACGCTTGTGGATGGTGTTATTACTGTATCATCACTAGATAAAGATAGCCATCCAGTTACTATCAATGATGCTGTAGCCACATTAAGTGGTAATGGCAAAACATTAACACTTAAATTAAAAGATAATGAAGTTTTCGATGGACTTTACAAAGTAAGCATTACAAAAGGTGCTATCAAAACAACGGATGGTAAAGAGGTTGCGGGTTATACAGCTACAATTAAAACAGGAGATCATGTAGCTCCAACAATTACTAAGGCACAGTTAACTGGTACTAACAAAATTACGCTTACATTCTCTGAACCTGTTATAAATGCTACTGGTGACGCTAAGGATTTTGAACTTTACATTGGTAGAGCTAAAGTTGCTTCAAACGATACGATTACAACAGCGCAACAAACAACAGCTGGTACTACATTAGTATTAACTTTAGAAGCGCCTGTAACTGCAGCTGACCTTGCAAAAGGTTTAACCATTAAGGCGCTTGATACAATTGATATTACTGACGCAGTAGGTAATAAAGTTTCTGTACATGGTAGTGTAAAAGTTGTTCAATAATGGGATAGGCTCCTATCACACTTGAAATATGTCGAAAAGCTCTGCGGGGAGAAATCTCTGCGGGGCTTTTCTTTTTTGCGATGAAGCACTGCCAGTCTCGTAATCTCTTCTAAGAAACCGTATCAAAAAACTTTTTAAGCATTTAATATAATTATGAACATCACATGCAAATCCTATATACTTTGACTAGCCTCAATTCCTTTCAGGGAATTGGGGATATTTTTGTTTTAGGAGGGAAAAGGATGAGCAAGTATCAAACCGTCAACCATCAGCAGCTAGAGTTGCTAGAAATTTTCATCATTTGCTGGTGCCGTAAGCACTACATGGAGATCTCCCATGGAAGAACAGAACTTCTTCTGTAATCTATGGTGCGCGAAATGCGGCATAGGCGGCTAACAGGAATCGATAGTTCAATTAACTGCTTCTATCATGGGCGGTTTTTCTTTTGGACAAAAATCAACAATAAACGATAACAGAACCTAACTAAAAAGATCTTTCTTGAGAAACTAAAACTATACATTCATCACATACGGCTTTGCAAAATACCATTGTATTTCCGATTATCCAACCATTCCTAGACAAACACTACATCGGGCAAGAAACAAGTTGGGCAACACCTTTATCCTTCAAAAAGGTGATCGATATCCATATTGTTATTTTTGCATAGGATTAGATAGCAGAAATTTTTTTGCCGCATATATAGAAAATAGGAAATCTTGAAAAATAATTATCAAGCACACCAGATTTTAAAGTTCTTTGTTACAGAAAAGGGTTCAAAGTATTTTTTCTTTGAAGTGAATAGAAAGTAACTTGATGGGAATTAAAACCTGTATTAAAATATTATGGAATTAATATTATGAGGAGGTAAATGTTTTGAAAAAGGTCAAAGGATTACTACTTGTTCCGTTATTAAGTGCAGGTCTGTTATTATTGACTCCGTATAATGAACATAGCGTAGAGGCAAAAGTTTACTGGGATGGTGTAGAGCTAAAGCCGGGACAAATTGGTAGATTAACAATTTTAAAACAAACGCCACTCTATAAGCTAGATGCAAGTAAGAAAGTATTCGTTCGGAATCTAAAGCCAGGGCAAAAGTTCCGTATCTATGCTTTCAAACCTGGTATGTTAGGTATTGGTGGCGGGTATTATGTAGACCGCGATAGTCGAGTAAAATATGAAACTCCTTCGAAAGCAAAATTGGCTCAAGTGAAAGAGGAACAGGAACTATTAAAAGCTGGATTACAAAAGTATAGTGGTGAATGGTTCACTTCTAAAGACAAATCTCGCCCTGGAGTCGGAGCAATCATTAAGTTTACTTCTCCTAACAAAGCAAAAGTTCAACTTTACGGGATTTGGTGGTCTATGCCGGACGGATCGAATGCAAGACAGTCACTCTCAAACCCGGTCACTGTTACGTTTAATAAAAATGGTGTAGGGGAATTTTGGTTTATTGAAGACAGAGCAGGAAACAAGGGGCATGCAACCTTAATCCTTAAGGATAATAAAGTCACACTAGAAGTTTCGTATCCAGACTATTTACCGGAGAACGAATTTTTAGATTCTTATATTTACGAAGGGACTAATAAGTTGTATTACAAAGTTGGACAACCGGAGTTTATGGAGGTTATCAATTAGGTGCCAACTGTCACTGCCCGAAGATTATCAAAATATGTTGAAAGCTCTGCAGAAAGACATTTTGCGGAGCTTTTCTTTTTCGATGGTGTTGCAAAACTAGAGTAAAAACTCGAAGTTATGCATAAGGATGCAACATAACACATGCAGTACATATCGATGAAATCCATACCATCTTGGCTGTTCCAACCCGTCACTCTTTAACTCATTAAATACTCGTTCAATCTCACGACGAAGTCCAAACAGCCATTGGCCAAATCTCGTTTTCAAAAAGACAGGAAGAACCCGGCCATAGGCATCTTTTCGTTCCTCGCTATTGCGGCGGTTGATAGGGGAAATGAATAGGATTCCTGACTGCTCTGCTGTTTGACGAACCTTTTCACTGTCATACGCGGCATCGCCCAATACAAATTCGATATCCCACTGCTTTAAAGAAACAAGCAATTCTGGTGCTACTGCCGCATCATTTCGATTCGCTGTGGTCAACACATGAGATAAAATGATTCCCTCGGCGGTGGTGCAGAGATGGAGTTTATATCCTTTAAACCAGTGATATCGGGTGGACACTCCCCATTTCGCCTGTGAATCGTAAAGACTGCTTCGAAGGGCTGTGCTGTCGATAAGCACGATTTGCGGATAACGTACTTCTAGATCTTTGAGCAGCTGTGCATGAAAAACAGGAAATCCTTGTTCCCGGAACCACTTCGCCGCACGGGAAAACGTAGAAAGGTGAGGGACTTCACCAAGCCCACAGGCCCGTTGAAAACAGCGAAAACGCTGCAGGATGCGCACTAATTTTCGCAAGGAATCAATGGAAAAATAGGTTTTCAAAAAGAAACATTTCAACAACGATTTTTTCGACACCGGCGGTCTTCCTGTCACATACGGTGTTTCCGGCAATGATAGCGAGTCGATATACCGAAATAATGCTTCTAAAATTGGGTCAATTTCATAAGTCCATGCATGTTCGCTGTTCCAATTGGAAATCATAATAGTGTCCACCCCTTGGAGAGTTGTTTTTTTTTGATCACTGTATATGATTTCCAAGGTGGTGGATTTTTTATGTGCATTTATGCATTCGTTATGCGTTTTGCAACACGTTCATAGTAATAAAAGATGGAAAAATAGACAAATTACATATTCTATTTCTCTATGCTTTCTATTAAAATTAAATTGTATTTTTATGGATAGTAGGTGAATAGATGATGAAAAGAAATCTGGGAAGACATTTTACGATATTGATTGCCGTTTTCTCGCTGTTCCTGCCTTTTATATGGGGAACTTTTGCGAAAACGACAGAAGCCGCTTCGCTTCCATCCATAGAGAGATTGGAGAAACACGCTGCCCAGCTGGAACAAACGATGAAAGCAAGCCGTCTTTCCAAGCCTTATAGTCTTTACAATCAAGTGAAAAAAGATTATGAGGCGGCGAAAAAAGAGGTGGCGCGGATAAAAAACAAAACCGATAAGCAACGGTATTCCAAAAGACTAGCTAATTCTTATCGTACGATTCAACGTGCTTCCTATTATATTAGTGCCGTGGAAAGCGGAGAGCGGTTAACCGCTTTGACATCGCGGTTAGATCAGGCGCTTCGGTCAGGCGACTTAGATACGTTGTATGATATATATCCATCTTTTGATAAACAGCTGAAAAAGACAGGGATTTTGATTACGAAAGTTTCAGACACCGCTGTTCGGCAGAAAATGGTCAGAACGTTTCAGCGCCCAGCAGAAACGATGAAGCAACGCGCTTTTTTCCCTATCAATATAATGATAGCGATGGACAAAATTGTCGCCGCTTATGAGAATGGCGATATAAATCAGGCCGAACGGCTGCTTGCTTTATGCGAACAATGGCTGCCGAAAGTACAAGACGTTAATACGCGTAAACAGTTAGACATGTATTTTCAGGAATTGAAAGCGCCAGCTGTATTGGATATTGAATAAAGAAAGAAGGGATATGGACGTGAAAAGAATTAGCAAGTTAATTATCGCATTGTTTCTCTGTTTCTCTGCTTCGGCTGTGCTGGACGTAAGTGTCCGCGCCGCAGAACCTGTTTCACCAAAAGTATTGGATGAAGTGCGCCAAATTATTCGAGAGTATTATGTGGAACCGGTAAATGAACAAATATTAAAAGGAACTACGCCGCAAGAAATGGTCAAACATTTAGACCCATATTCTACTTATATGACGGCAAAAGAGTATGAAGAGTTTCTAAAATCTATTGATATGGAATTTATAGGAATTGGAATTATGATGGAAGAAGATGATTTAGGTATTAAAGTGATGTCTGTTTTGGAAAACGGGCCAGCGGCGCGTGCTGGGCTGCGGGCGGGGGACATCATTACAGAAGTTGATGGACAGTCCGTGGCGAATAATGCTAAAGAAACCGCATTAACCTTAATTACCGGTCAAGAAGGAACGGCTGTACATTTGAAAGTTTTCCGTCCATCGACGAACGAAACATTTTCGGTTTCCGTGACTCGCGAAAAAATTGACTGGCCAAACGTTGAATTCACAAAATTGGCGGGAAACATCGGGTACATTCGATTGTATAGCTTTGATATGAACTCTGTTAGGGACATTGAACGGGCAATTCGCTCTCTTTCCGGGGTAAAAGGATGGGTTTTTGATTTGCGTGATAATCCAGGCGGTTATGTGGAAGCTGCCCAACAAATCATAGGCTTTTTTCCAAATGCCAAATATGCATTTCAGCTCCGAGACCGTTCTAATAAACCGGTAACTTATCGAGCGGTGACACAACCTATTCAAATGAAAGGGCCGATAAAAGTATTAATTAATTCCTCCAGTGCGAGTGCATCGGAGATGGTAGCTGCGTCGGTGAAAGAACAGCAGGCTGCTGTGTTGTATGGTCAGCGGACTTTTGGAAAAGGCTCCATGCAGGAAATGTTTGAGCTATCGGACGGAAGCATGTTGAAATTAACGGTCGCGCGCTTTTTCTCGCCAAAAGGAACGCCTATTCATAACGTTGGAGTAAAGCCAAATATAACAACAGCGGTTAACAAGGAGCTGTATGCGGCGCATCGGGATTTACTTTTACAGCAGTTGAAAAGTTATCAGTCTTTTGGAAAGTTGCGAAACGCTCCAGCGGATAAGACATTTACCATTAAATTTTCTCGTCCATTGATGAATACTAACACGAATGGAGTAAAACTATATCATATTGGTGGGCAAGAAGTACCAGTTACAGTTCAGATCCATAAGGGAACGCAGTTATTGGTTAAGCCAACTGAGAAGCTAAAAAAAGGAGAAAGTTATTTATTAGTCATTCATCCGACATTAAAAGGCAAAGATGGAGTGGTGATGAGAAAAGGCGCCTTTTTAGAAATTAGTGTAGCAAAATAAAGAATCTACGAATCTTTTACGCCTAACCTATGCATGAAAATATGGTTGTTTTCAGAAAGAGAATGAGAGAATAATATAAAAAACAAGGCTGCCCTGTCATGATTAGGGCAGCCTTGTTTGTGGCATTATGATTGCGGAGGATATACTTTCCATTTGGATAAATCAATATTTTCTTTTAATAGTAGATTAGATGGGAAAATAAACGTCCAAGGCTTGCTTGTGTTCGCTTTTACCTCAAAGCGTTCAAGACGGAACAAGCCTTTACATATAACTTCCCCAGAAGCGTCCTCCACCACTAATGGGATTTGCTCGAGCTGAATATGTTTATCACTGCCGTTGCGAATAAGCAACGTAACAATTAAGTCGCCCTGTTGATTTAGCTTCGCTTCTATTCCCGTGAAGTTAATTTCCCCAGCGGAAAGCGGCGGCAATGTTTCTATTAATTTTTGCAAATGTTCGCGCTGCTGTGCGGATAGTGATTGTTCCCAGCTTTCTTCTAAATCGAGACGATGCTGTAAAGAGTTGGGAGATTGCTTTAATTCAAACGCTATTTTCCAGTTTTCCGTCGGTATTTTATCGACAAGCTTATCTTCCGATGAGAAGAGAAATCTCCACGGTCTTGCCGTCATTGGCGGAAGTTCGCCAAAGCTATCCATGTCAAATTGTTTTCTGGCAATAGCTTGTCCGGTTTCATCTAGCAACAATAAAGTAATTTGTTCAAAGCGGACTGGTTTTGGAAGAGTGCTGCGTAAAAACGCCACGACGACAAACCCATCGTTATATTCAATTAGTTTCATTCCCGAAATAGAAATTTGATTATGTTTCAACGGTGGAAGCTGCTCATGATAAAACTGGTACACGTATTTTTCCTGAGGAGATAAGTCCCAGTCGGGATGAAACGATAACGTAGTCTTTAATTCCTCCTCTTGCTTCCTGCTTTCCTCCTGAACAGATGAGGGTTCAGGAGGAAGAGTATTCTGCTGTTTTCTTTTTCGTTTAAAAATCATAGAAATCCTCCTCTAATTAAGCGCGCTCGATATCAAATTGGCTTTTGATATAGTTCATCGCCTTAATAGCAGTTTCTGCATGAATGTTTTGCTGGAGGCGTACAAATTCATGATACGCTTCGATTTCGAAGGCGCGATATGGGTCTTCCTGGCCATATCCGCGCAAATGGATGCCATCTTTTAAGTCTGTCAATCTATTAAGATGATTAATCCAGTTAGAATCAATAATTTGAATCATTAAACGTTTTAAGCGTAAAGTGAGCGCCTCGTCTTGTTTTAACGTAAGCAAATCAGATTTTAACGACTCGTACTCTTCCAAAACCAATTGTTTAATTTCTTCTTTTTCTGAGCCTTTGAAATCATCTATTGTTTTATTAAACTGCAAAAAGACAAAACTTAACTCTTCGTGAAGCCCTTTTATATTCCAGTCTTCGAAAAAGACATCCGACGGGCAATATTTATCGACTGTTTGCGTTACATAGTTTTCAATATGCTCGATCATTTTGAAAAGGACCTCTTCGTTTTGAAGAGCTAAAATACGATCGCGGATTTGATAAATGATCTTACTTTGCTGGTCAATGACAGAGTCTAATTTGAGCAAATGAGCCCGTGCCGAATAGTGGGCGTTTTCAATCGTTTCTTGAACCTTTCTGACAAATTTGATAGGGTCTGGGGAAATAATTAATCCGTTTTCATCGGTTTGCACTTTCTTTAACCATTTCTCCAATTCTTCTTGATCATAAAGGCGAAATAGGTCATCCTCTAGGGAAATAATGAATTGCGAAGAGCCTGGATCCCCTTGGCGACCGGCACGACCGCGTAGCTGCATGTCAATGCGGTTGCTTTCATGACGCTCTGTGCCAATGATATGCAATCCGCCCAGTTCTGCAACGCCTTCCCCGAGTAAAATATCCGTTCCTCTTCCTGCCATATTTGTGGCGATCATTACTTGTCCTTTTTGGCCTGCTTGTGCGATGATGCGCGCTTCATCCTCTTCTGTTTTCGCATTTAGAACTTGATGTGGAATACCGGCTTTGGTTAAATATTGGGACAATCGCTCCGACTGAGCGATAGACGTTGTGCCGATTAAGACAGGACGGCCAATTTTGTTCATTTTTTGTACTTCCGTTACAACTTTGCGGACTTTTGCTTCATATGTGCGATATACAAGGTCTTCCATGTCAATGCGCCGAGAAGGTTTGTTTGTCGGTATCGTTACGACACGAAGATGATATGTGTTCCAAAATTCATCTTTTGAAGGGGTGGCACTTCCCGTCATTCCGCACAGTATATCATACATTCGAAAATAATTTTGGATCGTAATTGTAGCCTGAACCTCATTTTCCTCAGTGATTTCTACTCCTTCTTTTGCCTCGATCGCTTGATGTAATCCGTCGCTAAATGTACGCCCATCCATTACGCGACCGGTAAATTGATCGACTAGCAGTACTTTTCCATTTTTTACAATGTAATCGACATCGCGTTTCATAATCACGAAAGCGCGCAATGATTGCATGACATGGTGCAATAATACTTGGTGTTCCACATCGTATAGATTATCAATCCCGAATGTTTTTTCAATTTTTGCGGCTCCTTCGTCTGTTAAAAATATTTGTTTTGTTTCAGGATATAATTCATAATCGACTCCGTTTTTAAAATGTTTAACAATTTGAGCGGTAATACGGAATAATTCCGCTCCCATACTCGACTTATTAGCGATAATAAGCGGGGTGCGGGCTTCGTCAATGAGGATGCTGTCAATTTCGTCGATAATGGCATAGTGCAGTTTTCGCTGTACTTTATCATTAAGATCGTAAACCATGTTGTCACGCAAATAATCGAAACCAAACTCCGTTCCTGTTCCGTAAGTGATATCAGCCGCATACGCTTGTTTTTTTTTGTTGGGGAGACATTTGCGATATGTTCAAACCGACAGTAAGTCCTAAAAATTGAAAAACTTTCCCCATTTGTTCGTAGTCCCGCCGAGCTAAATACTCGTTAGCTGTAATAATATGTACGCCTTTCCCTTCAAGGGCGTGCAAATAGCTCGGAAGAGTAGCCACCAATGTCTTTCCTTCACCGGTCTGCATTTCAGCGATATTTCCCTCATGTAACACAAATCCGCCGATAAGTTGTACGTCATAGTGACGAAGACCAAGAACACGTTTCGCAGCTTCCCGCACGACTGCGAATGCCTCAACTTTTAAATCATCGAGTGTATCTCCATCTTTTAAACGTTTTTTGAAATATTCGGTTTTCTCTCTTAATTGTTCATCCGTTAACGATGCGATGGTTGGTTCTAATTCGTTTACTTGCTGAGCAAGTTTATAAAGTCGTTTTATATCTCGAGTGCTTTCGCTAAACAGCTCTTTTACTTTTGTTAACATGTTTTCCTCTCCTAATAAATTCATTCTTCCAGAAATTAATTATAGCACAACATACTAATAATACAGACAAAGGTAAAAAATACAAGTATCATCCTGGATTCAATTTATACACTAAAGTAAGTAAATTTCCTAAGACTGCCGAATGTTTTTAAGGAGAGAAGACATAAAAAAATGATTGATTTACTTGTTGTATGTGGTAACATAAAGATGATGTGTGTTACTATTACGCAAAGTCAAGGTGATTATTTATGAATACGCAAGCGGTTCTGGCATTTTTCGCTTCTTTAATAACGGTAATTGTGGTTACGCCTTTTGTCATAAAGTTCGCAGTCAAAATAGGAGCGGTGGATAGACCGAATGAGCGGAAAGTACACACACGGATTATGCCGAGGCTTGGGGGATTAGCAATTTTCATCGGTGTGGCCGTCGGCTACTTCGTCGGTGGAGTCTATAATCAACAAGTGACAGGGATTACTGTAGGGGCGATTATAATTGTAATTGTCGGCATGCTCGATGATTTATATGAGTTGTCGCCGAAAATCAAATTTTGCGGACAGCTTCTGGCCGCCCTCGTTGTTGTTGCGTCGGGACTTAAAGTCGACATTTTAACGATCCCTTTTGTCGGTACATTTGACGTTGGATTGTGGAGCTATCCCATTACAATTTTTTGGATAGTCGGCATTACAAATGCGATTAATCTCATCGATGGCTTGGATGGTCTTTCCGCAGGCATTTCCGCAATCGGTATCGCTACGATTGCGACGATGGCCGGCATGGCTGATAAAATGCTGATTTTTACCCTATCCCTTATTATATTGGGTAGTGTGATTGGATTTTTATTCTATAATTTCCATCCAGCGAAAATTTTTATGGGGGATACCGGAGCGCTGTTTTTAGGTTATGCGATTTCCGTGTTATCCGTTTTAGGCCTTTATAAAAGTGTAACATTGTTTAGTTTTGTGGTTCCTGTCATTATTCTTGGTGTCCCAATTTTTGATACTACCTTTGCCATTATTCGTCGAATCGTGAATAAAAAACCAATTTCGGCGCCAGATAAATCACATTTGCATCACCGTCTTTTAGCGCTTGGTTTTTCTCACCGCAATACGGTATTATTGATTTATGGTTTTGGCATTATTTTCGGAGTAAGCGCAATTCTTTTTTCTGCTTCGACATTATGGCAATCCATTCTCATTGTGTTTGTTCTTGCGGTTATAGTAGAACTTTTGGCAGAGTTAATTGGGCTTGTTAACGATCAATATAAACCTTTTATGACATTCATCCGCAAATTATTACGCGGCGGAAGAAAAGTATATGGAAATGATCGCTAACAATGATTGACAATAAAGTTGTTTTGTTTTCTTGCCGTTTGTGTCGAAAAGGTACAAACGGCTTTTTTGGGGAATAATAACTATTCGAAGATTATTGCCTTGTTTGATGAATGATATACGTTGTTTTTAAATTTTTCATCATTTCACTTAAACTTTGTCAAAAAAGCGTAATAATATCTTTGGAGAAGATGTGATAAACTAAACATGTTGAAATTAACATTATTTTTTTGGAGGAATTTTTTATGAAAGTACCAATGTTAGATTTAAGTGAGCAATATCAGCAGCTAAAGTCTGAAATACTTGCCGTTTTGGACGAAGTGATGAGCTCATCACGCTTTATTTTAGGTGATCAAGTAAAAAAACTAGAGAGTGATATAGCATCCTATAGCAACGTAAAGCATGGAATTGGATGCGGAAATGGAAGTGACGCGATACATATTGCTTTGCAAGCAGCTGGTGTAGGACCCGGTGATGAAGTGATTACGACAGCGTTCACCTTTTTTGCTACAGGAGGGTCCATTGTTCGTACTGGAGCAAAGCCAGTGTTTGTAGATATTGATCCTGTAACCTTTAATATCGACCCTAAAAAAATAGAAGCCGCTATCACCGAAAAAACAAAGGCAATTGTTCCGGTTCATTTATACGGACAGATGGCAGATATGGATGCAATTGTAGAAATTGCTCAAAAACATCAGTTAGCTATCATCGAAGATGCTGCGCAAGCGATTGGAGCAAAATACAAAGGAAAAAGCGTTGGTGAACTAGGAACCGCGGCTACATACAGCTTTTTCCCAACGAAAAACTTAGGAGCGTATGGAGACGGCGGAATGATTGTCACCAATGACGATGAGTTAGCGGAAAAGTGCCGCGTTATCCGTGTTCATGGAAGCAAGCCTAAATATTATCATCATATACTAGGCTATAATAGCCGTCTTGATGAAATGCAGGCAGCGATTTTAAATGTTAAGTTTCCGCATTTGAATAAATGGTCGGAATTAAGAAGAAAACACGCCGATACGTATACACGCATGTTAAAAGAGAAGGTTGGCGATATCATCGTGACGCCGGTAGAGTCTAAAGATTGTTACCATGTCTTCCATCAGTATACGATTCGAGCGCCAAAACGTGACGAATTACAGGCGTTTTTGAAAGAAAATGGAATTGCCACAATGATATATTACCCGCTTCCATTACACTTGCAGCCGGTGTTTAAAGATTTAGGCTATAAGGAAGGGGATTTACCGGAAGCCGAAAAGGCGGCGAAAGAGGCATTGTCGCTCCCGATGTTCCCTGAACTCAAAGAAGAGCAACAAGAATATGTTGTTTCAAAAATCGCTGAGTTTTATAAGAAGTAATAACATTGCACAAAGAAAACGTCGCCGCTTGTGTGCAGGGGGCGTTTTCTTTGGTTTGGTATTATTTTTATTTGATGCAATTTGTT